>CAZHUY010000042.1:20574-28362 GCA_964535465.1 uncultured Myxococcales bacterium
GATGGAATGGGGGGCTACTTCAAGGAAGTCGCCGACCAGTCCGTGGGCTACCTCGACGGCATCGGCGACAAGATGGCCGGCGTCTATGCGGAGCGCGGGGACATCGACGTCCCTGGCAAGAAGAAGGGCGCGGGCGGTGGTGGTGGCGGTGGAGGTGATGCAAAGGCAGCGAAAGCCGCTTCCGATCTCGCCATCAAGCAGGCACAGGAACAGTTCAAACTCGAGCAGGACACCGCTGCCAAGATCTTGACGGTCCGGCGCGAAACGGTCCTGGCCTCGATCACCGACGAACGCCAACGGGACCTGGAAGCCCTTGCCCAGCGCATGGACCGGGAGATGGCCGCGGCGAACGGGAACAAAACACTCCTGCTGGCCCTGCACGACCAGGCGCGCGCCGAACGGGCAGCGATCAACAAGAAGTGGGACGAGAAGGAAGCTCAGGAGGCGGTCAAGAACGAGGCCGCGCGGCTGGAGGCAGCCAAGAAGGCCCAGGCTCAGGCGAAGGAGGCATTCGAGGAGGTCAAGCGGACAAACTGGGATGCCGCGTGGTTTGCCGAAGTCGACCAGCGCATGAAGTCGCTGGGGACCGGCGTCCAACAAATGGCGCGGACAATTTCTGGCGTATTTGATTCGGCGATGGGAAGCCTCGGAAGCAACCTGACCGCCGTCCTCACCCGGACCAAGTCCCTGACCCAGGGGATGAAGGACCTCGGGCGGGAGATCCTGCAATCGGTTGTCGGTGGGATCGTTCAGGCGGGCCTGAAGTGGATCCAGATGGAGATCATGAAGGCCACGATGTCAAAAGCCATGGCGGCGGCCTCGCTGGCCGTGACGGCTCCGATCGCAGCGGCGCAAGCGGCGCTCTGGACAACACCGGCCACGCTGGCCACTATCGCGACGTTCGGCGGCGCGGCGGCGATGGCTCCCGGCGAGATCGCGGGTTCCATCGCCCTGACCAAAGCCCTCGCATCATTCGAGGTCGGCACTCCTCGCGTGCCCCGCGACATGCTCGCTCAGATCCACAGCGGGGAAGGGATCATCCCCAAGAACTTCATGGACGGCATCCGATCGGGGGAACTCTCGCTTGGCGGCCCGGGCGCGGGCGGCGGCGGTTCCCACACGGCTTCCGTCGCGCTGGGCTCGGACATCATCCGCCTGCTCAAGACCGAGGGGAGTGCCCTTGTCAAGATCGTCCAGAATCAAGGACAGGTGGCCTTCTCATGAGTAACGCGTTCTTTCCCGAGTTCGACGGCATGGGCAAGCGGATCCAGCTCAAGGTGGAGAGCGGGACGCCTCAGTTCTCGACGCAGGTCCAGCGCGGCATTGGCGGCACCGAGTTCCGGGTGTCCCGCTGGGCAGCGCCCAGGCGTTCCTGGAAGATCTCGCTCTCGGTGCTGCCCGACACTAGCGACACCGACGCGCTCCAGACAATCGTGGCGTTCTTCATGGCTCGACAGGGGCAGGCGGATTCGTTCCTGTGGATCCCACCCGAGCCCGGGTACCTCCCTGGCGTTGCTCCGAACCCGAGCCGGTTCCCGCTCATCGCCCGACAGATCGGGGTCGGCAACGGCGTGCAGCTGGCGTTCCCGCTGGTCCGTCCGTTGGGCGGCGCGGCCTTCCCCTACGGCAATCAGGCGGAGCCGATCCAGTGGGTCGACACGCGCACGACCGCCGCGACGTTCACGGTCGGCGGTGTGAGCGCTTCGCCGACGCTCGTCAACGACGGCGGCCGCGTGGTGGCCGACTTCTCCACGCCCCCGGGTGTCGGAGCTGTTGTCCTGGCGACGTTCGATTTCGCCTACCGGGTGCGATTCTCGAAGGACGCGATGGAAATCAAGGTGTGGGCCTGGAAGCTCTGGAAGGGTGGAACCGTGGAACTTGAGCAGGTCTTCGAATGATCACGAACGCGGCTATCTCGGCGGAACTGGCAAAGGGCCGGGTGCTCATCTACGACGCGATCACGATCACGGTCGCGCGCGGGCGCGTGGTGGAGTTCACCTCTGGCCTGGAGGGCGATTACACCGTTATCGTCCCGATCGAGGACCGGATCCGGCTCACGTCCTGCCCCTACGCCCTCACCGTGCAGGCGCCGGGCGGCGGATCACCCGAGGTGTACTCGCCGATGCCCGGGGTGGCCTACTCGCGATCGCGGCTGAAGCAGCAGCTGGGGCGTGAGGTTGCCCAGGTCGGGGTTTCGTTCGCCGGGACGGTTCCGGTCTCGCTGGCCTTGTACCGGGAGGGTACCGACAGCTTCGCGACCACTCTGCAGGAGCTCGCCCGCGTGGGCCTCCTGGACGGCGCGTTCGTCACGATCGACCAGGTGGTCATGCCTGACGGGGCGATCCCTGCCGATGGTTACGTCCCAACCCCTCCCCTGCGGAAGTTCGCGGGGATCGTCCGGCAGGCCGTGCCGTCGATGGAGACGGTCACGCTGTCGTGCACGGATCCGCTGATCGCGGGCGGTGGTTCGGTGCCGGTGGGCGTCTTCACTCCGGAATGCCGGTGGACGTTCTGCGACGGCCGCTGTCCGGTGGCGATGCGGCTGCATTCCGAATCCCCCTGGGCGATCGGGACGCACAAGATCCTGGACGGCGCACTGGTGACGTTCCCGGCGCCGGGGGTGATCCGGTTGCCGCTCTCGGTCTACTTGTACCTCCCTCTCGCCCCGTGGGGGCTGCTGGTGCCGCAGAACGGGGCCATGATGGGGATGCAATTCCAGATCGGGGCGGCGATCGACACGACAGAGACGGGGAGCGCGGAGCACATCGATTTCCAGCTGGCCGACACGCTGCCGTGGCCGTGGGACTGCACCCAGGCGCACCTGGAGTTCCAGTGCTCCAAGCGCACAGACATGGAGGATTCGGGGAACGTCCCTCCGGCGTGCTCGCTGTGGAACACCCTCCCGCCGCTGCCCGGGATGACCTCGAGCCTGCAGAACTTCGGCGGCTTCCCGGACTTACCGCAGCCCGAGGGGGCGTGATGGATCTTGTCTTCGTGGAGTGGGAGGCCGCCCGCGCCGACATCCTGGCCATGCCCACCCCGGTTTCCATGGACGAGGTGTTCGCCATGCTGAAGGAGGAACACGAGGTCCCCCGGAACCGGTCCAACGAGATGGCCGTGTCGCACATCCTGAAAGGTGCCGGGCGCTTGCGTCGGAAGCAGAGCCGGAGACCGGGGCAGATGTGGGTCTACGACCGGGTGGCGTGATGCAAAAGGAAGCGTTACATTCTATCGGACGCCTTGACCTGGAGAAACGCTATGATCCGCACAATCCTTGCCCTCGCCCTCGTCGCCTTCCTGGCCGGGTGCGACACCACTAGCTCGTCGTCGGTGCCGTCCGGTGCCGAAGCCCCGCGCCTGACCGTGACAGTCCTCAGTGGGACGAAGGCCGCGCCGGTGGACTCGCCGACCGTGCGGGTGGCGTGGGAGCAGAACGACTCTGTTTCAATCGTGGTGATGGGTATAACAGCAGGCCGCGACGGAAAAACAACGACCTTCCTGACTGACGATGGGACAGGGAATGCGTTTCTTTCGCGATCCGGATCCGGATCAATAGATTTGCGGGTTGGATGCCAGGATTCTGTAAAAATCGCAGCTCTCGCCTCAGCTCTTCGAGGACACAGCGCTGGAGATACAACCAAGACCGTCTACTGCAAGTAGCCCGGACACCCGCATGAAGTAGGCCACCTGCCACATTGGTAGGATGGACCTTTCACGGCGAGCACCGACACCGGCTCCCACTTCCGAGAATCGGCGCATCGCCGACCTGTTCCGCCCGATCACGACGGCCAACTACGGCACCGCGATCCCGCTGGTCATTGGGCACCACCGCGTCCCATCCACGATTCTGCGCGATGGCCGCAAGGCCCAGCAGACCGGGCGCCCATGGATCCCGAGCGACGAGATGGGGAAAATCCTCTACGGCCTATGTGAAGCGCCGGTGGCCAGCATCCCGCAGGAGTTCGGCAACGATACGGGGGTCCCGAATCCCGGCTTCCAGCCCAGCGTTTCGGCCCACATCACCTACCCCCTGGCCTACGTGGCCAAGCCCGCCCCGGCCGCCGACGAATCCCCGCTGGATCTCTCCTACGAGGTTTCGACTGACATCGCGATTGCGGGGACCGGCCTGGGCACGTACATCCAAACCGGGGCCTACCAGCACCAAGCGACGGACGGATCCACCCCAGCGATCAACGAAGACGCGGTCGGGCTTCCCGCCAACTTCGTTTCCGACTTCCACGTCGCCTACACGGGATCGGGCGCGACCTTGGCGCAATGGATGGTCAAGTTCGACCGCGTGGCGAACTCGATCAAGGTCTTCTTCAACGCCTTGGGCGGCCAAGGCGGTGACACGAGCTGGACGATCTGCGACGGATCTACGAACGCCTCGCTTCGCCCAGCAGCGGGCGCCATGGTGCAGCCCCGGATTGCAGCGACTGGGACGACGGTGCATGTCGTGTGGTCGGTCCTCGACAACACGGAGAGCCCGGTGCAGATCGCACACGTCTGGACCACAAACAGCGGCGCGGCGTGGACAGCGGGGCAGTCGCTTTCCCTGGCGGCGAAAGGATCCTCCATCGGAGCGTGGAAGTTGAGCGTGAATGTTCACGCCAGCGGCGAGGTCTGGATCTGCTTTCAGCGTCGATCCACGTTCACCGGGGCGAGCTCTGCCGGACTTCCTACGAAAGGGATAGCGATCGGCTTCTTGCCTGCTTCGGCGACAGGCGCAACAGCATGGGTAACACCGACGCTTTCGCCTGCAGGTGGAACGCCTGGATCTTCGACGAGCGGAGAACTGATCGTTTTGAGTAGGAATTCTGTTTTTGGACTTCTTGAAGCGGCCTTAGGTGAGCCGTTCCGACTAAAGGGGCCTTCGTTGCTGCCTCTGGGTAGCGGAAAGGCCTTGCTCTCAGCGGTCTACATGGACCGCAACGGCGCAATCCAATGCACGCTTCTCGCACTCCCCATCGTCGTGGCAACAAATATCGAGTGGGACCTTCCATCTGGAGCGTTTGCAGGATGGAATTCAACTCCATCGCGAAACATGGCGGACATTGGATGGCTTCAATCCAACGGCTTCGCCGGCCAGCTCCTCGACTACCTGCCGTCGGCCGCCTACGACCAACTCAACGACGCGTCGACCCAGCTGATCGACATCGGTGGCGGGGCATTCGGCGTGCTGGTGCTCAAGAACCGAGGCAACTGGAACGGGCACTATCTCACACCCACCGCCGAGAACCACGCCATGGGCGGCGTGTGGGCGCTTCCCTTCGGCACCTGGAACGGCACGGCCATCGCGTGGACGGTGGGCCTCGCCACCGCCTGGAACGACTCCGGGTTCCTGGCCCATGCCTTCTACAACGGCAACGGCCAGATCTACATCGCCATGGGCAAGCGGGACAACGAAGGGGCGTCCACTCCCGACACCAGCGCCGTCGACTACCGCACCCGCCGCCTTGCGATGGTCATGGTCCAGCCCGGCCAGGTCACGGCGAAACCCGTCTGGACCTACTCGCCCGGCACGGCCCTGAACAACTCGATCCAGTACCAGTTCTGGGCAGGCAACGGCGACGTCCTGACATCCGTTCGCGAGAACGAAGACCTGATCGCGACCTACACCGTCGGGATCCGCCGCGTGGTGCAGTTCTCGGGCTACGGCGACGTGCTGCCGAGCGTGATCTGCAAGCGCCTCCTGGCCGACGACATCCGCGGCCTGAACATCAAGAACGTCGTTTTCGACTCGGTGACCTGGGGACAGTTCGACAATTACTGTCAGGCAATGGGGATCAAGTTCTCCTTGGTCCTCACGAGCCAACAGGCCGCGTGGCCGCTGGTGTGCGACATCCTCGAGAGCGCCGGAGCCATGCCGTACCGGTCCGGGGGAGCGATCAAGGTGTGCGTGCGCGAGACCGCCGCGATCACGGCCAACGGCGCGACCTACACGCCCCTTTGGAACACGGGAGTGGTCATCGATCCCCGCGACCTTCGCGACGGCGTCACGGTGGAGCGCCCCGCGATCGACAGCAACTGGAACTCGCTCCGGGTGACCTGGAAGAACCGCGCCCGCGCCTACGCCGATGAGCCCTACCAGCTCGAGGACGCCGGAAGCGTGTCGCGCAAAGGCCGCATCCCGGCCAGTGCCGTCGACTGGCCATGGATCTGCGACCCGCAGGTGGTGGCGGCGTGCACCTGGTTGCGCTTCTCCCAGCAACGGCGCGGCCTCTCGTACCGGTTCGCGTTGCCCCAGAAGTACGCCCTCCACGAGGTGGGCGACATCGTCACGATCTCGTATCCTGGCACGCTCGCAGCCACCAAGGTGCGCCTGTTGTCGATGGAGGAGGAGGACGGCGACTGGATCGAGTGCACCGCCGAAGACGCGCCGATCACGGGCCTGGTGATCCGGCCGCCGCGCGGTGGGGGCGGGTCCAGCGGGGCGACCGTGCAGACGCCGACGCCGATCAATCTCCCGATCCTGTTCGTCGCGCTCATCGGTGGCCTCTTGCAGGTCTGGTGCCTGCTCTCGTGGGCGCCGTCGGGGAGCGGGTGCGCGGTGTGGCAGTCGTGGGACGCCACCAGCTGGGTGCAGGTGGGCACGTGCTCTACCCCGAGCCCAACCGGCCACCTGGTGCAGGACATGGCCAGGCTTCGCGTGCAGCCCGGTTTGCGGTGCCGTCCTGGGCTCAAGGTCGCGGTGGCCGACTTCGCGACGGCCGACTACTCGGAATGCGCCCTGGTGCCCCCGGCGCCCACTTGGACCGGCTTCCTGGCAGGCGACCCGGGCTCGCTTCTGTGGGTCAACGGCGAACTCATGGCCTACGCCCTCGAGTCGGACGCCGGATCCATCGCGTCGTGCTCTATGCTCCGCCGCGGGCTCTACGGCACCGCCGTCGGGAAACATCCGATCCTCGCCCGCGTGGGCGCGGTCACCGACGCGGCCTGGACGATGGGCGTCCCACCCGGGCGTGAAGGGCAGACCTGCTACTTCCGCTTCCCGGCGCCCGGTGAGTCCCTCGCCAGCGTGCCCACCTATTCCGTGGAGATCCCGGTATGAGCCTTGTCGCCTACGTCCCGACAGCTTGGGTCGACTACGCCGATTCGCCGGATCTCCAAGCCGCGAACCTCAACCACTTCGAGGAAGGGATCGAGGCTGTCACGGACGAGCTGATCGCCTTCGAAGCATGGGCGGCCGCGAACTACCAACCCGTGTCCGCCGAGTTGACCGCGATCGCCGCGCTGTCGTCTCCGGGGTACGTCAAGCGCCTGGGCGCCGGATCCTACGGCATCGTCGCGAGCATCCCGCAGGCCGACGTGGCGGGGCTCACGGCGGCGCTCGCCGGGAAGGAGCCCACGATCACGACCCTGGCCGCGAACCGGGGCGGCACCGGGAATACGTCCTACGCCATCGGAGATCTGCTCTACGCGTCCTCCACTACTGCGCTGTCGAGACTCGCAGATGTAGCGACAGGAAATGTCCTCCGCTCCGGTGGCGTCGGCGTGGCTCCGGCATGGGGGAAGGTGTCACTCGCCCACATGGCGACGATGCCATCCGGCACGATGCTCGGCAATGCGACCGGCACCGATGCGACGCCGCAGGCGCTGGACTTCATTCAGGTCAGAGCGCTCCTGAACCTCACGGGTCCATTTTTGACCATGACGAATCCCACGTGGTTCGGCGCGGCGAAAACTGCAACCGGGACCCTCGCTCTCGAACCCCTGCTGTCGGGCGGCCTGCTGAAGGCCACCTACGGCACCGGCGTGATCGCGCTGGCAGATTCCTACGATGTCACG
>CAZHUY010000042.1:28462-31693 GCA_964535465.1 uncultured Myxococcales bacterium
GCAGCCACGTCGTTTCCTCTGACTGGCGTCACCGACGGATCGAGCGCAGCAGCTGGTGTCATTGGTCAATTCCTAGAGTCCAAGCGCGCGCTTGGCTCCGCCGTCACGCAAACCGACTCGGTTGCGACAAACATCACTTCCCTGAGCCTGACTGCTGGCGACTGGATAGTCTGTGGAGTTGGATCGCAAAGTGTTCCTGCTGGCACGCTCCCTGTAGGGTTCTCAGTTTGCATCAGCGCCTCGGTTGCGATGGCAAGCGATGGCACTGAGGCCGTGTGTCCAGTGCGCACACAGACGGCAGCAACGGCATATTCAAGATCGGCAACCCCCCGTCCCATGAAGTTTTCCGTTTCTTCTACGACCACGGTGTACCTCGTCGGGATCAGCGCATGGAGTGGTAGCGCACCGAGTGCATACGGATCGCTTTGCGCCCTCCGAATTCGGTAGCAGCCCGGACACCCCCGCCGCGATTGCTTTGCCTCAGATTTGGGGAATGCTCAGGAATCCCAAATGACTGCCGGTGTGCACAACTTCATATGCGAACAGGGCGCCACGTGGCGCCGGCGCGTCGTGTGGAAGGCCGGGAGTCCGGCGGAGCCCGTGAACCTCACCGGCTGCATCGCCAGGATGTCCATCCGCGCGACTCCCACATCCGACGTCATCGCAGATGTTTCGTGTTCGATTCCCGCGCCGCTCACGGGCGCCATCGATCTTGAGCTGACCGCGCCCCAGACCACAGCCATCCCCGCGCCCGGAACCCGGTGGAACTCGCCGTCAAATTTCGTCTTCGACCTCGAGGTCCAATTCCTGGACGGAACCGTGACGCGGGTCCTCAATGGGACGTTCAGCGTCTCGCCGGAAGTCACCAGATGATCGTCGTCGTCGAGAACGCTGCGCCGTCCACGGCCGTCGTCGACAACCCTGTTGCCACCGTCCTCGAAGTAGCCCAGCAAGGCCCCCCGGGGCCTCCAGGGCCTCCGGGGGCGCAAGGCGAATCGTTGGTTGGCGTCGCCGGGGCTGCAATCTCTGGACACCGCCTGGTCACCGTGGACGGCGCAGGAGGATTGATCCACGCCACCGGCCCCGACGCGATCGGGCTCACGCTCAACGCGGCTGCGATCGGTGGCGAAGTGACCGTCCAGCAGGGCGGATTCGTCACCGAACCGTCATGGACCTGGACCCCGGGGGAACCAATCTTCCAGACCGGCGCCGGCCAGCTCACCCAGACTATTCCCACCGCGGGCATGATCCGCCAGGTCGCCATCGCGCTGTCGCCCACAAAGATCGCTCTCGACCTCCAACCACCCACCATCCTGATCTAGGAGTTCTGCCATGGCCAAGTTTCTCACCGTCGACCCCGCCACGGGATATCACAAGGAAGTTTCGACCGTCAGCACATCGGTGGGCGCTAGCGACGTCGGGAAGATTCCCGGCCTCGACGCGACCGGGCGTCTCGATACCAGCCTCATGCCGGTCGGCATCGGTGCCGAAACCGACGTCATCACCGCGTCCGAAGCGCTGGTGGCGGGCGACTTCGTGAACATCTGGGACAGCACCGGCGCCAAGGCTCGCAAGGCCGACGCGAGCGTCGCGGGCAAGGAGGCACACGGCTTCGTCCTGGCCGCGGTTGCCAACGGCGCGCCGGCGACGGTCTACCGGATGAGCCAGAGCAACACACAGCGCACCGGCATGACCCCCGGACAACGCCAGTACCTCGCTACCACGCCGGGCGGCTGCACCCCCACGCCCCCCAGCGCCTCAGGCAACGTTGTCCAGTTCCTGGGCGTCGCGGTCTCCGCCACCGCGCTGGATTTCTTCCCCGGCAATCCCACGATCCTGGCCTAAGCCATGGCCGCACGGAAACCTTTGGCTCTCGTCTCGGGGACTCATGCGGAGATGGCCGCCACGGACATCGCGCTGGTGAATACCTGCGGCGGGATCCAGACAGTTTCCGCCACCGGCATCACGACCCTTACGGTCGCAAGTCCCCAGGCGATCCGGTTCACCGGCACTGGGCAGACGTGCAAGCTCCCGGTGACGACCGCGTTGCCGGACGCTCTCGCCTACTACCTCATCAACGACGGTGCGACGGCGCTTTCAGTGACGGATTCTGCCGACGTAGTTGTGGGGTCGATCTCGGTTGGCGGGTTCGGGCGGGCGATGAAGCTCCCGTCAAATGCCTGGCGGGTGCGGCAGGATGCCCCCTTCGTCGGCGTCTTCACCAACGCCGCGGCGCTTCCGGCTTCCGCGACACCCGGGCATTTCGCCACGACCCAAGACGGCAACCTCTACGTGTGGGAGGCATAGCCATATGGGCTGGAAGCTCCAAGGTGGGAACGCCTACCAAGCGGTTGCGAGCTGGGACGCCCTTGCCAGTCTCGAGCCCGCTGCCGAGGGCTCCTACGCCATCGTGACGGGTGGCGTCGCAGGCGCAACCCTGACCGGGAACTGCCTTGTCCGGCGCGGGGCCACCGGATGGGAGCTTCCCTCCTCCGACGCTACGGCGCGCGCCTACATGGCCGCGCATCCGGTTCCGAACCTCAGCCCAAAGGCGGACTACACCTACATCCTGCCGTCGTCGGGCTTCTACACGTTCGGCGATTTCCCGGTGACGGATTCCGTCAAATCGTACCGGTTGCGCCTCTACCCGAATGGCCCGGCGAACACGTTCACGGCCGCGCAAATCGGACTGGCCAACCACCTGACCAGCTCCTACACCGTCAATCGCGTGTACCTGATGCGGAGCGACAACACCAACCCCGCCGTCACGGAAGACCCGGCGACGGGTCTGGTCACCGTGGTCGGGTCGCCCATCACCATACCGGCCGGGTCAGATGCCAGCCCGTCGTGGACGTGGCTGACCTCGACGGCCATGGGGACGCTATCGGAAATCGACCTGCTGATCGAGGTCGCGGCGGGCGCTCCGCTGGCGACGTGGGGCGACTACGGGTGGGAGGGGATCGGGTGGACGGCCACGCTCCAGGAAGCCTTGTCGACGAACCTGTCCAGCAGCATCAGCTTTTCGGGCGGTAATTCCTTTGGCATGCACCCGCTGATTGCGTGCAAATTCACCGGCCTCGCCACGCCCGTCTGCTGGCTCCCGTTCGTGGGGGACTCCTGGCCGGACGGATACGGCGACGGTCCCACCCCGCGGCGCCCTGTCGGCATCGCTGGTCGCCTGAACGACCGGTGGTCCGCAGCTTCGCAGCCCATCGCCCCGATGTTGTTCGC
>CAZHUY010000042.1:31793-33590 GCA_964535465.1 uncultured Myxococcales bacterium
CCTCATCTTGTAGGCTGACACGCGGGCAATCGCCCGCCACCAGTCCACAGCGGGGGAGCACATGGCGAAGAAGACGATCACGGTCGAAGTCGACAACGACGCGCAATTCGACCTCATCCAAGCGGGGGCCGACGTGCGCAACACCACGCCTTCGAAGCTGCTGTCCAGCGGCGAGAACCTGAACAGTATCGCCAACGACCAGGCCCACCAGGCACTTGGCCGGCTGATCTCGAAGGGCGTCTACCCCGCCGAGATCGTCGCGGAAGCGCAGGCCGAAGCCGCCCGCCACGTTGCCGCCCGCACGGGAGCCGCGAAGTGAGCGCCGTCGACGTCCCGCTCTCGCTCGCATGGAGGCAGTGCGTCGCCTTGATCACCCTGATCCGACTGATGCCCGCCAACATCCCAGGAGGCGCGCGGCGCATCGAGGTGGCCGACAAGATCGTGGCGCTCGACAAGACCAAGCCCGAAGGCCTGGACAACGTCGCCGCGATGGCGTGGCGCTGCGAACTCGTCCTCAACCGTGAACACCTGGGAAGCCTCAAGATCGGTTTGTTGGGGTTGTGGTCGTCCAAGGACGGCGCGACCCAAGAGCAGATCGTGGACGTGGCCAAAGGCCTGCGCTTGTGGGTCAAGCACATCGAGCCGGTGGTGGTCAAGGAAGAGGTCGAGGCGATCGTGGAACTCGACGGCGAAGCGGACATCGGGGACCTGGACGACGCGCCGCCCACAATCGGGAAGGCCACGGCGAAGCCGGGGAAGAAGCACTGATGTTGGTGGAGATCACGCCCACGCTGGTCTTCGGCGGAATCAGCGCCTGCGCGATCGCGGGCGGCGCGGCCTTTGCCCTGGGGAATCTCCAGTGGTATCGCCGCTCCGAGGCCACCGATCTGGCCAAAGCGGTCGTCGGGCTCGTCGAGGCGGTGAAGGGGCTTGCCGAAGTCAAGACGTC
This sequence comes from uncultured Myxococcales bacterium, assembly GCA_964535465.1. Classification (GTDB taxonomy): domain Bacteria; phylum Myxococcota_A; class Polyangia; order Fen-1088; family Fen-1088; genus Fen-1137. The sequence continues at coordinate 32,743 of CAZHUY010000042.1, forward strand.
GCTGGGACGCGTCCACGAGCGGCTGGACGAGGTTTCGAACGAGGTGTCCCGGCTCGCCGGGGTGTGCAGTAGCCTGCGGGAGCGCCACTGATGTATCTGCCTCGCCACTTTGCGCCCCACGAGCTCCTCCCGGACCTCACCGGCGACGAGACCTGGCAGACGCTGGACCTGGACCTCCGGGCCAAGCTGGACGATCGCCTCCTGGAGACCGCCGACGACGTGCGGGACCTCCTGGGTGTGCCGTGCACCTGCAACGACTACGCCCGCGGCGGAAAGCGTCGGTGGTCCGGATTCCGGCCGGCTGCCTGCACCGTGGGTGCCAAGGGCTCCCAGCACCGCAAGGGCCGCGCTGTCGACTTGTTGCCCAAGGGCATGACGGCCGAAAAGGCGCGCTCCATCATCCGCATGGCCCTTGCCGCTGGCGAGCTCCCGCACCTGGGCGGCGTCGAGATCGGCGTCTCCTGGCTGCACATCGATGTCCGGCCCCGGGTCGGCGGAAAGGTCAAATGGTTCCGGCCATGAATAAGATCAACGTCCTTTGGAAGCATTACTCCAGCTGGTTCCTGGGGGCCATCGTGGCCTTGGGCGCTCTCCACGAGTTCGGCCTCGAGATCGAGGGCCTTCCCCGGTGGGTCACGCCTGTGCTGGCTGTTTGCGCCCTGGCTGCGAAGCTGGTCCGGCAGGCACCCGCGCCGGTCGGCTCGGATCCATCCTACGGCGAATCGCTGGACGAGGCTCGGAAGTGAAGGCCATCCCCTGGCTCCTGGTCGCGCTCCTGGCCGCCGTGGTGATGTGGGGCTACTCGCACCCTCGGACGGTCACGATCTCCGGCCCTGCGGTCTCCACTG
>CAZHUY010000043.1:0-17151 GCA_964535465.1 uncultured Myxococcales bacterium
CAGGGTCTTGTGCGTGGTGGTGGTGACCACGTCGGCGTGAGGCACGGGTGAGGGGTGGGCGCCGCCGGCCACCAGGCCCGCGATGTGCGCCATGTCGACCACGAAACGGGCGCCCACCTCGGCCGCGATGGCGGCCATGGCCGGGAAGTCCCAGATACGCGAATAGGCGGTGCCGCCGGCCCACATGAGCGCTGGCTTCTCCTTGCGGGCCAGGTCGCGAACCTCGTCGAGATCGATGCGCCCCGTGTCCTTGCGTACGCCGTACTGCACCGATTGGAAGTACTTGCCGGTGATGGACACGTTCCAACCGTGGGTCAGGTGACCGCCCATGGGCAGGGCCAGGCCCATGACCTTGTCGCCCGGCTTCAGGAAGGCGAAGTAAACCGCCATGTTGGCGGGCGAGCCCGAGTAGGGCTGCACGTTGGCGTGGTCGGCGCCAAAGAGCGAGCAGGCGCGGGAGGTGGCCAGGGTCTCCAGCGGGTCGACGAATTGCTGGCCTTCGTAGTAACGCTTGCCAGCGTAGCCCTCGCTGTACTTGTTGGTGAAAACCGAGCCGGAGGCTTCTAGCACGGCGCGTGATACGTAGTTTTCCGAGGGAATCAGCCGGATCTTGTCGGCTTGGCGCTGCTCTTCGGCTCGCACCAGCTCCATCACCTTGGGATCGGACTTGGCCAACGGTTCATCGACGATCTTCATGGACCGCAAGCTATTCCGGCGGGGGGCCACAGTCAACGCAAGGAACACACCCGGTTTTTTTTGCTTGCCCCAGGCAACTGGCAGGGGTTGGGGCCGACAACGCGGACGTCCCTAAACCCTTTGCAAGGAGTCCGAAATGAATCCCATCGTCCGTTCCGCTTGTCTGTCAGTCTGGTGCCTGGCGCTGCCCCTGCTGGTTGGTTGCGACCAAGGCCCCCCGGGGGCCAAACCCGCCTCCGATACCGAGCAGGTCCAACTCAGGATCGAGAACGTGCCCCCCGAGGTGGCCTGCCTGCACCTCGGCGCCAGTGGCGCCAGTCGCGATGTGGTCCGCGAATTGGCCGTCGTCGAGGGCCAGAGCGTGGTCGAGCCCATGGGCGGGCTGCCCATCGGCAAGGTCGTGTTTCAGGCCCAGGCGTACGCCCAGACCTGCGACTCGGTGACCAAGAGCACGATTCCAACGTGGGTCAGTGACCAGGTCTCGGTGAACGTGACCCTGTCGCAATCCAAGAGCGTGTCGCTGACCCTGTATCGCAACGGCCGGGCCAAGGTGACCGTGGGCTTCGATCGCGAAGACCCCGACGGCGGTACCCCCAGCGGCGGCTGATATCCGACGTCATGTGGCCTGGCCCTTGCCATCAATCCCGGGCCAGGCCGCGTGACCCCTTGGGGCCTTCATAGCTCGAACAACCACCACGGTTTCTGGTGGATATACCGGCGCGTCTGTGGATCCCGGGCCACCGCGTTAATGAAGGCTCGGAATTGGGGGCGCTCTTCGCACAGCACGTAGTGCGCCTTGAACTTCTCCCTGATGATTGCCGACGGGGAAGGGGTCGGTAGGTAGACGGTGTCCAGCCACAGGTCGTACAGCTTGGGATCCTTCTGGCGAAAATACAGCGGATTGAGGGCCACCATGAAGCGTCGGGTCGGGAGAGCCAGCATCATCTCGCCGGTGAAGGACCAATCACAGGTGAAGATCTGCGCGTTCTCGGGGATCGCCTGGCGCAAGATGGCCGTGGTCTTGGCGGGAAACATGTCGGTGCGATTGATCAGGTGGTGGTAGAGCGGACGGCTCATCCATCCGGTGAAGAGCGCGCAGGCGATCCAGGCCACGGCCAGGACCTTCGGTTTCTGGTTCGGGATCAGCATGGCACCGGCCAAGACGCAGAAGGGAACCAGGTACTCCACGAAGCGCTGGGAGAAGACGGTCGCGATGAGAAAGCCAGCCGCGGTGACCGCGCAGGCCATGGCCAGGGGCGGCGTCTCCTTTCTGGTTCGGACGGCGCGAAAGAGCGAGAAGGCCGTGATGGCAAGCGGGATGGTCACGTACTTGAAGAAGCTGAGAGGCGCGAAGGGCGCGAACTCGCGTCCGATGGGTTGGGTGCGCGGATTTCGCCATGCGGTCGACCACAGGGTTTCGCCGATTTCCAGCCACGCCGTCTGCGCGATGGCGGGAAAATTGGGGTGCAGCACCAGGCCGACGGCCAGGGACGCCAGACCCAGGGCGAGCGGCTGCCACATCGCACGGCGCCCGCAGAGTCGGTGGGCCAGCTCGGCGATCACGAGGAGCACGATGGCCGATGGCCATCCCAGGTGGCCAAAAGGAAAGATTGCGCAGCACAGAGCGAGGACGATCCATCGTCGTTCGGAGGCCGCCCAAAGAACGAGAACGCACAGAAGGACCGAGATGAGATGGGGCCGAACGATGGCGAAACGGATGACGAAAGCTCCGGAGATGACGAAGGCGGAAAGCACCCAATAGCCGCGCAGACGGGGGTTGTGCCGACGGAGAATGGCAAAGAGCGTGGACAGGAGCGTCGTCTCGATGATCACACCCACCAGCTTCGACGACGCGTCGGGGGAGAGCGGGCTGGTGGCGGTAAAGAAGAGATGGAAGAGAAGCTCGGTGTCCGCATAGCGCTCGGCCATCACGCTGTAGGGCGTCCAGGGAAAGGCGTGAAGCAGGCCATGCTCCTTGATGAGCCGGCCGACCGCGATGTGATACCCGGTGTCGGCGTCGAGCCATACCGGCTGAGCCAGTTGAAGGATCGCCGAAACCAGAAAGAAGGCGGCAATCCACAGGGCAGCGGGGACGGCCGGTTTGCCAGAGATCGGCGCGTCCGTCATCGGGAGGGCCTCTTCGACAGGGGCGCGTTCGTGATGGGGTCAGAAGCGGGGGGCGCACCTCCGGAGATGATCGGGCGGAGTCGCGCGGCCAGCCCTCCTGTCAGGTCGTATTCGGGGACAAACACGCGGCCCCCAGGATCTGACACATTCTTGGTTCTGTCCAGATGCTGAAGGTGTCGCGCGATGGGGGAGGGGTCTTGCGTGGCGAGGGCAAGCGATGGTCGACGGCAGGGCGTGCGAATGATAGTTTGCCACCGATGGCCAAACCGGCAGAAGCCAAGCAGCTCATAGGCAAGAAGCTCGGTCGCTACACCCTGGTGGAGCACCTGGCGACCGGAGGCATGGCCGAGATTTTCTTGGCCCGCGACGAGGCCAGCGGCTCGTTTCGCAAGGACTTGGTCCTGAAGATCCTGCAGCCGCGCTGGGCCGAGCATTCGCCGGTGGTCGAGATGTTCGAGGGCGAGGCCCGCATCGCCGCCATGCTGAGCCATCCCAACATCGTCGATGTCTACGACCTGGCCAGCGAGGAAGGAAACACCTTCATCGCGATGGAATACGTCCGGGGCAAGACCCTGATCGAATTGGCCAAACGCGCCATCGAGGTCTCGCAGCAATTGCCCCTGGATGTGGGGGTCCACATCGTCAGCGAGGTGGCGTCGGCCTTGGCCTACATGAACGAGGGGATCGGGGCCGATGGCCGAGCCATGCAGGTCGTCCACCGAGACGTCTCGCCCACCAACGTCATCATCGCGAACACTGGCCAGGTCAAGCTGATCGACTTCGGCATCGCCCGGCAGGGTTCGGCCGTGTCGGAGCGGGAAGGAATTCGGCCAGGCAAGGCGTCCTACATGTCGCCGGAGCAGGCCAAGGGCGAGTCGCTGGATGGCCGGTCGGACATCTTCAGCCTGGGAACCATCCTTTACGAAATCACCGTGGGCCGTCGCTTGTGGCGCGGGGCCAAGGAGGATGCCATTCGCCGCATCGTCGAAGAGAAGCCGGCACCGCCCAGCTATGTGGTGCGCGCATACCCCGGCGATCTCGAGATGGTGGTGATGCGTGCCCTCGAGAAGCGACCCGAGGATCGCTACCAGTCGGCCAGCGAGATGGTGGACGACCTGCAGCTCTTCTTGCAAGAATCCGACGCGAAGATGCGCAGCCACCATCAGATGGCGCGCTACTTGCGCGACCTGTACTCGCCCGCGGCTGAAGCTCAGATCACAGAAGACGGATTGCGCCAAGCGCGTGTCTTCGCGGAAGGCGATGACGAAGGCGAGGCCTTGGATTTCGATCAGGTTCCCGCCCACGGTCCCGGGGCGGCCTTGGCCCGGGCCCTGCGCGCCGCTGGTTCGGCCGTGTCCGAGATGCCGAGCGCCGAAAACAATGGGTCAGGCCGGGGGGCGGACGAACCATCGACCGGGAGCCCCGACAAGCCCGAGTCCGCTCAGAAACAGGACGCGCAGCCCATCGCTGTGTCGACGGACGCTCCCAAGGCCTCAGCGCCGTCCGCGAACGGAGCCAATGGGAAAAGGCCGTCACGTGGCTCGAAGAAAGACGACACCCCCGTGCTGGAGCGCAAGGTTCGCCCCCCCAAGAATCTGGACAGCAAGGACACCCTCCCTCGAACGCTACCCATGGGCGCTGTCTTGCTCGTGGCCGCCCTGGTGGCGCTACTGGCGGGCGGCGTGGTTTGGCTGCTGCGCGGTGGGTAAAGCCTTCTCGCATGTCACCCGGACTGACACAACCAACCACCGGGCTCTCGAGACACCCTCCAAGGCTCTCGATTTTGCGGGAGACCTGACGATAAAGAGGTGGTGTCAAGCCTGGGATTTGGGGGCGCAACCGCTCACTCGGCTGTGCTACGCTCTGGGGTCCAAGAAGGTCCTGTACCCGTCATGAAGTTCGTCTGCGATCGTTGCCAGACCCGCTACACCATAGCGGACGAGAAGATTCGGCAACGCATTGTGCGCATACGTTGCAAGAATTGCGGCGACGTCGTTACGCTGCACGGCGGTGAGGTGGTTCCGGGACCGCAGGATGCTTCGGCGCGTTTGTCGAGCACCATCCCCGTGGCGCCACCCGAGGTGCGAGCCTCGTCCAAGGTGTCGCGGCCTCCCGTGGCTCGCAGCGAGTGGTTCGTGGCGGTCGATGGAGTCGAGAAGGGGCCGCTGAGTTGCGCGGAGGCTGCCAAGTACATCGCCGCGCTCGAGTCGGGCCAGGTGGTCCATGTCTGGAAGGAAGGCATGGATGAGTGGAAGCGGCCCAAGGATGTCGCCATCATCGCGCAGGAGTTGAGCGCGCTGAAACGATCGCCAGGCATGGCGCCCGGCCGCGCGCGAGACGCGGCCTCCGCCGATGCCACCGTGGTCACACCTCCGCCCCTGGCGTTCATGCAATCTGCCAGACCCGCTCCTCCCGCAGCCCCAGGTGGTTCCGGGCCCAAGCTTCCAGGGCTCGCTGCGAAAGCCTTGGGTTCGGCTCCCAAGGGCGCGCCCTTGCCGTCCGCGAGCACTGGCAGCAGACCCGCACTCTCTGGATCCGCTCTCAAGTCCGTTCCGGTGGTATCGGGATCAGGGCCGAAGCACGCTCCGCCTCCAATCTCGGGCTCTGGCCCCAAGGCGGCGCCTCTCCCGTCGTCGGGATCGGGGCCCAAGTCCGCGCCGCCACCCGTCCCCGCGGGACACAGGGCACCACCCCCCATCCCAGGGTCCGCGGCCAGGCCCACTCCCGCGGCGGCCATCAGTGCCGTCTCGGATGTCAGACCGGCTGCCAAATCGTCGACCATGCCCGTGGTCAAGACCCCGCCCGTGGCGGCTCAGCAACCCAAGCTCGAAGCCAAGGCTGAGCACACCCCCGCGCCGGCATCCGTTTCGGACGAGGGCACGCCCGACGTGACGTCGGAGTTCGACGATGAGGTGCCCACCTCGCCGGATGGGCGTCGCCTGGCGGCTCTCGCGACCAAGGTTCCCGGCCCCGAGAGCACGCCGCCTATCGAGAACACGCCAGGGGTCGCGGACTTCTCGGAGTCGCAGAAGACGCCGCTGCCCAGCCAGCCGCTGCCTCCGGTGGGGGCGACGGTTCCGTCCGCGCGCGAAAGTAGGAACTGGCAGGTGGCCGGCTTGTCCTTTGCCCATCCTCCGGCGATGCCAGAGGGAATGTCCGCCGAAGGCGCGATGGCCTTGCCCACGCCGGCCCCCATGTCCGGGCCACTCTTCGGCAAGGTCGCCGATATGCAGGTGAAGTCGCTGGTCGGGCATGCCGAAGTCGGCCTGTCCAAGCTGACCGGGCTGGCGGCCTTGGTGCAGAAGCACAATCACCTGAAGTACGTGGCCGCCGGGGGCATCCTGGTCATTCTGATCATCGCGGTCATCCTGTTCTCCTGGCGCGGCGACGGAGCCAAGGAACTGGGCAAGGTCGCTGAGATCGAGAAGAAGGCGCGGGCCGCCGCCTTGGCTGCCGAGCCCCTTCCGGTGGCCCCCGAAGAGCCGGCGGTCGCGCCTAGTGTCGCGCCCAGTGTCGAGTCCGTACCCAGCAAACCACATGGCCCAGCCGCGGCCCACGCCAGCAAACGCGTGCTTCGTCCCGCGGCCCCCAGTCCCAGCGCCAAACCGGCGCCTCCGGCTCCGGATCCGTTCGCGGCTCCCGCCGGCATGACCCGTTCGGCGGAGAAGCCGATTCCGCTGGCCGCGATTCAAGGCAAACGAGCCTCCGCCTCTCCCCAACCGCGGGTCATTTCGCAGTCCCAGATCAGCGAAGTCATCAGGAAGAAGGAAAACCAGGCCGGGCTCAAGACGTGCTACGAGCGTGCCCTGAAACGCGACGGTCGTTTGCGCACCGGACGGCTGGACATCACTGTGTCCATTGGCCCGATGGGAACCGTGCAGCGGGTACAGGTGCACGGGTCGGCCGACTTCATGGTTATCGACAAGTGCCTGAAGGGAGCCATTCGCCACTGGCGTTTCCCCGCCAACTCTGAAGAGTACGCCACCAGCTTCCCGCTCATCCTGCAGGGGGGCTAGGTCCGTCTCGAATGATCCGGATATACACCACAGAGGACACAGAGAGCACAGAGCCGGAAGAAGATGGGGTCCGGATCCGAACCCCAAAACCTCCCTCCGTCTCCGTGCCCTCAGTGTCCTCTGTGGTCAAATCCCCTCCGTCCTTTGTGGTTTTCCCCATCCGTGTCTGATCCATCCTGATCGCCATGTCCTCTCGTCATCCTTATTCGGATTTCCTGGCTCAGGTGGAGAAGCCCTCGCGCTACGTGGGCGGCGAGTACAACCAGGTTCGCAAGGATCCTGCGTCGGTGCGGGCGCGCGTGTGTCTGGCGTTCCCCGATGCCTACGAGATCGGGATGTCCCACCTGGGCACCAAGATCCTCTACTCGCTGCTCAACCGGCACCCCGCCATCGCGTGCGAGCGTGTGTTCGCGCCCTGGCTGGACATGGAGGCCGAGCTGCGGCGCCGCCAGCTGCCGCTTCTGACCCTGGAGAGCGCGAGTCCGCTCGGCGATTTCGACGTGGTCGGGATTTCGCTGCAGTACGAGCTCAATTTCACCGGGGTGCTCACCATCCTGGACATGGCGGGGCTGGCCCTGCGCACGGCGGATCGGCCGGACCACGCGCCTCTCATCTTGGGTGGTGGTCCGGTGGCCACGCATCCCGAACCGCTGGCGCCTTTCGTCGATGCCTTTTTCATCGGCGAGGCGGAGGAGTTGCTCCCCGCCCTGTGTCTGGAAGCGGCCGAGCTGCGTCGCGCCCAGGTGGCGCGCCCCGAGCGCCTGGCTCGTCTGGCCGCGCGCTATCCGCTCTACGTCCCCAGCCTGTATCGGACGATCCGTGACGACAAGACCGGGCTGCAGGTGGTGGGCGCGCCCCTCGATGCGCGCGTTCCCTCGTCGGTGCGCCGGACTTGGGTGGCCGACATCAACCGCTATCCTTTCCCCGATGATTCTCCCTTGCCCTTCGCCGAGGCGGTCTTCGATCGCATGGCGGTCGAGCTGGCACGTGGCTGCACCGAGGGGTGCCGTTTTTGCCAGGCGGGGGTGGTTTATCGACCGGTGCGCGAGCGCGATCCGGTGGCCGTGCTGGAGGCCCTGGTGGAAGGCGTGCGCAAGGGGGGCTACGACGAGACCTCGCTGGCATCGCTGTCGCCCGCCGATTACTCGTGCGTGTCGCCCTTGGTGAAGGCCGCCACCAGCCGGCTGCGCGATCACAAGGTGTCGCTGTCCGTGTCCTCGCTGCGCGCCTATGGCCTGGGCGACGAGCTGCTGGGCGAGATGGCCACCCTGGGCATGTCGGGGCTGACCTTCTCCCCCGAGGCCGGCACGCAGCGCATGCGCGACGTGGTCAACAAGAACGTGTCCGAGGCCGACATCCTGGAGTCGGCGCACCGGGTGTTTTCGCGCGGCCACCAGCGCATGAAGCTGTATTTCATGATCGGCCTGCCCACCGAGACCGACGAGGACGTGGTGGGGATCGTGGAGACCGCGGCGCGCGTGCAGGAGGTCGGTCGACGCTACCTGCGCGGGGCCAAGGTGACCGCGGCCGTCTCGGTGTTCGTGCCCAAGCCGCACACGCCCTTTCAGTGGGTCGCCATGGACGGCCGGGAGCTGACGGCGCACAAGCAGGCGCTGTTGGCCGAGCACAGCCGCCGCCTGCGCGTGGCCGTGCGCACCCACGACAACACGCAGTCGCACCTCGAGGCGATGTTTGCGCGTGGCGATCGCGCCTGCGCCGATGTGCTGGAACGGGCGTTTCGCCTGGGTTGTCGTTTCGATGGTTGGGACGATGCCCTGCGGGTCGAGCTGTGGGAGCGCGCCATCACCGAAGAGCGCGCGGCCTCGGGCTTCGATCCCGAGCGCTATCTCGGGGCCTTCGACGCGCAGGCGCGCCTGCCGTGGGATCACATCGACACCGGCGTGAACGTGGACTTCCTGCGCGCCGAGCACAAGCGGGCCTTGGCGCATCGCCTGTCCCCGCCTTGTGGCAAACCGGCGCACCGGCTGCTGCATCCCTCGAACGTGGCCGAGGCCACGGCCGAGGGCATGGACAAGTTGGTCTGCTACGACTGTGGTGTGGGGTGCTCGCTGCCGGCCATGAAAGACCAGCGCTTGTTCTTCCTCCGGCGCATGAACGCCTGGGCGCCTTCGCAGGCTCTGCCCGCGCCCGCGCGTGCGGCGGCGGGCACGCGCCGATCCGCGCCGCGCCCGCAAACGCGCTTTGCCGAATCCACCTCGTACCGCTATCGCCTGCGCTACACCAAGCAAGGTCAGGCAGCCACCCTGGCACACCTGGATCTGGTGCGCCACCTGCCGCGGGCCTTCCGGCGCGCCGGCCTGGACATCGCCTATTCGCACGGGTTCCACCCCAAGCCCGGGCTCAGCTTCGGGCCGGCCCTGGGCCTGGGCATTCCTTCGCTGGGCGAGCTGTTGGAGGTGAAGCTGAGCGACGATATCTCGGCCGTCGAGTTGTTGCGCCGGTTGAACGACGTCTCCCTGACCGGGATCGAATTCCTGGACGCCGTGGCCCTGCGCGAGGGCGAGCCGGCGCTGGGCAAGGTGCTGGCTCGGGCCGAGTACGCCATGTGGTTGCCCGAGGGGATGCGCGCCTCCCAGGCCTGCGCGCGCTTTGCCTCGGGCGAGCCGCTGCTGGCAGCCCGGCGCGAGCGCAAGGACAGCCGCAAGACCTCGGCCGCCGCGCCCACCGATGTACGCCCGTCCTTGACCGATGTGGCCTTGGCCAGCCCGTCGACCCTCGCCCAGCTGCGCGAGCGCCTGGGCTGGAGCGAGGCCAGCGCCGACAACGTCGTGAGTTTCGGCGTGGTGGTGAGCGCCCTGGGCAGCGCACGGCCCGTCGAGGTGGTCGAGGCCTTGTATGGCGTGGAGGCGGTGGGCCGGACCCCGCTGGCGCGTCTGGGCCTGTGGGCCTCGCGCACGAGCGACGACGCGACCGTGTTCGTCGATCCGCTGGCCGTCGAATCGCGTGTGGCAGCTAGTTAGAGCCTGTCGGGAAATTGCGGGCCGCCCGAAGGGCCGGCTCGCGGGGCGCGGCTAGCGTGGGCGAGGGCGTGAGCGTGAGCGAGTTCGGCTGGCGTGCAGCGGAAAGAGCGGATCGCGGGAGCCGTGAGCGAGGGCGTGAGGGGTACAGACCGGGTACATAGGTAACAGATCAGACCGGGCAGATGGGTGACACCTTGGTAGAGCATGGCGCACAGGCGGTCGAGCAACGCCAGCAGCGCCAGTATTTCCCCCTCGGGAGCGAGGTTGAGCACCAAGACGGCCTCCATGGCCGCGGCGGCTTCACAGGCTTCGCGCGAGCGCAGCGAAAGCGGCACAAGCGATCGGCGCCTTGGCGACTTGAGGCTTCGGCAATGCCCAGGTAGGCGCTGAGCAAGGCGCGACGAAGCTGGTCTTGTAGCAGAAGCCGGTCGTCGAGGGACGACGGCGTTTATGCCGCCGGTGAGGTGAGCGACCGCACAGGACCGGGGTGCGCGGGGCATGCCGTCGGATAGAGGCGCGCTTACGGATCAATCCGGTAAGATTCGCCCATGGTGACTCCCGAGCTACGAAACGCAGGTGGCTTGTCGCTGCTGTTGCTCCTGTTCGCCCAGCCGGGCTCCATCGTGGTATCCGCGGGTGCCGTTGTTACGTCAGCCACGCTCACCGGGTGCGGGAGCGGGTCATGCGTGACTTGTTGTGCATGCAGCGTGGTGTGTGACAACAGCGGGGAAGAACTGAGATTCGCGCCCTTGCACGCGACGGAGGGCCATTGCCTGCAAGATTGCCAGACCGCTTGCGTTGTAGCCCTGGAAAGCATGAACAGGGACGGTTGCACAATGAAAGCTGACGGCATGACCGGCAAGGAGTGCGACTCGGCGAAGGAGTAGCGGCACTGGCCTTTGGTGCTTTTGGACTCGTGGTTTGCCTGGGGATTCGGAGCACGCCCCCTTCGGCCGATGTGACACCGGCCAGCTCAGCGCGACTGTGTTCGTCGATCCGCTGGCCGTCGAATCGCGTATCGTAGCCGACAGCTCATTGACCATGCTGTCGCGCGATGATTGAGACCTCTGACTTGTGCAAACGCTTCGGCGATAAACGGGCGGTCGAGCGCCTGACCCTGACCGCCCATCCCGGCCAGGTCACCGGCTTTCTCGGCCCCAATGGCTCGGGCAAGACCACGACCATCCGTTTGCTGATGGGCCTGCTGCGCCCCAGCGCCGGTTGCGCCAGCATCTTGGGGCGTGACTGTCAGAGAGAGTCTTGCGCGCTCAAGCGCGAGGTGGGGTACTTGCCCGAGGATCCCTTCCTCTATCCCTATCTCACCGGACGCGAGTTGCTGGAGTTCGTGGCCGGGTTGCACGGCTACTCTCGCGGCGAGGCCCGTCAACGCGCCGGTCGGGCGCTCGAGCGTTTCGGCCTGGAGGAGCAGCAGGGGGGATTCGCTGTCACCTATTCCTTGGGCATGCGCAAGCGTCTGGCCCTGGCCGCGGCCTTGCTTCACGATCCCAAGGTGCTGGTGCTGGACGAGCCCATCAACGGTTTGGATCCGCAGGGCGCGCGCGAGATGCGCGAGCTGATGAGCGCGCAGGCGGCCGAGGGGCGCACGGTGTTCCTGTCCACGCACCTGCTCGACGTGGCCGACAAGATCTGCCATCGCATCGCCGTCATCAAGGGGGGCATCCTGCTGGCCGTGGGCACGCCGGCCGAGCTGCGCGCCCATCAGGGTTTCGCGGCGGATGCCAGCCTGGAAGACGTCTTCCTCAAGCTCGCGGCCGGCCCATGATCGCGCCTGTGTCTCTGGCTCACCTGCTGGCGCGCACCCAGCTGCGCTCGCTGTGGAACGCTTTCTGGCACGGGCCCCAGCGGCGCACGCTGCGCCTGGCCTGGCTGATGATGTTGGTGGCGCCGGTTGCCTACGTGGGGCTCTTCGCCAGCGCCTTCGCGGCCATCCGCGATGTGGCGGGCGCGGCCGAGCAGGCAGCCCTGCTCTCCGTCGTGTGCGGGGCCATCGTTGTCGCGAGTGGCCTGGCCAAGATGGCCTCCAACGACGTGGTGGTGGCGGGCTCGGGGCCGAACGAGTTCCTGCTGACCCGGCCGCTGTCCCTGGCCACCCTGCTGGTGGCGCGCAGCCTGTCCGGCGTGGTCACGGACTTCTTCAGCGCGCTCTTTCTCTTGCCGGTGCTGCTGGCGGCCAGCCTGGCCTGGGATCTGGGGGTGGCGGGTCTTGCGCTGGGGCTGGTCAGCTCGGTGCTGGTTCAGGTGGCGGTCTCGGCCGCCTCGCAGGCCGGTCAGATCGCGGTGGTGCGCTTCGTGCGACCGAAGAGGCGGCGCGCGGTTTGGGCCGCCTTGGGATTGCTGGCCGCCCTGGCCATGGCGGGGGTGTGGATCGTGGGGCCCATGGTGGTGCGCTCGCACGCGCGGACGGTGGGGCATCTTCTGGGCTGGGCCGAGCTGGTCCTGTCTTCGCCGCTCGGTCCACCGGTGGCGCCTTTGGCTGCCTTGGCCGCGGGCAACGGGGCAGGGGTGGTCTTGGGCCTTTGCGTCCTCTTGGCCGAGGTGGTCCTGATCCTGGTTCTGGCCTATGGGTTCGCCCGATGGGCCTCGGCGGACGGATGGGAACACGCGGGCATGCCGTGGGCCGAGGCCAGCGACGGAGCGGTTCCTCGTCGGGGCGGTCCCTTGACCCCGTTTGGCAAGGAGATGCTGCTGCTGTCGCGCGATCGTACGCGCCTGCTGGCCCTGGCCGTGGCGCCCGCCATCTTCGTGGGCATCCAGATCTTCGGCAGCGCGGGGTGGGATTGGATCGCGGCCAGCCCGCAACACGCGGCCATGATGGCGTTCTCGCTCTCGGCCTACCTGGCCACCGCCGGTCCGCTCGCCCACATGAACAGCGAGCGCCACGCCTTCTGGCTGCTGCGCATGTCGCCCTTTCCGCTCGGGCGCTTGATGGCGTGGAAGGCGTTGTTCTGGGCCCTGGTGGTGGCGGCGATGGCGGGCCTGGCCTACTTGGGCGTGTGGATCTTCGCCCCCTTGCCCTCCAACGCCGAAACCGTGGGGTTGGGTTTGCTGACCGTCGCGGGCGCCGTGGCCGTGGCCGGTTTGGCGGTGGCCATGGGGTGCAACGCCGCGGATCTCTCGGACGATCGGCGTCCCGCGGTCAACCTGAGTACCGCATGGTTGTTCATGATCACCGCGGCCTTGTTCAACAGCGCCCTCGTGGGCGACGCTCAGATGCGGATTCGCGCCCTCCTGCTGTTCGCGCTGGGCGTGGCCCTTCACTGGATGACCGGCATCGATAACCTGACCTTGGCCTACGATGCCGAGCACCGCACGCGACGGAGGATCTTGCCAGGCGATGGCGCCACCATGGCCATCCTGCTCTACCTGGGGCAGAAGATCGGGGTCATGGCGGCCTCGCCCGAGGCCATCGCGGGCGGCGCGATTTGGGCGGGGCTCCTCCTGGCGTTCGCCGTCGGGCACATCGCGCGCACGCCGGCCGCGCTGCCCCGTCGTGGATGGTTGCCTTCCCTGGCAACAGGCGTGGTGGTGGGTGTGGCGGGAGCCCAGATCCTGCCCGAACATGCGCCGTACGCGTGGGGCCTTTCGTTGGCCGGCATCCTGCTCGGCAGCGCGGCTGAAGAGGTCATTGTCCGCGGTCTCGTGCAACGTTCGTTGGCCGAACGCTGGCCCGGCCTGCGCGGGCAGGTGGCCGCGTTGCTGATCTCCATCGGCGTGGCCTGGCTGGCGGGAGGGCGTTCTCTCTCGCTGGCTTCGCTGATGGTGGCGGTGGCGGGCGCGATCGCCTGGGCGGCCACCCGCCGGACCTGGGTCCCGGTGCTGGGGCGGGCCTTGCTGGAATGGCTGCCGTAGCGTCGTGCCGTCAGTTCGGCAAAACGGAGCTCTCTCTGGCCGGCTGCCCAGGCCAGGCTACTCGGCGCTTTCGAAGGGGCCGAGGTCGGGCGCCGCTCCTTGGTAGGGGAGCCCCACGTCCACGCCACGGTTGCGCAGATCGCTGCCCGACACCAGCTTGAAGTAATCGATGTCCGGCAGGCTGCCGTCAGCCTTGCGTTTCGCTTTCAGAAGGGCCGTGTCGACGCTGACGAAATCAGCGGTGGTCGCCGACAGGCCGTTCTGCCAGCTGTTGTTGGTGATGTCCTTCGTGCTCGCGTTCAGCTCGCCGTTGCTGCCCAGGGAGATGGTGTTCTTGATGGTCAGCGAGGCGGCGATGTTGGTGGTGCCGAAATTGATGTTGCTGCCGTTGTTGTGAGCCGCGCAGTTGCGGATCGTCACACTGCCGCGGTTGCTGTTGTGGTCGAAGCCGTCATGAACGTTGCCGGCCGCGATGCAGTTGATGTACGTGGCGTTGTGGCGCAGATCCTTGTCGTCGCTGCCACCCGATTTGAAGCCGTTGCCGTCGCCCGCTCCCACCGCGCCGCTCTTCAACTTGCCGTTGTCGATGGCCCAGCAGTTCTCATAGGTGGTCGAGACGTTGTCGGCGCCGCGCAGGTAGCCATCCCACCCGTCGTCCAGGTTGTTCCAGGCGCGACACCCCACGAACTTGTTGCCCGAGCCCACATCCAGCTTGGCCGCGAACCCGTCCGCGTTCTCCAGGGAGGCGTCGGCGTTGAAGGATGAGTCGCAGTTCAAGACGGTGTTGTTGGCGGCGCCTTTGCCGATCTGCAAGCCCGAGTCCTCGCACTCGGCGAAGGTCATGAATTCGATGAGGTTGTTCGAGCCGCTGACGTACATGCAATTGTCGCCCGCGCTGAAGGTGTCGATGCCGTAGATGTGCCAGTAGCTGCCAGACAAGCTCAGCCCGCGACTGCCGGTGGCCTGGCCGGAAAAGTCGAGCAAGGGCCGTTGCGCATCGAGCGGGTAGGCCAGCATGCTGATGCGTGCGTTGCTGGTGCCGCTCTTGCTCAGGCCGACCGTGGTGGTGAGGGTGTACTTGCCTCCGCGTAGATAGATGGTGCTGCCGGCGCTGGCCTTGGCCACGGCGCCGGCCAGGGTGGTGGGATTCTCCAGGGTTCCCGCGGCGCTCTCCGATCCGTTGGGGGCCGCGTAGATCGCGTCGGAAACGATGCCGGTCCCGCCGCCCGCACCGGCGGTGCCCGAGGCGCCCCCCGAGGTCCCCGTCGTTTTCCCACCCGTGGTCACGCTCGTGCCGCCCGAGCTGGAAGGGGAGCCGCTGGTGGCCGAGACGCCGCCGGAGGCGACGGTCTTGCCGGCGGTGGCCGAGACGCCGCCGGAGGTGGCCGTCTTGCCGGCGGTGGCCGAGACGCCGCCGGAGGCGACGGTCTTGCCGGCCGTGGCCGAGGTCGTACCGCCCGCACCTGAGAGAGAGCCGCGGTCCGATGAGCCGCCCATGCCCGAGGTCGACTTGCCGCCTGCGGTGGTGATGCCGCCGCCTGACCCCGAGCTGCCTCCTTTTCCGGTGATGGCGCCACCCGAGCCGAGTGAGCCACCGACGCCAGTCGATGCTGTGACCGTTGCGGAGGCACCCCCCGCAAGACCACCACTTGCCAAGGCCCCTCCGGTGGCGCCCGTGGACGATCCGCCGCACCCGGCGAACCAGCCCACCAAGACGCAAGAGGCACACCAGGTGGGGATCCAAGATTGCTTCGTGACTCGCATTCCGAGTCCATTGTACACGCAACGAAGGTGACCGGGTGTGGTGCGACCTTGTGCAATCACTTGACCTTTCTTGGCCAGGGCGCGCAACTTGTAGGCGGTCATTGGAACTGGGCTGTTTCCGGAGCCGGGGTTTCGCGAAAGGAGGTCGCCCATCATGAAGCACCTTTCCTCGATGCTCGTGCGAATCGCCTGTGCGGCGGTGTTCTCGATCGTACCTGCGTGCAAGGGCGAAAGCGGCGGAGCGTCGGGCTCTGCTGGCGCTCCGGGAGGGCTGGCCTCGTCGGCGGGAGGAGGCTCGGGCGATCGCGACGGTAGCGGCCACGATGCTGGGGGCGTCGGACTGGCGTCCGGGGGCGGCAGCGGGGGCATCGCCTCGGTCGAGGGTGCCTCGTCCGGGGCAAAACCCGCTGGTGGAGAGGGCGGCCGCGCCGGCGCGGGTCACCAGACATCGTCCGCGAACAAGCCGCAGGGTGGCGTCCAGGCCATCGGAGGTCGCTCTCTCACGGGCGGGTCCACGCCAGATGACACGGGGGACGCCGGCGCGGGCCTGACCCTCTACTATGTCCGCCACGCGGAAGTGGTGGCCAACACCCTTGATGTCAGCCAGGTGACGCTCGAAAACGCCGACACCTTGACCGACCTTGGGCTCCGCCAGGCCGAGGCCCTCGGCACCTACCTGCAGGAGATGGGCGTCACCCCCGACGCCATCCTGGTGAGTCCCCATCTTCGCGCCCAACGCACCATCGAACCCTACTTGAGCGCGACGAATCTGCCGGGCGAGGTGTGGATGGAGCTGGCCGAGGCCAGTGACAAGCCCGCCACCGGGGCGCCGATACCCAGCCAGCCGAAATACATCAAGTACTACAAGGCTACCCTCGAAATACCGAACCTGACCTTTCGCGATCCGGCCGCCATAGAGTTCTGGCAAAACGACAACTACGAATCCGGCTTGCTGATGGTGATGACGGCTCGCGATCTCCTGCTCGAACGCTACGGCGGTTCGGGCAAGACCATCTTCGTGGTCGGGCATGCCATCGCCGGCCAGATGCTCATCGGGCTGTTGCGCGGGGATCCCCTCTTGAATGGGCCGCCCACGGGCACGGGCGCGGTCTATCTCTTGAACACCGGGGTCATGAAGCTTACGCAGGATGCCTCGACAGGCTTGTTCAAGCTCGATGGCCGCAATATCAACAAGCCTTCGACGAAGTAGCCAGGCCTTCGAACGTCTGGGCGAACGAAAAAAGGGGCTCGGGAATCCCGAGCCCCTCGTGTGAACTGCTGGGACGGTGACTCAGATGATGATGCACTCACCGGTGTGGTCGACATTGACGCCGGCCAGGTTGGCTTCGCACGAATTGGTGTAGGTTCGGCCGTCACATCCGCAAACCGGCTCGCTCGTCGGCGGGCAGGCAGTGGGAAGGGCGGCACAGGTGCCCATGGTCGCCGAGGCGTTGCAGGAGCCCGTGGCCATCGAGCAGTACTGACCCTCGGGGCAGGTTACCCCGTCGGGGCCACCGCAAGCCGAAGGCGGGCAGGCGCCGGTCTGGCTGATGCTGACGCCGGCCTGGTCAGCCAGGCATTGGTTGTCGTAGGTCCTGCCGTCGCAGCCACAAACCGGGACGGTGTCGGTGGGACAGGTGGCGGGAATGGCCGCGCAGGTGCCCATGGCGTCGGGGGTGCTGCAGGTGCCAGCGGCG
>CAZHUY010000043.1:17251-33256 GCA_964535465.1 uncultured Myxococcales bacterium
TGCCCATGGCGTCGGGGGTGCTGCAGGTGCCGGCAGCGAGGGAGCAGAACTGGCCACTTGGGCAGACGATGCCGGTGGCGCCACCACAAACAGGGGGGCAGGCGCCGGTCTGGCTGATGCTGACGCCGGCCTGGTCGGCAAGGCACTGATTGTCGTAGGTCCTGCCGTCGCAGCCGCAAACCGGGACGTAGTCGGGGGGGCAGGTGGTGGGAATGGCGGCGCAGGTGCCGGAGGCATCGGGCGTGTTGCATGCGCCGGCGGCGAGGGAACAGAACTGGCCATCAGGGCAGACGATGCCAGCGACACCGCCACAGGCAGGAGGCGGACAGGCGCCGGTCTGGCTGATGCTGACGCTGGCCTGGTTGGCCAGGCACTGGTTGTCGTAGGTGCGACCGTCGCAGCCGCAAACCGGGACATAGTCGGGGGGGCAGGTGGTGGGAACGGCGGCGCAGGTGCCGGAGGCATCGGGCGTGTTGCATGCGCCGGCGGCGAGGGAGCAGAACTGGCCATCAGGGCAGACGATGCCTGCGACACCGCCGCAAGCAGGAGACGGGCAGGCGCCGGTTTGGCTGATGCTGACGCCGGCCAGGTCGGCCTGGCACTGGCTGTCGTAGGTCCTGCCGTCGCAACCGCAGACTAGGTCGTACAGGGGGGGGCAGGACGCGGGGATGGCCCTGCAGTTCCCCATGGTATCGGCGACACCGCAGATGCCCGGATCAAAGGCGCAGAACTTGCCGCTCTCGCAGGTGATCCCGGCACTGCCGCCGCAGGGGCGTGGGCAATTGTCAACGTACGTGCAACCCGCAACCGGGTCGCAGGAGTCGACGGTGCAGGCAATGCCATCATCGCAATCCATGGCCGGGCCACCGCAGCTCCCGGCGGTGCAGGTATCACCCAAGGTACAGACGCTGCCGTCGTCGCAGCTCGTGCCATCGGGCTTGTTGGGATTGCTGCACAGTCCGGTGCTGGAGTCACAAATCCCGACGTCGTGGCACTGATCGCTGGCCGTGCACACCACCGGGTCGGCGCCGGTGCAGGTGCCGGTCTGGCAGGTGTCGGTCTGGGTGCAGGCGTTGCCATCGTTGCAGGCAGTCCCATTGGGTTTGGTGGGGTACTGGCACAGGCCCGTGCTGGGGTTGCACGTGCCGGCGGTGTGGCACTGGTCGGGCGCGGCGCAGGTCACTGTGGTCCCCGGCGTGCAGACGTTCCACTGGCAGGTCTCGCCGCTCGTGCAGGCGTTGCCATCATTGCAGGCCGTGCCATTGGGCCGCCCCGAGCACCCCGTGCTCGACACGGGCACGAAGCGCAGGTTATCCACATAATAGGTCTGCGTATTGGCCGTGGGGACGCTCAATCCCAACGTGATGACCAAGTCGGAATATCCGGGGTTCACCAGGGCCGCGATGATGGAGTTGCTCACCGGGAAGGTCAGGGTTATCCAGGTCGCGCGTTGTTTTCCGGTCAGCTCGACCTGGCCCAGGAACTGGCTGTAAACGTGGCGCGATTCGCTGTTCAGAGAAACCTTCAAGGTGCCATACCAGTAGGGATTGGGCTGTGACAAGGGCAGCATGATGTCCACCGCCAGGGTGGGGCTGATGGCGGCGAGGTTGGACAGGGGCACGCTTGTCAGCGGCACGTAACCCGCATTGCCGGGGCGTATCCACAGCGAGGCTGCGCCTTCCGTGCGTTTGCTGGTCGATTGACCTATGACGGCGCCGCTGTTGGGGCTCCATGCTCCCGCCACTTCGAAGCCAAGCACGGCTTGGTTGCTGAGGGGCGAGGCGGTCCCAGCCCTGGAGCTGATATCGACCGCCGGATCGGTGCCCCCGTCGCACGCGGCCACCGCCAATCCCAAGACAAGACTCGTCAGTAAAGGAGCGGTCCGAATGACGGAATCA
This sequence comes from uncultured Myxococcales bacterium, assembly GCA_964535465.1. Lineage (GTDB taxonomy): Bacteria > Myxococcota_A > Polyangia > Fen-1088 > Fen-1088 > Fen-1137. The sequence continues at coordinate 19,150 of CAZHUY010000043.1, forward strand.
CGCCTTCTCGCGACAGCCATTGCCGACATGGAAATACACTGTCTCATCTCTTCTCTCCTGATCCGATGGGTTGTGGCGGGAAGCCTGGCGGGCTGGCCAGGACGGACGGATATTTGGATTTAAAGACTCGGTGTGGCAAGCAAATTCGACATGGTCGGCCAAAAGTGCTTTATGCGTCGTGTCGACGAAAGGGACGACGGTTCCAGGGTGCCTGACCGACCCCTGGGGGCCCGAAGGCCATCAGGCCATCCTCGCGCTTTCTGCCACGCCGGCCTGTGGTAGATTCCGCGCCCCATGTTCGAGACACTGACCCAAGGCTTTCGGGCCGCGAAGCAGAAGTTCCAAGGTCTGGCGGAGCTGGACGAAGGCACCGTGGATGCCGCATTGGCGGACGTCCGCACATCCTTGCTGGAGGCCGACGTCGGGTTCGACGTCGTCCAGGACTTCTGCAAGCGGGTCAAGGAGAAGGCGGTCGGCATCATCGTCAAGGTCAAGGCGACCAGTAAGGAGAAGGTTCGCCGCGTAACGCCAGAGGATCACTTCGTCAAGCTGTGTCACGACGAGCTGGTCGAGCTGATGGGGCCGGTGGACACCAACATACGCTTCGCCAAGAAGGGACCTACCGGCATCATGGTGGTGGGTCTGCAAGGCAGCGGTAAGACCACCACGGTCGGCAAGCTGGCGCGCCTGCTCGAGAAGCGCGGACGCCGTCCCATGCTGGTGGCCGCCGACGTTTACCGCCCGGCCGCCATCGAGCAGCTCAAGGTCCTGGGCGAGCAGTTGAACATGCCGGTCTACTCCGAGCCGGGAGGCAGCCCGCCCCTCATCTGCGAAAAGGCGCAGCGTATTGCCGCGGAGTCGGGCCGAGACACGGTCATCTTCGACACCGCGGGCCGCTTGGCCATCGATGAGCCGTTGATGAACGAGCTGAAGGAGATCAAGCGGCGCACCAACCCGGCCAACATCTTCTTCGTCATCGACGCCATGATCGGTCAAGACGCGGTCACGACCGCCAAGACCTTCCACGATTGGCTGGCTTACGACGGCGTGATCCTGACCAAGCTGGACGGCGACGCCCGCGGTGGCGCGGCCCTGTCGGTCAAGGCGGTCACGGGCGCGCCGGTCAAGTACGTCGGTATGGGCGAGTCCATGGATCGCCTGGAAGAGTTCCGACCCGAGGGCATGGCCAGCCGAATCCTCGGTCGCGGCGACGTGGTGGGACTCATCACGCAGTTCGAAGACGTGGTGGACGAGGAGAAGGCCGAGCAGGACGCCATGCGCATGCTCAAGGGGAAGTTCGACATGAACGACTTCCTCGAGCAGATCTCGGTCCTCAAGAAGATGGGGCCGCTCGGCGAGTTGGTCGAGAAGATCCCGGGCGTGGCCGACGCCAACATCCAGGTGGATGACCGCGAGCTGGTGCGCATCGCCTCGATCATCTCGTCCATGACCGACGACGAGCGCCGCCACCCCGAGCGCTTCGTCATCAGCAGTTGGGAAGAGATCGTCGAGGGCGGCAAGCGCAAGAAGAAGCGCAGCGCCTTCTACGACATGAGCCGTCTGGCGCGCGTGGCGCGGGGCTGCGGCCGCAAGGACGGCGAGGTGGCGGACCTGCTCAACCGCTTCGCCATGATGAGGCAGATCATGATGCAGCTGGGGGCCTCGACCGGCCTTCTGGGCAAGATTCCTGGTTTCAAGGGAATTGCTCAGGCCAAGAAGCTGCTCGGCGGGATGGACATGGATCAACTGGCGGCCATGATGAGCACGCCTTCACCCGAGCGCGGCCACTTCCAGGCCCCCCAACGCAATCAGGACCGCTCGAAGGACAAGCGCAAGCGCAAGGAAGCGCGCAAGGCCCGCAAGAAGGCGCGTAAGCGCCGGTAACCTGCGGGCCCGCGCCTTAAGCTAGTCGATCAAGGCGTCAGAGCCTGGAGCGCCATCATCCGGGCTGTCCGCGTCCGTCGCCGCCCTATCCGCGACCGGAGCATCAGCGACGGGAGCGTCTGCCTTTGCCGTCGCGTCGGGTGCGCTGTCCGGGCTGACGGGAGCTGTGTCATTGACACCGCCACCATCCGCCACGGTGGAACCGCCGTCCGCAGCACCATCCGGGCTCGGCGGGGCCGCATCACGGTTGGGACACTTGGGGCTCACATTGGGGTCGAGGCCACAACCGATTTCGGCGTTCTTGAGTTCGGGCTCCCAGCAACCCAGTCCGCAGAGTGGGACAGCGAGGAGCAGAGAAAGGGCCAGCGTTCGTACCGAAAAGTGATTTCGCAAAGTCATGGGACGACTCCTCAATCGAAATTGATTTCGAGGGCTGCTGCCAACGTCAGCTTGGGCGAGGGGAAGAGTTGTCCCCGGGATTGGTCGAAGCGGGGAAGTCCGTTGACGACAGCGGTGGTGGGAACGCTGCCGCCTGGTGTCGGGCCGTAGGCGACGGGCTCGAAACCTGGACTGAACAGATAGTTGGCCATCAGGCTGTAGCGCAGGGCCGGTACGTAGGGGAGAGGACCGCCAATGTTCATGCGCAGCTCGACCATCGTGTCGGTCTTGAAGGGATCGAGGTTGCTGCGCCACACGCGCCCGAACACGGGAGCGCTGGTGGGTGCCCCACCTTGAGCCGCGGGCGGGATGACGAGCGCGCTGGTGTAGCCAAAGCCGGTCAGGCGAGGCCCGAGGATCACGGCGGCCAGGGCGATCTCCGGCAGGTTGCCCTGGAAGTCGTAGGCGACACGGAGATTGGCCGATATCTCGGGGGCGCCAAGGATCTCGGTCGACGTCTTGGACTCGGCCATGGCGATCTCTGCGGCAGCCTGGGTGGCCGGAGCCAGCTTGGCGGCCACCGGCGCTATCTCCCGGCGAGCGTGCGCGTAGGTGAAGCTTCCGCCATAGTGCAATCGATTGGCGAGCAGGCTGCCCTCGAACCCGAGGTTGAAGCCGTAGTTCTTGATGTCGCCGACGCCACTGTAGGTCTGCTTGCCCGGCGTGCTGGCCGGGGTGAAGCCAATCAGTCCGGACCTCTTCTCGACGAACACGCTGGCCAGCGCGCGATGCACGCCGAATTTCTGCTTCAGGCCGACCTCACCCGAGTCCACCGTTTCGGGCTTCAGGTTGGAGGAAGGCACGATACCGGAACTCACGAGGTGCATCTCGTTGGTGGAGGGGGCTCGGAAGGCCCGGCTGTAGGAAGCGAACAGCGTGGTGCTGTCCGTGGGAAACAGCATGATGGCGGCCCGAGGTGATATGGCGCTGTTGTTGGTGTCGGCCTTGGCGACGTAATCGACGGGATTGGTCAGCGGCGGCACCGCGCGCGATCCCGTGTCCCAGATCCAGTCGGCTCGAATGCCAGCATTGATGGCCATCCAAGATACCGGGCGGCCACGGAACTGCGTGTAGGCTCCGAATACCTGGGTGTCATTCTTGAAGCCGCCGTCGGGAGAGAAGCGGAAGCCGGTCGCGGCGTCTTCCGTGAAGGCGTATCCCTTGGCCCGGGCCGTGCGGCCGTCCAAGCCCAGCATGAGCTGGTAGCGACCATCAGCGAGGAAGTCATAGATGCCTTGCACCTCGATGGACTCGCGTGTGCCACCCGCGCTGGTGCTCACGTAGCAGCGAGAGCCGGCGGTGCCGCCCAGCGGGCAAGCCCCGGGCGGGCCGATGCGGTGACCGGTGTGGATGTAGTCCATGAAGCGGAAGGCGACCATGCCGGAGAAATGGGCTCCGATGTCGAAGTTGTAGGCGACATTGGCGCGCAACAATTGGTAGTCGAAGTAGCCAGGCCGTTGCGTCAGGCTTTGCGGTGTGGGTGTGCCCCAGACCCATTGCCCGTCGACGTACGATGCGTCTGCCACCAGCTGCCCGATCTTCAGACGGCCGTACCCTCCCATGCTGGCGTCGAGAGGCATGCTGATCGTTCCCCCGTAGCGTGGTGCCGTGGGGGGCGCGTTGCCGAAGGGCGTTTGCGGATTGATGGCCGTGTCGGGCAGGGTGAGCTTGGCTCCCAGCACGCCCATGGTGAACTCGCTTTCCTGATTCAGGAACTGGAACGACTTCCCGAACGTTCCCTCGACACGGTGGCTCAGTCCCATGCCCCCGACCGAGAAGCTGTCGACTTTGCCGTCGGCCGTTTGTTGGGGAGAGATCGCGCCCTGGCCCAACAGACGAAGCCCCTGCATCTGACGGGCGGGTTTCGTTCGAATGTTGATGACGCCCAACATGGCGTTGCCGCCGTAGACCACCGAGCCCGGACCCAGGATGACCTCGATGCTGTCGATCATCGAGATGGGAATTCCCAGCCCATAGCCGATGGCCGCGCCGTCCGTGATCCCCTGATTGATGGGATGGCCATCCACCACGACGAGGAAGTGGTTGTTGCTGTCGCCGTCAGCCACCACACCGCGGGCGCCCACGGTTTGGTAATCGGTGATCTGCCCACCCAAGAGGAAGGTCCCCATGGACAGGTAGCTCAGGGCCTCGGCGACGTTGCGGATGCCATAGCGTCGGAGGTCTTCGGCTCGAATGATCGTGGCGGCCACCGGGGCCTGCTCCGAGGTCTCGGCCGTGCGGCTGGCGCCGCTCACAATCTGCTGCGAAAGCGCGGCATTCAACTCAGCGGCCAGGGCGGCTTCGTCGATGGCGAAGTCGGCCGGCGGAGTCTCGGGGAGGGGCGTGGGAGCTTCGGCAGATGGGGGCGAAGAGGCTTGAGAATCCTCCGCAACGGGAGGGGGAGCGGCGGGAGGGGGAGCGGCGGGTGGGGCCTCGCCGGTCGTTTGAGCATTCGCCGGCATGGAAAGCGCAAGCGCGACCAAGCCGCACAGGGAAGACAACGTCATCCTTCGCGAGACTAGTTGGCGTGTCATGGCGTCACCCTTGAATGAGAGCCAGCGAGAGAACACTGGCGGGAAGTTGAACGTTCTGTGTCTTGGCCTGACTCAGGTTGACCAGGATCTTTGGTTGGCCCGAGAGCAAGTCGAAGCCGACCGCGATCCCGCGGATCACGGCGCTCGGCTCCGCCGCAATGGTCATGACGTCGCTCCCCTTGAGCGCCACGGCGATGGCCTCCGCCGATCGCCCTAAACCAGATGAAAGGTATACGGCGGCGGTCTTTTCGCGCTTCACCCGCGCGGCCACGGCATTGGCGCTCTCGAAATTGGCGGTCATCACCACGACCGGAAGATTGCTGATGTTCCCCCGGGCCTTCATGGCGTTCGCGAACTCGTTGGCGATCTTTTGCGACTGTCCTTCACTGGGGTCGACCAGCACCAGAATGCGTACGGTTCCGTTGGCTCGAGTCGCCAGCCCTCTGTCGTAGGCCAACAGCTTTGCCGCCAGGTTGGCTTGAACCGAGGCGGGGACCGGAACCGTGTCGGCCCATGCCGTCCCTCCGGACAGCAAGCAGGCAGCGAGTGCAGCCCAATGTAGCGCGGAAGTTGGTCTCTTTCTCATGACACCCCTCTTGTCGCAGTTCGTCCATGCGATCCGCCTATGGTGTAGGCTTCGCAGGACCAATAGGCCTTCGGAGGACACCCCGCGCGACTTGAGCAAAATCAGGCAGATGGCGGCCGATCCTGCCGTCGACCGCTCAACCCCAGCCTCGATCCTGCCGTTCCCATAGGCAACGGACCCTCCCAAGGAGAGTTGGATTCATGCCTGATCTGGTCTTCGACGCCTCCATCCTGTCCGCCAAGGCCATGAAGAAGGTCATCTCAATCGTCAAGGCTGGAGGTCCACGTTGCGTGGCCTACTTCGACATCGACGGGACGCTTCTGACCGACGATGGCGACCCCAACCCGCGGGTCTTGAACCTGCTCTCGTTCCTTCATCGACAGGGCATACGCATCTACCTGTGGAGTGCGGGCGGCGATGACAATTGCCGGACGGTGGCGGCTCGTTGTGGGATTTCGCACCTGATCACGGCGTTTCTTCCCAAGCCGGTGATCAGCGTGGATGACATGCGCTACGACGACTACGTGTTCCTCAAACTGCATCCCAGGGATCTCGAGCCGAAGGGTTGAGCCTTGGACTTCTGTCCGGTTTGTGGTGCCCCCGGAAAGGAGATTGCCCTTCGCTGTAAACGCGTGGGCCAGTTCTACGGCTACAAACCCAAGGATCTCTTTGAATTGGCGGCGGCCCGACGCTCCATCGTGGTGCCCTTCTTCGAGGTCAACCGTCTCTTCTTCCTTCTCGAGAGCCTGGGTTGTCATCCCATGAAGCTCCCGATGCTCGAAGCCGTGGAGTGTGCCGAGGACCTGCGGCGCACCGGACAGAGACCGCTGGAGTTCGGCAACGACGTATCCGTGCTGGCCTTCTCGGATCCTCAGTTCCCCGACTGCACGGAGCTTTACCTGAAAGAAGACGTATCGAAGACGATGGTGATCTATCAAGAGGATGGCGCCATCGAACACCTCGGCTCGGAGGAACGAGCCGTGCTCTTTGCCGAAGTGGCCGACAGCTTTTTCGGACTGGGCTCCGCCGTGCCACCTTCGGCCTGCGGCCTGACCCCGGCAGGCAAGAAATACGTGGTCAGCGCCGGGCTATCGCGCGACATCTACGCCTCTCTCGAGGCGAGCCCGCGCGCGGATTTCCCCGAGCTGTGGCGCAAGGGACTCCTGCCCAAGCTCACCTTGCTCGACTTCGTGCTGGGACAGAACGATCGTAGCTCTCAGAACGTCCTGTTCGCGAGGGACTCATCGCCTGGCGTGGGCCTCATTGACAACGACGATTCCTTCGTGACCCATGAACGCCTGGTCGCGCCTTTTGCCTATCTGCAAGGCCTCCGTGACGAGTTGGGGCTGGGCTTGGCGCGTGAATGGTTCTCACCATTGCGACTGGCCTGCCTGATTGGCCAACTCGCCTCGTTGGCCCTCCCCGAGAGCATCATGCTTCCGTTGTGCCGTCGCTTTTCCTTTGCCCGATTGGCCGTGGACACGGACATGCGGCTGCGGGACTTCAAGAAAGCCGTCTTCGTGGAGCGCCCGCCGTTGACCTGGCAGCTCGCGGGCTGCCCCTGGACGGCCTACCTGCCGCTGGTCAAGGAACGCAAGGGCGGAACGCTCTATCGGGCGATTGTGGGCGAATGGACGGGATCTGGCTTCGTGGTCGACATGGTGGAGGGCGAGCTCCTGGACCGCACGGTGACCATCAAGCGCATGGCGGCGGTTTCCTCCTCAAAGGAGGCCGATGAGGAGATCGCGATGCTCACCCTGACGGCGCTCCACGACGGATTCCTACACGTGGTCCGACGTCGACTCTTCGTTCGCTCCGAGGGCGAAGGGCAGGCTGAAGATCTCCGCATCGTGGAGGTTCGTGGTGATCCCGCGGGGTCTCACGTGATCGTGAAACGGGGCAAGCTCGGCTACTACGAGGCGCGCAGGGTCGATAGGTATGTCTCCTTCAGCAGTGTATCGGCGGCGCTGGCCTGCGCTGACGCCCTGGAAGCCGAGTTGCTCGCCAGCCACTACACCGATCTGCGTGCCCGGCTCTCGTCCTTCAAGGCAGCGACTCCGGTACACCTCTTCTAGAGGGCCGAATGGCTTGAGGTCTGACGAGCCCTCGACCCTAAGCTCGATCGCTCAGGTGGGTGGCGGGCAGCTTGAAAACGAAAGTGGTTCCGCGTCCAAGCTCGGAGACCAGCTCGACGCGTCCCTTGACGCTCTCCATGAAACGCTGGACGGCGGAGAGACCCACGCCACGTCCCGAGGTCGAGCTGACTTCGCCTCTGGTCGAGAACCCGTCCGAGAACAGCAGCGCCTTGAGATCCTGTTGCGTTTCGTACGGCAGCCCGCGCTCGCGGGCGCGGGAGGCGACCACGCCCCAGTCGATGCCCTTGCCGTCATCCTGGATCGAGACCACGACCGTATCGCCTTCCCGTCGCAGGGCCAGGTTCACCGTGGCACGCTCGGGCTTGCCCGACTTGGCTCGCTCTTCCGCCGTCTCGATGCCGTGGTCGACCGTGTTGCGGACGACATGCGCGAGCGCCGACCAAAAGCCTCTCCACTTGTCCTGCGGCAGGCGCAATGTGGTGGGCTCGCTCAGCACGGTGACAGGGGCCTTGCGCAAGCGCTTTGCCAGAGATTGGATTTGCTCCGCCACCAGGGACAGTCTCCTCGCCGCTGGCTCGTGGCACCATGACTCGGCTGTGGCCAGTAGGCGGTCCTTCCCCTCCCCGTTGGCCAGCGCGGCCAGGAAGGCGCTGTACTCCGCCTGATCGATCTGAACCCCCTTCGAGGCGCCCTCTGCCAGTTGATCGCGTATGCCGACGATCTTGGCCCAGGCGCTGCGCAGTTGCTCGCGATCCTCTGATGTGAGCCCCTGCTTATTGTTGGGGTCACCCAGGCGGTCCTCGAGGCGGTGGCATAGCTCGGCCACGCTCTCGATGCCGAACAGCGAGGCATTCCCTTTGATGGTATGGAGCTGACGTTTCAGGAGATTGATGTCTTGTCCGGGCTGCTCGGCGATCTCGCGCACCATCTCGCCGACCTCGACGAAGAAGTCGTCCAGACTGAAGCGGTCGGCCAGCATGCGGCGGAAGATGCTCATGGTCTCGCGCTGCGCCTGTTCCGTCTTCTCCTGCTCGACCCGAGCTGTGATGTCATCGATGACGACAATCAACTTCTGCACCTTGTCGTCCTTGAGAATGGGTCGATAGGCGAACTCGAAGACCCGTCCATTCCGCTGCGCCACCTTGGGGAGCTGGTCGAGACACAGGTCCAACGGGAGCTCGTCTTCCTGGATCATCGTCCAACCGCACCCGAACCACCAGGCCACCTTGCCTTCGACGCGACCCTCTAGATAGTCCCAGAATTTCATCGGTGCCTGCGGGGCGCCGAACCACTCGTCCACGACCCGTGAGCGTTCGCTCAAGAGGGTTCCGTCTGAATCGAGCGTGATGAAACCCTGTCCCACGTTGTCGAGGACCAGGCGTATGTCGCGGTTGCGCGCCTCAATGCGATCCTCTCGGTCGCGGATGGCGACCGCCATCTCGCGAAAGGCGTGGGCGAGCTGTCCGACCTCGTCGTTGGTATGGACGTCGATCTTGATGTCGCCTCGTTCACCTTGTCCGATGGCTCTCGCGGCCTTGACCAGCTTGCTCAGGGGCCCCACGATGATGACCCGCGCCATCGCCACCAACAGCAAAACCAGCGCAAGAGCGACGCCGGTGGACGCCATCAGGGTTGTCCTCTTGATGGTCGTGATGGCCTGGTTCTCCTCCGCCAACGAGAAGGCCACGGCCGTGGTGCCCACGATCTTCCCATCTTGGTCGCGGATGGCCGATGAGATGTGCACGCGCGTCGCCTCGCGCACACGTTCCGGCGAGGATGGCGCCTGGGTGAGCGAAAGCTTCGAGCCGTGGCGCATGAACTCCCCGATCGGTCGGGTCACCACCTTGCCGTCATTCTCGGCGGCCCACACCGCCGCGTACTCGACGTCCTCGTTGCGCGCCAGGGTGTTGAGCCCATCCTTCACGGCCTGATCGTCCCCGAAGACCACGCCAGCCGCGCAGGAATCGACGAAGAGTTGGGTGACGGCCGCCGCGCTCATCTCCTTGGCCCGCAGCAGGTTCTCACGCTGGGTTCGACTTAGCGTTTGATACACCCCTGCGGTCACCGCCACGATGAGGAGGATGGTACCGGCTGCCATCTTGGTCCCGACCGAGATACGCGCGGGCGCATGCTGTTGCGCAGTGGCCATGGCTTTGTTTCCTGTGTTTGGGTTTGCGACCGTAGACCCGACGGCCTGCCCGGACCTCGACCGACCATGAGCGTGCCGTACATCGTGCAAGAACATTGGATCGGCGGCTGGCCAGTCCATCTTGATGGTCGATTGTGCGAATGGTGCGCCGCGATCAATACGCTGGGTTGACGACGTCGAGCGCGCTCACCTGGCGCCGGTTCCGGGGCTTGTCCCCCTCGAGCGGGGCTCTTACAGCACGGGCTTGGCCACCAGCAGATCCAGGCGGGCCGAGTCGCTGCGCACGCTCCAGGTCCGTGCCGCTGCGGGAAGCAAGACCGTCTGCATGGCCGTGAGGGGCAACGAACCGCCTGCGGTGGAGACTTCGCCTTGACCCTCCACGCAGGTGATGGCCAGGCAGACCCCGCCCAGATCGCGTTGCACGGTAACCCCGCCGGTCAGGCGCAGTTCCCGCAACGAGAAAGAGGGGCATGTCACCAGTGAGCGCCAGGCGCCCCCCTTGGACTCGTCGCCCTGCCAGGCCGGCCGGATGGGACCAAAACCCGTGCGCGCGAAATCGATGGCGGCCAGGGATTCCGTCAGGTGCAAAGGGCGTGGTTTGCCGTCAAGGCCCGGCCGATCCCAGTCGTAGACCCGAAAGGTGGTGTCGCAAGTCTGCTGGACTTCGTAGAGCAGGCAACCCGCTCCCAGCGCGTGGACGGTGCGCGCTTCGATGAAGAACACGTCGCGGTCCCGGGCCTCGAAGCAGCTCAGGGTGTGCTCCAGGTTGCGGGCTGCGAGGCCACGTTCGAAGTCCTCGCGCGTCGTGCCTGGGCGCATGCCCTGGAACACCTGGCCGCCGTCGGCGAGCATCACCCAACACTCGGTTTTTCCGCGGGGCCCGGCGCCCAGCTTGATGGAGGTGGCATCATCGGGATGGACCTGAACGCTCAGGCGATCGGCCGCGTCGATCAACTTGACCATCAAGGGGAAGGTGTCGCCGCGGTATCCGGCGCCGACCAGATCGGCGGCATTCTGGCTGACCAACTCGTGCAGCGTGCAGCCTGCGAGCGGGCCTTGGCTGACCATGCTCATGCCACGGGCATGGTCGGCCAGATCCCAGGATTCACCGATGGGACCTTGCGGCAAATCCCGTCGCCAAGGGCGCAAACGCTGGCCGCCCCAAACCAGGGTTTGATAGACGGGGCGAAAGTGCAAAGGGGCGCGCAGGCTCATCGCTCGCGGAGTTCTAGCCTATCTTGCCAAGAGAAACGACAGCCCCAATCCAATGGTGGCCACGAGAACCACCGTGGCAATCACCAGGAGCGTTGACGCGCTCACCCGTTGAGCGCCAACGGCCAGTTTGGACGAGGGGCCCTGACTGACGGACGTGCCAGGACCGCGGACCGCCGTGTGCGTGTCTGACAATCCTGGGTCAGGGGCCGCTGACGGGGCGGCGCCATCCTGCAGCTGGCGGAGACGGCGATCGCCGGGGTCATCCAACACCAGGCGGGTTTGTCCCATCTCGACCCTATCGCCGTCGGCCAGGCGGCATTCGCCGGTCAGGCGCTTCCCCCGCAGGAGCACGCCGTTCTTCGATTCGAGATCGCGCACGAAAATGCCGTCCCAACGCCGTTCGATCTCCGCGTGCTCGCGGGACATGTCATCGTCCGCGACCACCAGATGACAGCCGACGCTGCGGCCGATGCGGTAGGGCTGGCCGTGCTTGTCCAGGCGCAGCTCCTGCCCATGGCTGGGACCACCCTCGATTACCAGACGAGGTACCTCGCCGGCTTGCCCGTCCTTGTCAGCGACCAGACGACGCGCCAGGGCCGCGGTGGATTCGGTCAAGGACGATGGCGAGCTGGCTCCTATGCGAGAAGGCAGAGACAAGGCGGCTGTGAGCCCGACAGGCTATGAGTTGCTGTCGCCGCTTCCTGGCTTGGGTTCGCTGGCGGGAGGCGCGGGCGATGCCGCCACGGGTGCAGGACCGGGATCGATGCCGTGCTGTTTGAGAGCCGCCAAATAGTGATCCCGCTCCGCAATCACGGTCAACAGCTTGGCGCGCATGACGTCGTTGTTCTGCTTCAGCCTGGCGATTTCCGAGAGATCACGTTGCCGTGTCGAATCTATCTTGGTCGCCCGCCCCAGGGCCTTGATGAACTCCGCTTGGGGGATCTCCGCGAAGGGAGTGGCCTTGTACTTGCCGGTCTCGACCTTTTCCAGATAACCCTCGGCCGACAGACCCAGCAGGGTACGCGAAACCACCGACTCGCTCGCGCCTATGGCCAGTGACACATCGACGGGTGCAAAGACCTGACCGGACTGGGCCAGCTTCTTCAGCTCGTCGAAAAGCTCCTGACGTCCCAGCTTGCTGGAATCGGTGCCACTGTTGAAGCTGCTTTTGGCTCCTGCCGCATGACTGCGTTTGAGACTCATGATGCCCCCTCGCTAATGACGAGCCGGTCTTATACCGCAATTCCTGCTGCGACGTGAACCGTCGATTGCGCCAAACAATGCGCTGTGTTCAGCGGCCCTTGCGTCGTTTCTGCGGGCGGTCCTCTTCGGCTTTGGCCGGGCTGGGGACCGGAGTCTCCCATAGGCGCATGCCCGCGGGATTGGCCCGGTACTTCTTGAGGAGGAAGAGCAGCAGGCCGATACCAGCCAGTGTCGAGCCGATGCCTATGAACTGAGAAGTCGAGAGCGAGCCCACGCTGCCGCGGTCGTCGTCGCCTCGGAAGATCTCGATGATGGGACGCAAGATGCCGTAGCCCAGAACCCAGCCCAGAAACACCTGGCCGGAGAACTTGCGCACGCGCCGCAAAAGCATGAGCAAGCCAAACAGACCCAAGCCCGCCAGCATCTCGTAGATCTGAGTCGGGTGCACCGGCAGGGACCAGGCGGCTTCGGGTGACAACCCGTGAAGGGCTATGTGGTCCTTCCACGCCGGGGCATCCTTGGGGAAACGAATGGCCCAAGGAACGTCGGACAGCCTGCCGTAGTCGCAGCCGAAGAGCAGGCATCCGATGCGGGTGATGCCGGTTCCCAGCACGACGGATGGGGCTGCCACGTCCGCCCAACGTAGAAGCTCGATCTTGCGACGATGGCAACCGTACCAACTCGCGAGAAAGCCGCTGACCATACCTCCGTAGGCCACCAACCCGCCTCGGTTGAGCATGACCACGTCGATGGGGCCGGAGAACTCGTGCGGCTGCGTGATGACGTAGAGCAGACGCGCCCCGATGATCGACCACACCGCGGTCCACATGTAGATGGCGCCCGCGTCTTCCTGGCGAATGCCGTCCTTGCGGGCAAAGCGCATGGCCAGAAACCAGCCCACCACCAGCGCGGTGGTCAGCATCACCCCGTATGAATAGATGGGCACCGGAAGCCAGGGCTGGCGTATCAGCTCGGCCTTGGGGACCCACGAGCCGCCGCGCAAGCCCATGAGGGCCAGGGCGCCCAGCACCAGCATGAAAGGCGTCGAGGTCTTGGCGACCTTGGGGTCGCGTTTCCTCTGCACCTTGTTGCGGACGAAGGAAACGACCGCCAAGGCCAAGGCACACAAGAACAGGGCCTTGGATGGAATCTCCAGCAGTGTGGGGTGCATGCCGGAGGGTCATACCCCGATGTCAGGCCGCCGTCGACTGCCTTCCCTCTTGTGGGTGAGGCGTGTCTAGGGCGGCCTGTTCAAGGCCGACGGGACTAACCCTTGGGCGTCTCGGTGTACTCGGCGTCGATGACGTCGTCCTTGCCCTTGCCGTCGCCACCGGAGGTTGACCCTGCGTCCCCGGAAGTCGGGCCGCCCTGTCCGCCCTGGCCACCTTCGCCGCTCCCCGCGGCCTTGTACAGAGCCTCGGCCATCTTGTGAGAGGCCTTCTCCAGGCGTTCGAAGGCGCCCTTGAACACCTCCGCGTCGACGGCTTCCTTGTTGCTGTCCAGGGTCGACTTGGCGTCCTTCAGAGCGTCCTCGAGAGGCTGACGATCACCTTCCGGGATCTTGTCCTTGTTGTCGTCGTAGTGCTTCTGAACGCTGAAGGACAGGCTCTCCAGCCGGTTGCGGGCCTCGATGGCCTCGCGGCGCTTCTTGTCCTCGGCCTCGTGCTCCTGCGCCTGCTTGACCATGTTCTGAATGTCGTTTTCGGACAGCCCCGAGGACGACGTGATGGTGATGTTCTGAGCCTTGCCGGTGGCCTTGTCCTTGGCCGACACGTTCACGATGCCGTTGGCGTCGATGTCGAAGGTGACCTCGATCTGCGGCACGCCACGCGGCGCCGGCAAGATGCCTTCCAGTCCGAACTTGCCCAGCAGCCGGTTATCGTTGGCCATGGGGCGCTCGCCCTGGAACACCTTGACCTCGACCGAGGTTTGGTTGTCAGCGGCCGTCGAGAAGGTTTCGGACTTCTTGGTGGGGATGGTGGTGTTGCGCGGGATCAGGGTG
>CAZHUY010000044.1:0-33071 GCA_964535465.1 uncultured Myxococcales bacterium
GAGGCGGCTGGGCTAGACCAGTCTCAAAGGCCTGGATGGCGGCGCTGGGTCCAAAGACCTCGATGGTGACGCCGTGGCCGTCGTTGCGAACCTGCCCGGTCACCCCCGCCTGTTGGGCCAGGCGCCACACCCAGGGCCGAAAGCCAACCCCTTGCACCACGCCGCCCATGACGATACGGCGGCCGGCTCGCGCTTCATCCCGCATGGCGCGCGCGTTTGGTTTCATCCACCCGCGCCAGCAGCCAGTCGAACCAGGCCTGCAGGCCCTCGCCCTTCCACGCCGACATCTTGATGACGTCGATGTGCGGGTTGATGGCGCGGGCGTCGGCCAAGGCCGCGTCCACGTCGAAGTTGGTGTAGGGCACCAGATCGATCTTGTTCAGGATGAGCGCGCGCGATTCCTTGAACATCAGCGGGTACTTGCCCGGCTTGTCGTGTCCCTCGCTGCACGAGAGGATGGTGACCTTGTGGTGCTCGCCCAGATCGAACTCCGCCGGGCACACCAGGTTTCCCACGTTCTCGATGATGAGCAGGTCGAGCGGCTCGGGCGCCAGCTGGTCGGCGGCCCTGGCGATCTGGTGGGCTTCGATGTGGCAACCGCCCCCGGTGTTGATCTGCAGGGCGCGCACCCCGGCGCGGCCGATGCGATCGGCGTCGCGCGTGGTGGCGATGTCGCCGATGACCACCGCCATGCGCAGGCGCCTCCCCAGAGCCTCGGCCGTCCGTTCGAGCAGCGTGGTCTTGCCCGCGCCTGGTCCTGACATGAGGTTCACCACGTACACCCCATCGCGGGAAAACCTGCGCCGGTTGGCCTCGGCGTTTTGCGAATTGTCGTGCAGGACGTCCTGGGCCACCACGATCTCGGTGCTCATCGGTTCTCTCCCGGCGGTGTGTTCACCGCGTCTTCGATGTCGATTGTGTCCACGCGCAGCTCGCGACCTTCCAACACCTCGCCCCCGGGGAGGCCACACGCGCAAAGGTCCAACAAACCACCGCTGCGTTCGGCGCCGCAGCCGCGGCAACGCAGACGGTTGGGAACGCGCACGATCTGCAGAGAGCAACCCTCGGCCCGCGTCCCCCGGCTGACCACAGAAAAGGCGAAGCTGAGCGTCTCGGAGTCCACGCACGTCATCTCGCCCAGCAGAAGGCGCATGCCCACGATCCGCCCCCCGCCGTTCTTGTCGGCGACCTCGAGGGCCAGGTCCACCATGCGCTGAGCGACCGAAGTTTCGTGCACGCCCGGGCTTTCTTGCCATGCGCACCCTCGGAACACAAGGCACTGACCGTGCCCATGGCAGCCCGCGCCGATTCCCGCGCTATGATGGAGCGCATGCACATCATCATTCATGTGGGGATCTTGGCGTTGACGGTTCTGGTCTTGAGTCGGGTCACCTCGGGTGTGTGGCTCAAGCATCCTCCTGCGGCGCTCAGCGTGGCCGTGGTCTTCAGCCTGCTCAACCTGGGACTGGGATGGCTGCTTCGCCTGCTGCTGGTGGTCCCCACCATCCTGACCTTGGGGTTGCTGCTGCTCTTCACCAGCTTCATCGTGAACGCGGCCCTGCTTTGGCTGGCCGACAAGCTGTTGGCGTCTTTCGAGCTCAAAAGCCTGCGCGCTCTCTTGATCTCCTCGGGCGCCATCACCGTAGTCAATTGGCTCCTCCAATCCATGGGTTGGCGGTAGGCTGGCGCCATGCGTGCCCTTGTGCTGCCCCTGAGTCTGGGATTGGCCTGCGCTTCGTCACAGGCGCTGCAAGACCCCCCTGCGCCACCGCAGCCGCCCCCCAGCCCAGCCGCGACACTGCCCCGTCCCCTGCCGCGTGATCCGGGACCGGGCGGGGCCATGGCCATCGAGGGCCGGGAAAGCCTGGCCCGGGTCTGTGAGAGTCTGCGCGACGAGGCGAGCATGGTGTTCTCCGGCAACGCCGTGGCACAGGCGCAGGCGCGCGAGGAGCACGTGAGGCGCCGCGAGGACGCCGAGCATCGACGCTACGTGGCCCTGGTCCCGCCGGATGGATTCGCTCTGGCCCACTACGATCTCGGAGAACGCCGCCTGCTGCTCGACACCACCCGGGGGTTCAGATTGGACGAGGGCGCCGAGCTGCTCAGCAACCTGGAAACCGGCGCGGTGGGTTTTCGCCTGGCCCCCGAAGGCGCTGATCGCATCCTGGTCGAGCGCGCAGCCGGCAAGGTCTTTCTGCGGCTGGTCTTCCGGCCCAGCTACTCGAAGATGCGCGAACAGAGCTGCCTTTGGATCAGCGGCGGCGGCGTGGTCAAGATGGAGATCGAGCTGGAAAGTGCGACCTTGCTGACCCCGGACGGCGGCCGCCTCGCCCAGGGCGACAACAACCCGGGCGCCGACCAGGACGCGCCGGTATCGCGACCGCAGGTTCTGATCAAGCGGCCACGAAGCGCCAGTGGCAACGACGTGCCCGAAACACAAGTCAAGGGAACCAGCACGCTCGCCGCCCCCTTCCTGCGCTGCTACAAAGAGGCGCTCAAAAGACGCCCCGCCCTGCGCGGGACCCTGGTCCTGGGCCTCAAAGTTGCGTCCGACGGTTCGGTCGAGGAAGCGCGCATGGAGCTGAGCTCCCTTGGGGACGAGCCCTTGGCGTCTTGCGCCGTGGCAGAAACCCAGAAAGCCAAGCTGATGGCCGGATCGGGCCGCATCAGCCTGACCCTGCTCTTCGGTTCGCGGGACGACTGAGCGGATCTTCGACGGACCGCGCCTTCGATCTGGCCCGGTCTGCCGTCAGCGGTTACCCTTTTGGGGCGCTCTCTGCGTTGGATCAGCAGAAGTGCTTCAATGTCGCTCCCTTGCTGCTCGCTACCTCGACCTGTCAAGGTCGGTGGCCGCGCATTGTCCCCTCACCCGCCGAGGCATCATGGCTGCTAAATGGCCGTTCATGATTCCGGATCGCTACAGATCTCCGAGAAATCCAGGGTTCTCATGAAAACCCGGCTTTGGCCATCTGAAATGTGAATTCTCAGCAAGATGGCTGGTTTGGCGGTGTTCCAGAATCATGAACGGTGGTTTAGCCCACGTCTGCTCCTTGTCATCTCCCTCGCCCTGCTCGCCAACTGCAGCAAGACCACCGGCAATTCGGGGTCTTCCGGCTCGGAAGGGGGTGGCGGTCAGACAGGGACCAGCCCTTCGTCGTCGGGCGGCACCAGCTCGGGAGGCGCCAGCAGCCACAGCACCAACTCGGGCGGATCCAGCTCGATCAGCTCCGGTGTCGGAGGATCGGGGGGCGGCACCGTGGGCGGCACGCCCGCGAGCACGGGCGGACGGAAGGGCGGCGCTGCCGGTGGTTCCTCGGGTGGCTCATCGGGGAGCGAGACCGGCGGCACCCCGGCGGGCGGCTCCTCGGCGGGCGGCTCCTCGGCGGGGCACAGCAGCGTCGATGCCGGCGTGGCCGACGCCTCCACCGCGGGCGAGGCCGGCACCACGGTCCCGAGCGATCTCACCTATCTCCATGTGGAGGGCGCCAGGCTGGTGGATGGCCGGGGCAAGACCGCGCGCTTCACCGGCGTGAACTGGTTCGGCTTCGAGACAGCGCAGAAGGCGCCCCACGGTCTCTGGTCGCGCGACTACCGCAGCATGCTCAAGCAGATACGCGACCTGGGCTTCAACTCCGTGCGCGTGCCGTGGTCCAACGCCATCATGCGCGCCGACGCCGTGGCCAAGGACGTCGAGACGGTGGGGGTCGACGCCTACGACCAGACCGACCCCATCAACGCCGATTTGAAGGGCAAGTCGCCGCTCGAGATGATGGACCAAATCGTCGCCGCCGCCGGCGAGTTCGGCTTGCGCATCATCCTGGACAACCACTCGCGCGAGCCCGACGGCTACATGAACGAGCCGCTCTGGTACACCGACAAGGTCAGCGAGGAGCAGTGGATCGCGGACTGGACCGCCCTGGCCAAACGCTACGCCGGCAACCCCATCGTGGTGGCCGCCGACCTGACCAACGAGCCCTTTGGCAAGGCCACCTGGGGCACCGGCAACAAGGAAACCGACTGGAACAGCGCCGCCGAGAGGTGCGGCGACGCCATCCTGGCGGTCAACCCGGACATCCTCATCATCGTCGAAGGGGTCAGCATCGTGGACAAGGATTCCTACTGGTGGGGCGGCAACCTGAGCGCAGCCCGCACCTACCCCATCAAGCTGAGCAAGCCCGAGAAACTGGTGTACTCCGCCCACGAATACGGGCCCGAGGTGCACGACCAGGATTGGTTCACCGCCGCCAGCTTCCCCGACAACCTGCCCGAGGTCTGGGACAAGCACTTCAGCTTCATCATGAACGAAGGCCTGGGCCACATCCTCATTGGCGAGTTCGGCATCAAGGATCCCAAGTACCAGGGCGGCAAGACCGGCGAGTGGTTCGACAAACTGCTCAAGACCATGGGTTCCAGCGCCTCATGGACCTTCTGGTGCTGGAATCCCAACTCCGGGGACACCGAGGGCATCCTCAAGTACGACTGGGTGACCACGCAGGAGTGGAAGATCGACGCCCTCAAGCCCCACCTGGCCCCGATGATTGGCCAGTGATCGAAGAGCGCATAGGCCGTCTACCGAGCCGGGCGGCGGTAGCTTGCTCAATATGAGGCGGACGCAGAATCATTCGAGACCGAGCAACTGGCTGCGTTCGAGGAGATGTCCTGCGCTGACATCGTGGCGGCCCTGAAGTCTGGACTGGACAGCGATCTCACCTTTTGGGCGAATGCCGCGAAGAACACGCACCCGGCCGATCTCCCGGTGGTCGAAGAGTTCGTCTGCGCGAAGCGGGCACTTGCGAAGTCGATGGCCGCCGGCCACGGCCACGTTACGACATCTGCACGCCGCCGCTGACCGGGAGATAGGTGCCGGTGACGAAGCGCGACCAGTCGACACAGAAGAAGAGGACGGCGCCGGCCACGTCATCGGGCTGGCCGAAGCGGCGCAGGGGGGTGCGTTCGGCCAGCTTGTCGCGGGCTTCTTGCGACATGAAGCTGAGGGCGTCGGTGTTGGTGGCGCCGGGGGCCACCACGTTCACGCGAATGCCGTGGGGGCCCAACTCGAGGGCCAAGGATTTAGAGAAGCCGTCGAGCGCCGACTTGGCTGTCGAATGGGCCACGAAGCCGGGGCCGGGCACGCGCGATAGGGCGCTGCTGATGTTCACGATGCAGCCGCGCTTGCGCTGGCTCATGCCGGGGATGACCGCCCGGCAGGTGTGGAACAGCGCCTTCATCTCGCCCGTGACCTTGGCCTCGAACTCTTCCCAGGTGTGCTTGGCAAAGGGCGCGATGGGGATGCGAATATTGGCGTTGTTGATCAGGATGTCCACGGGCCCGAACTCCGCTTCGGCCTTCCTCACCAAGGCCTCGACCTCTTCGCGCGCGGTGACGTCCGCGCCCACCAAGATGGCGCGACCGCCGGCGTCGACGATGTCTTTGACCACCTGCTCGCCTTTGTGCTTGTCGTGCGCGTAGTTGACCGCGACCTTGGCGCCTTGGCTGGCCAACAACTTGGCCGTGGCCGCGCCGATGCCGCGACTGGAACCCGTGACGATGGCGACGCTGTCCTTGAGAAGCATGACCCTATTCCTAACCAGGTTTCGCGCTCGCACGAAAGCGGAATCGCGCCTTGGACCAAGGAGCGCTAGCACCGAGGACCATCCCGCCAAGGGCCGCGTGCCTGCCGTGGGCTTTCTCGCTCACCTGGACACCTATCACAGCACCGCTTGCACAGCCCCTACCTACGCGATGAGATTGATCGACTGACCTTCAGATCGCCAGAGCGACCCGAGCCCCCTGCCCTCGCGGCTGCGGCCAACCCGAGTTCTGTTGCTGGTCCAAGCCCATCCGTAAACGGTTTTGCTTCCCCCTTGCTTCCAAGGACCGAAAGCCACCCTTCCGAGCCGCCTCGACACGAGACGAAAAGTCTTGGGAATCCGACAGTTAGGACCTGTCGGGGCGGCGGGATTCGAACCCACGACATCCTGCACCCAAAGCAGGCGCGCTACCAACTGCGCTACGCCCCGTCTTCCGTCACGGTCGATGGAAGGCCAGGGATGATAGCAGAAAGCCGCCCGCCTCCAACCGCGTTTATGGGGTGTAGGTCGTGTAGTCCAGGAAATTGCCGGTCATCATCAGCAAGGACAGGACCATCCAGGAGTCCTCGTAGTACACGCCGCCCACCAGGGCCGTGCGCGAGGCCACCACGCCATAGGCCTCGTCGATGAAGCTCTGGTAGCTCGAGCTACTCATGGCGCCCACCGCCGCCGGCCCGACGAACGCGGCCGATTGCACCGAGGCTTTGTCCCCGACCTGGTGCTGGGGCTTGGGTGTCCCGTTCAGCTCGTAGCCATCCACGATCTTGCTGGCGCCAATGTTGCTGAAGAACTTGCTGGTCTTGGCCAGGTAGGCTTGGGCCCGCGCATCGCCGTTCATGCACCAGTCGAGCCCGATGCGGAAGGGCGTACGGCAAGAATCGTACTGATAGTTGGTGGGTGAGGCGGGCTGGCCAGGCCCGAAGGCACCGCCGTTGGGCTTGCCGCCGGCATCGCACCACGCCGGCACCAACCCGTTGTCGGTGTTGCCGTTGCTGGCGTTGAGCGAGGCGTTGAGCACCGTGTACATGGCGTCCACGGTGTTGGTCCAGTTGGTGGCGTTCTTGCTATCGATCTTGGCGAACAGCTTGTAGTACGACGGGGCGAAGTACGACAGGTTGGTGGTGGAAGAGTCCGCTCCGGGCCACGACCTCACGTACTTGTAGTCGACGATCTCGTGGTTCCAGATCTTGGAGATGGTGTCTTTGGCAATGTCGATGTACTTGCCCAACTTGGGGCTGGTGCCCCATTGCTGGTCGGCCATGACCAAGGCATAGGCCATGTCCTCGTCCGCATCGGTGGCCGCCCCCGTCCCGGCAGGTCCCGAACCATCGGCCTTGATGTACCAGTGCATGAGCCCGGTATTGCCATCCAAGAACTGCTGCTCGTACTGCCAGAGATCGTCGAACAGCGCCTGGTCGTTCATGAACACACCGATGAGCATGCCGTAGGCAATCCCCTCGGAGACCGTGGATTTCGCCTCCAGCGTCCCCGGCTCGTTGGGCCGCATGACCCGGCGAAAACCCTTGGCCCCGTCCGAGGTCACGGTGTCGCGTTTCCACTGCTCATAGGCGGCCTGCACATCCTCGTTGCGATAGGCCTTGGGATAAACGCATCGGCTCAGCTCTCGATTCTGGGGGAAGGGAAAATTCACGCCCGGCTGTTTGGGCGTCGGTCCACGGGTGAGCGGAGGCGTGTCCGGGGGCAGGTCCGGCTGCATCCCGGCGTCCGCGCTACCCGTCGATGCGGTGGAGCCTCCACTTCCTCCGGTGCCTCCCCATCCCGATGAGCCACCACTGCTGCTTCCGCCACTACTGCTGCCCCCCACGCTGCCCCCTCGCTCAGACGAGCTGCTCTGTCCCGCGCTGGATCCCCCGCCGGATACGGAGCTGGTCTGTCCGCCCACCTGGCTGCTGTTCGAGCCACCGCTCCCTGCTGAGCTCTTGCTGGACGAACCCGACTGACCGCCGCTGGGGGCCGACTTGGGCGGCGCCAGTCCGCAAGCCGCCAGATCCAAGAGGGCGAGAACGGAAAAAACCAAAGCACATCGGGTGGACATGGTGGGGATGGCTTTCATCGTCTACTAGCTAACCCCCTGGTCGGTCAACACGGGAAGGTACGGATCCGTTGGAGGGCGTCCGATTCGGGACAGCTCAGGAGGCCGCCTTGAGGCTCGCCGCCTTCGCGGTTTCCAGGACGAAGTCCGCGTCAGGGGTGGTCTCGGCCTCGACGTATATCTGATAAGCGAACAGGGTCTTCGAAACCCTGATGAGGGCTTCGTTGAGCACAAGGGCCGTCCGCGCGAGCGGCCCGTCACCAAAGGCCATGGGGAAAGGAGCGGGCACGCCGTGGATGGCTTTGATGCGGAATCCATGATCGCGCAGCAGCCGCTTGAGGGATCGAAAAGTGAACAGCCTGGTGTGGGTCAGGTCGAGGATTCCGGTCTTGCCGTAGTTGAACTGACCGGCCAGGAGCATGATCCGCTCCGGCAGAAAAGCGATGTTGGGGGTGGTGACGATGAAGGTCTTCTTTTCGTGGGTGAACTGCTTGCGCAGCCGCTGCAGGAACTTCTCCGGATTGCGCAGGTGCTCGATGACGTCCAGGAGCAAGATGTGTTGGTAGGGGGTCACATCGAAGGCGAGCGGATCGTCCAGGTCTTGCTGAAAGACCCGCAGCGTTCCCTGTCCATCGGGGAGTGAGAGCGGATGACGATCCACCACCGCCACCTCGCATCCTTTTTCCACCAAGGCCTTGGCCACGCCGCCCGGGCCGGCGCCCAGGTCAATGACCGAACCGTGGGCGGGCACGGCATCGATGGCCATGGTGTGACTCGATGGGTATCCGCTCTTGAGCGGGTAGTACGTGCGGTCGCCCCCGCTCACATCAAAGCGCCGTTGGTAGAGCACGCCCATGCGATGAGCCACGTTCTCCAAGGTCACGTGAACCACGTCCTTGGCGTACTTCATCCCGTTCACGTAACAGATCTCGTCGCCGTAGTAGGTCGGGATGGGCAGTTCGTCGATGCGCAGACCGGCGTTCAAGAACTGAATGATGATCTCGCTGTCGAAGTGGAAATCGTTGGCGTTCAGGGTGAAGGGCACCTTGGCCAAGGCCGAGACCCGGTAGATGCGATAGCCACTATGAAACTCGGACAGCTTGGACCCCAGAAGCGAGTTCTGCACGGAGGTCAAGATGCGGTTGCCCAGCCATTTGTAGAGAGGCATGCCCCCCTTGCGCGCCTGTCCCCTCTCCAGCATGCGGCTGCCCATCACGAGATCGGATTTGTCACTGACCAGGGGTTCGAGCAGGCGCGGCAGCTCTTCGGGAGCGTACTGGCCGTCGCCGTGAACCATGGCCACGAAATCGAAGCCCTCCTTGATGGCGTAGCGATAGCCGACCTTCTGGTTGCCGCCGTAGCCCTGGTTGTACTCGTTGCGCAGGACCGTGACCTGATGCTCGGGATGGCTCGCCTTCCACGAGCGGCCAATCTCGAAAGTACGATCCGCGGAGGCATCGTCCACCACCAGGATCTCGCAATCGTAGCTGGCGAAGAGCGAGACAGGGATACGATCCAGAACGCGCTCGAGCGTGGTTTCGGCGCGATAGGCAATCACGAAGATCAAGACTCGGGGGCGCCTTGAGGCCATCAGTGGGCTCTAACACAAGAGCGGGCGCTGATCACGCGGCAATGTGGCCCGACGGTGCCATGCGGTGCCCCGTCCCTTGGAGGCACTTCGTCGCAAAAAAAAGACGGCAGGCGAACCTGCCGTCTCGATTGTGTTCCGATTGCTCGGCGGAAAACTACCGCTTCTTCTTCTTGACCGGCTTCTTGGCCTTCTTGACTGGCTTCTTCTTGGCCTTCTTGACCGGCTTCTTCTTCTTGGCCTTCTTGACGGCCTTCTTGCGCTTCTGTCCCCCGATGGCGCGCTTGGCGCGGGAGACATCGCCGTCCTTGTCGACGAAATAGATATAGTTGTTATCCATTTCGAATCCGCCGTCGGCTACCTTCTCGGGCTTTCCCTTTGGAACCCCCGGCTGCTTGCGACGGACTTTCCAGACTGTGCCATCCTTCACGTACAACATAGTGTCTTTGTCGCGAACAATTCCCAGCCTTGCTACTTTTTCGGCCATTTCTCCGCCCTCCGGCTTGATGTGGGGAGATCAGAACTATCCGCATGCTAGCCGTGAGCCAAAGTGTGTCAAGCGTTTTCCGTCGAGAGTCATCCCCTCCCCCGACGAGAAAATCAACGAGCAAGCGAACGCCGGCTACCGCGCTGCAGCCACGTAGATGTGCTCGTCCGCTCCCTGGTCGAGCGAGCGTCCATCGAAGCCACCAAAGCTCGCCAGGATTCGAAAGCCCTCCGCCGTCAACAGCTCCTGGACCTGGCGAGGCTCGATCTGCCGATGGCAAAGGCGGACGACGCGCTCAGGGCCCGTGGTCTTCCCGTGATCGTCGACGGGCTGATAGTAGATGCGCATATGCACGACCTGCCGACGGCGATCGTACTCGTGGTTGGTCGTGTAGATGAGGCGCTGCCGAGAGAGAGGGTGGCGAAACACCGTACGTGCCCACCGACGAGCGGGATCGCGATGAAGCCAACTTGGATCGGACGGCAGCAGGTCGAAGGCCAGCCAACCACCCGGAACCAAGGCAGCGCGAACGGCACGCAGGAAGGCGCGAATGTCCCGCACGGCATACAAGTGTTGGACACTGTGGAAGGCCGCGATGGCCAGAGAAAAGCACGGAGCGACGGAGAACCTTCGCATGTCGGCCCGCACGAGCAGAGCGCTGTGGCGGCGCACGGATGCAAGCCGGCTCACGCGCTGTCGTGCCGCCGCGAGCATGGCCGCGGAGCGATCGAGCCCCACAACCCGATGCCCATCACGCAGCAGAGGAATCGCGAGGCGACCGGTCCCACAGGCCAAATCCAGGATCGGCCCCCGGGGTGAGAACTGCAGACGATCTTGGGCCAGGCGCCGGTAGAAGTTGACGTCGGCACGACGACGCCGATACTCGAAATCATAGAGCGCGGCATCCTCGAACGCCTCACGGCTGCCGGCGTCTTCGTCGGCTCGTGAAAATGCGCGTTTGTCCGGCATGGCCCGAGAGTATGCGATAGATCCAGGTCATGCAGGTCATTGTGCTGCTCTCAGGTGGGCTGGATTCAGCCACGGCGCTGGCCATCTGCCGGGCGCAAGGATACACATGCCACGCGCTCAGCTTCGACTATGGGCAGCGGCATTCGGTCGAGTTGGCGGCCGCGGCTCGTGTGGCCCATTCATTGGGCGCGGTCTCTCATCGCGTGTGCAGGATCGATCTGGGCGGCGTCGCCGGCTCGGCGCTGACTGGCCAAGGCGCCGTGCCCAAGGGTCGCAGCGAGACCGACATCGGACACGGCATCCCCACCACCTACGTCCCCGGCCGCAACACCCTGTTCGTGGCCCACGCCCTGGCTGTCGCCGAAATCCTGGAGGCCGAGCGCATCGCTCTCGGCATCAATGTCCTGGATTCGTCGGGGTACCCCGATTGCCGACCCGAATGGCTCTCCGCGATGCAAGAGGTGGCGCGCGTGGGTACCAGGGTCGGGGTCGAGGGACACCCTGTCGAACTGATGGCGCCGCTCATCGGCATGAGCAAGGCCGAGATCATCAGGACGGGATACCACCTGGGTGTGGACTACGGGCTCACCCATTCGTGCTACGACCCCGCCCCCGACGGGGCTTGCGGCGCATGCGATTCCTGCCAGCTTCGTCGCCGAGGCTTCGAGCAAGCCGGCGTTCCCGATCCCACCCGCTACGCCCGCTGACGACGCCAGCGGGGCGCGGCGAGAGTCGCGGTCGGACTCTCACCTCGGAGTGCTAGTCGATCCCGGCGCCCCAGCGACTGCCGAAGGCGCCCGTTCCCAGAAAGGGCGCGCGCAGGGTGAGGGCGGGAAGCAGATCCGCCAAAGTGGGGATGGGGGTCCGCGACGAAGAGCCAGGCTCACTGGAGGACCCAGACGTCGCCGGCGGGTTGGGCCGCGCCGACGAGGTGGATTGCCCCTGATTCTGGCTGACGCCCGCCTGGTGCCGTCCGCGCCGGTCGCGCCGACGCCCCGATCGATGGCGCGACCCCTGCAACTCCGGCGGGAGGACCATCTCGTCGGAAAGCGCGGTGGAGCTTCCCGCGCCCTCGACCACGGGACGGCCGACCAGGCTCGGATCGGTGCTGTCCGCGTCGGTCACGATCTCCACCAGGTTCTGGGTGTCCTCGAAGAACTCGCGTCCCTCCAGGGAGGGCTGCCGGCGGTTGGGATTGCTGGAGGGGAACAGGTAGCGCGAGGCCAGCAGGATCTGGCGCGCCAACTCGGAGTCCCGCCGCGAGGCCTTCAGCTGATCGACCACGGGCTGCGCCGATTGGGCCACCAAGAGTCCGATATCCGCACAACCGGTGCTGTCGGGATGGAGAGCATCCCGCAGGGGAGGCAGCAGCAACAGCGCCAGGAGGAGCGCGTCCGAAGGGGTCTTCTCGCGCCCGAGGGTCCAGCGATCGACCGCGGCGAGATAGCCCCACAAACGCGTGATGCGCACCCTCCCCGCCTCGTCGGCCGGTTCCTGCTTGAGCGTCTTGGCCAATTCCGGGGAAAGCACGTCGAGCAACCCGGTGCCCAGCAACAGCTCGAAGGAGCGCCGAGCGGCCCCCGCGCGCAGGAGCCGGAAAAACTCCTCGGAGACCCGGGCCTGGGCGCACTTGGCGATCTCACCCTTGTGCTCCATCATGCGCCGGTAGGTCTCGGGCTCGATGGTGAGATCGCAGCGCGCGGCGAACTTCACGGCCCGCAGGATGCGCACCGGATCCTCGCGGAAACGGATATCGGGATCCCCGATGGTACGCACCAGACGGGCCTCCAGATCGACCATGCCGTTGACATGATCGATGACCTGGCCGGTGGCGGTGTCATAGAACAAGCCGTTGATCGTGAAGTCGCGACGACGCGCGTCCTCCTCGGCGGTCCCGAAGGAGTTGTCGTGACGAATGAGCAGGTCGGCCTTCTCCGACCCGTTGCCATTGCCGTTGCCGTTCTCGCCCTCCTCGTCCTCCGGAGGCCGCGGGTTGGCCCGGAAGGTCGAGGTCTCGATGATTTTCCGGCCAAAGAAGATGTGAGCCAGACGAAAGCGGCGCCCAATGATGCGACAGTTGCGAAAGATGCGACGAAGATCGTTGGGTTTCGCGCTGGTCGCCACGTCGAAGTCTTTGGGCTGGCGTCCCAGCAGGAGATCGCGCACGCAACCGCCCACCAGGTAGGCCGTGTGGTTGGTCTCGCGTAGGCGCGCAACCACCCTGGCGGCATCGGAATCTATCTGTTCGGGCCTGATTTGCATCTGCCCTCCCGTAGCATGGCTGGAAGTCTGGGGCAAGAGAACGCCTGGTCCCCTTGACCCCGCGTCATTGGAGACGAGGAAGCGGATCCGCGGAAAAAGGGAGGCCTCGGCTACCCGAGACGCCCCGCCTTCATCACGGCCAGGGCGATCAGGAAACTGAGGAGCGCGGCACCCACCAGAATCGCGATGCGAGAGAGCCAGACACCGCGGGACACCCCGGGCAAGGCCTGGCCTGAGTGAGGACGGCTGCGGGCGAGAAAGCCGCCCCCGGTGGTCCAACGCCCCAGCAGACGGGCAATGGCGGGAAACTTGCTCTTACCCGAGTGTGTCCGGTGTCCCGTCACCTTCTCGGTGGAGTCCCCATGAATGACGGTCTCGGGCACTCCTGAGCGGGGTTCCGCGGCCCGGGTCGCCGCCGGCACCCCGAACCTGGGGGTGGACGCCCGGCCGGGCAGGTGGGCCTCGTGGCCGAAGACCGTGCGGGCTGCACGGGGTGCGTCTGGCGCACCGCCTGAGAGAGGCAAGGGCTCGCCAGCCCCAGAGAAGCCGAATCTGGTCTTGCTGCCCGGCATCGTTCTCGTACGAGGGTAGCCCAGGCGCCAGCCGGTTTCCAGGAGGCTACCAGAATGAGAGGAACCCGTGCTCTTCTCGCTTGGGCGCGTTACCTTGCTTGCATGCGGGTCTGCTTCGTGGTCAATAGCGTCAAAACGCAACGACCGACCTACACAACCGCCCACCTGGCGTTCTCGGCCCTCAGACGGGGTCACGAGGTTGCCCTGGTGTCGGTCGACGACCTTTCTCACGCCGACGACGGGAGGGTCTTTGGCCGTCTGGCCCCCATCTCGGGAACGCCCAAGGACACGGCGGCATTTGTTCGCGCCCTCAACAACTCGCCTCGCGAGCAGGGATGCCTCAACGACTTCGACGTGGTTTTTCTGCGTAACAACCCCCAGTCCTCCGAGGGAGGCGGCGCGCACTTCAACCCGGCCATCACCTTTGGCCTGCGTCTCAGACAGGCCGGGGTGATGGTGGTGAATGATCCCGTGGGCCTGATGCGCGCGGGATCGAAAATGTATCTTTCCGTCTTCCCAGCGGAGATTCGCCCGCGCACCCTGACCACGCGCTCGCCGGAGAGGGTTCGCAGCTTTCTCCGCGCCCTGGACGGACCCGCCGTGATCAAGCCGCTGCACGGCTACGGCGGCCAAGACGTCTTCTTCGTCGAGCGGGGCGACACCGCCAACCTGGCGCAGATCATCGCGGCCGTGCAAAGCGGCGGTTACATCATCGTCCAGGAATATCTGCCCGCCGGCGAGAAGGGCGACAAGCGGGTCCTGCTGGTGGGAGGCGTCCCCCTGCAATCGGGCACGCGGGTCGCCGCCTACCGCCGCGTTCACCCCAAGGACGACCTACGCAACAACATGCACGTGGGCGCCACCCGACGCGCCTGTCGACTGAACGCCACCGAGCGCAGCGTGTGCGATTTGATTCGCCCGCGCCTGGTGGCCGACGGCCTCTACTTCGTGGGCGTGGACATCGTGGGCAACAAGATCCTGGAGATCAACGTCTTCGCCCCAGGCGGCATCAACAACATGAACGAGCTTTATGGTGTCGACCTGGGAGATGCCGCCATTGCCGATCTGGAGAAGACCGTGAGACTGCGCGGTGCCTTTCGCGAGCCCATGCCGCCCCACATCTACATGCGTGGGTAGCCAGCACCGCCCCCCCACAACTTCCGTTCGATGATACTTGACGGAGCGCCGCGCATGCGGCACCTTCTCTTCCTCCGAAACGTGATGCGGGGTGGAGCAGCCTGGTAGCTCGTCGGGCTCATAACCCGAAGGTCCCAAGTTCAAATCTTGGCCCCGCTACAAATTTTCCATGCCCTTGGCGCCTGACCTGGATTCCCCGTTCCTCCATTGAATGAGAACGAGATTGGGTGTTCCCTGATGCCGCCAGCAGGTTGCCCCCGGCCCCCAAGGTCATCACGAGTGCCCCGCACTTTGACCTTGCCGGCTTGGCCTATGGTGCGGTACGAGATACGCGACATGTTTGTCGCAAGTTCGCTGTGACCAGGAGCACCCCATGAATCCTTTGGCCCTAGAGCTCAATAACGAACTGCAGAGGCCCGGTTGTCCCGCCTTCTCGCTGCTGTCGCGCAAGGGACGCAGCATCTTCTTTCCCTCCAAGGGCATTCTCGGGCAAGGCGCCCAGGCCCGCGGCAAGAAGATCAACGCGACCATTGGCACCGCATTCGAAGAAGACGGTTCGCCCCTGACCCTGGAGTCCCTGGAGTCGATGATCTCGCTGCCCAGCGAGGCCTTCCTGTACGCGCCCAGTCCCGGCCTGCAGCCGCTCCGCGAGGAATGGAAGAAGATGCTGGTCAGCAAGAACCCAGGACTGAAGGGCAAGACCTACTCCTTGCCCGTGGTGTCCTCGGCCCTGACCCATGCCCTGTCGGTGTGCGCCTACCTGTTCGTCGACGAGGGCGACCGCATCATCTTGCCCGACCTGTACTGGGACAACTACGAGCTGATTTTCGGCGAAGCCTTCGGCGGCGAGCTGCGAACCCACAACACCTTCGCCGGGCAGAGCTA
This sequence comes from uncultured Myxococcales bacterium, assembly GCA_964535465.1. Lineage (GTDB taxonomy): Bacteria > Myxococcota_A > Polyangia > Fen-1088 > Fen-1088 > Fen-1137. Next base: position 15,545 of record CAZHUY010000044.1, read on the forward strand.
TGATGTGCCCGCCCTGGCCGCCACCCTGGCCGAGGGCCCGGTGGGCAAGCGCATCGTCTTGCTCAACTTCCCCAACAACCCCACCGGCTACACCGTCACCACCGACGAAGCCAAGGCGCTGTGCGAGGTTCTGCGCAAGTCGGCCGAGGCTGGCAACCACATCGTGGTCATCCTCGACGACGCCTACTTCGGACTGGTCTACGAAGACGGTGTGTCGACCGAGTCGCTCTTCTCCTCGCTGTGCGATCTGCACCCCAACATCCTGGTGGCCAAGTTGGACGGCCCGACCAAGGAAGACTACGTGTGGAGCTTCCGCGTGGGCTTCGTGACCTTCGCCTGGAAGGGCGCCACGCCCGCGCAGCTGCGCGCCATCGAGGACAAGGCAGCCGGCGCCGTGCGCGCCTCCATCTCCAACGCCTCGGGTATTTCGCAGTCGCTCCTCCTCAAGGCCTATACACAGCCCAGCTACGCAGAGCAGAAGAAGGCCAAGTTTGAGATCCTGAGGAGACGCTACGCCAAGATTCGCGCCCTCTTCGCCAGCCGCCCCGAGTACGCCGAGACCTTCGAGCCCATGCCCTTCAACTCGGGCTACTTCATGTGCGTGAAGCTGAAGGATGCCGATCCCGAGCTGGTTCGCCTGGAGCTGCTCAGGTCCTTCGACACGGGTGTCATCGTGCTGGCCGGTCTGGTTCGCCTGGCTTTCTCGGCCGTGGCCCTCGCCGATCTCGAAGCCCTCTTCAACAACCTGCACCAGGCGGTCAAGAACGTTCGTTCGCGCTAGTCAGGCGGATCTCTTTCGCCTGACCGTGAGACCTTTCCTCGCTCGTTTCGCCCCCACGCCTGAGCCATAGCCGTCACCTGAGCGACGCGAGGACTTCGCCAAGTCGGAGCGGGGCACTTCACTATCCAGGTAGGAGACGAGCGACCTGAGCACCCTCACCACCGTCTCGGTGTCACGTTCGGAGGTCACGGCCAGGAGCCTTTCGATCGCGCTCTCCACGGTGCCCGGCGAAGGTCTGTCCATGCGGCGACCCTTGGACGACAGACCCAAGGCGATGCGACGTCGATCTCCGATGCCCGCGTCGCGTCGAATCAGATCCCGCGCCAAGAGACGTCGCGTGGTGGTGGACACGGTTCCAGGATCCACGCACAACAACTCCGCCAGTCTGCCAGGGGTGATGCCAGGGAACTTGCCTACGCAACGGATCAACAAACGCTGCTGCGCGGTGATGCCCAGCTCACGCTCCATGCGCACAGACAACGCCTCCATGGCGTGATTGAGCCGCCACAGCCAGCGCAGAAAACCCAAGGCCCCATCGAGGGGCAGCGTCTCTCCTCTTGTTACCATGTTCATCGGACCTTGTTGCGGGCTGCGACCAAACGGCGCAAGACCCGGTCCATTTCAATCTGCTTGCGCAGGTAATACGAAGCCGCGGAATCGGCGGAGTACCCGACCCGCACCGTGGTGAGGCGGCCGGGCTCGTCCAGGCGAAAGACATCTTCGTCCGTGTCATCGTCGCCGAAGTACAGCGCCGTGTCGGCCATCTCCTCTTCTCGAATGGCCAGCAAGGCATCGCCCTTGGTCTTGGCCTGCAGGGGCAGCACGTTGACCACGCACTTGCCGGGAACGGTTCGCACCGCCATCGAGAGATGGGCGATGACCCTCTCCACGGCCAGGCGGGCCTGCGTCCGCTGCCGCGCCCGTCGGTAGTGCACGCTCAAAGAGTAGGTCTTGTTCTCGATCTCGACTCCTTGCCGTCCCGAGAGGGCCGACTCCAGACGCATACGGACCTTGTCCATCAAGGCCTTGAACTCGGCCAAGTCGTGACCCGGCTCCATCCCATGGTTGCCCAGGACGCGCTTGACGGGGACATCACCCAGAAATTGTCGCACCTCTCGTGAGCTTCGGCCCGAGATCACCGCGCACGGGTATAGATGGCAGGCTTCTCTGAGCAAGGCACGCGTGCGCGCGGTCATGTGGGCCCGATCCCGATCCGCCACGATGGGCGCCAAGGTCCCGTCGTAGTCAAAGGCCAGCACGCCCTTGGACCAGGCGAAGCGCGCCAGGACGTCCACGTTCTCCTTGGCCAGCAAGTATCTCATGTGCCTGACACCCTTGCGTAACCTGTCCCCTTGCTGAAACGTCCGAGGCGCGCCGGGCTCCAGCGTCCTCCGCGCGTCTCGCTGCCCACGGGTGTCATGTGGCCGAAGAAGGCAAGCAAGGCAAGCCCGCCGAAAGGGGAAACCAGGAACTCGAACCTGCGTCGCATCCTGCGCATGCTATCGGCTTGCACTTGGATATCCAATGATTATGTGCCATGGATGGACCGTCTGCGCCCGATGCGGCGCCCGACCCGGATGCCGCTCCCTTCAGGCGGCACGCCTGCCTGCAAGAAGACGCATCGTTGGCATGGCGCGGCCCATGGCTTCGGCGCGACTCGGCGCTATGCTGGGATCCTATGACCTTTGCAGACACCTCCGAAACGGTGGGGTTGGCGCTTCGGGCGCTGGGTGTCCGTAACCTGGTCATCGGCATTCACGACCCCGCTTTCCCTGGAGAAGGTGGCGACGACGCCGGTCGTGGCGCCCCCGCCTCGCGTGGGGCCCATCGCTGGTTGCGTTTCGTGCGCACGCTCGGTTTCACGGGGGTCCAGCTCGGACCGCAGGGTCAGACGTCCGCCTACAATCCCTCCCCTTACGACGGGACGATCTTCGCTAGGAACACGCTCTCCATCGATTTGCGCGCGCTCACAGTGGGCGACGAGGCCTTGCTGGCCGAGAAGACCCTCGTCCAAATCGCGGCCCAAGTCCCGCTCGTGCAAGGGGGTCGTCGGGTGGCGCATGCCCACGCATTCTCCGCGCAAGACCAGGCTCTCCGCGAAGTGTTCATGAGATTCCAGGCCACACAGCCGGTCGCGATGGTCAGGCGCATGGCGGATTTCAGACAGAGGCACGCGGACTGGCTGGAGCGGGATGCGCTCTACCAGGCGCTGCGCGCGGTTCACGGCGAAGTCGGGCTTCGCAGATGGGGCCACCAGCCGGGACCGATCGCCGATGAGGATCTTTGGCACCCCCTACCGGAACAGATCGACGCGGCCGAGCGCCGCAAAGACGAGCTGTCCCGCCAGCACCGCCGGCACCTCGACGCCTTCGTCTTGGCGCAGATGCTGGCGCACGAGCAGCATGAGCTCGTGCGCCACCGTTGTCGCGAGCTTGGTCTCGATCTTTACGGCGACCTTCAGATCGGACTTTCCGAGCAAGACGTGTTCAGCTATCGCTCGGCCTTGTTGCAGGACTACGTCATGGGGGCGCCGCCCAGCCGCACCACGCCCGAGGGACAACCCTGGAATTACGCGGTTCTCGATCCTCGACAGCTCGATCCGGCAAGCCCCGGCCAGGCCAGGTCTCTCTTCCTCGCCCGCGTGAACAAGATGTTCGACGAGTTTGATGGCGTTCGCATCGACCATCCCCATGGCCTGGTGTGCCCGTGGGTCTACCGCCCGGCGCAGATTGATCCCCTCTACGCCGTTCAGCACGGGGCTCGACTGTTCTCCTCCCCCGACCTGCCCGACCACCCCGAACTGGCCCGTTTCGCCATCGTGAAGGCCGACCAGATTCGAAGAGACGTCCCTCGCTACGCTGACGACTGGGTCACGGACCTTCGGCCGGAGCAGATCGATAAGTACGCCGTTCTCATCGATGCCATGGTCGCTTCAGCGCTTGCTCACGGCAGAGATCGCCGGGCCTTGGTGTGCGAGATCCTGAGCACCCTGCCGCGACCGCTCGCCGCCGTGATGAACCGGCATGGTCTCGGGCGCTTCCGTGTCGTGCAGAAGGCGAATCTCGACGACGCGTCCGACGTCTATCGCCCCGAGAACGCGCGCCCCGAGGATTGGATCATGGTCGGCAACCACGACACCTTGCCCATCTGGCGGCTGGTCAAGACCTGGCAGCACACCGATCGTGGACCCGCTTGGGCCTCGTATCTGGCGCCCCGCCTGGGCCTGCCGGTCGAGCAGCTCAGGACCAGCCCCGGCCTGTTGGCCCACGCCATCTTCGCCATGATGTTCGCCAGCGCCGCCGAGAACGTCAGCTTGTTCTTCACCGACCTGTTCGGCTTCGAGGATCCCTACAACACGCCGGGCACCATCAGCGATGACAATTGGAGCCTGCGCCTCACTCCCGACTTCGAGCACGATTACCGTTCTCGCCTCCTACGCGATCAAGCGCTGAACCTGCCCAAGGCGCTGGCACTGGCGTTTGCCGCCCGACCTCCCGAGTTCCAGCGCGCCCATACCGGCCTGACAGCCAGGTTATGGGCGCTGGCCGTCCGGGTTCAACATGGCGAGGTCTCTGAGACGTGAGCCAGAAGTCAGCCATGCCCGAGACGATCCTCTTCTCGTCCTGGAAGGAAGTGTTCGACGGACCGGCGCGAACGATGCTGGAGCGTGCCCTGCCCTCCTTCCTCTTGCGCCAACGATGGTTCGGCGGCAAATCGCGCGTCATCGATCGGGTGGCCATCCGCGACACCGCGCTCGTTCCCGACCAGCGGTCGGCCTTGCTCATCGTCGAGGTCCACTACCTCGCAGAGCCATGCGATCTGTATTTCGTGCCCCTCGTCTACCTGCCAACCGCCGACGCTCGGGCGTGCCTGGCGAGATCACCCGCGGCTGGCCTGGTCGAATGCCAGGGCGGCGAGGGGACGATCTGCGATGCCTCGGTCGACGAGGCTTTCTCGCAATGGCTGCTGCAAATGGCCGGCCGAGGAGCGCAGGTGCCCTTCTCGGCCGGCAAGCTGATTGGGGTGGCCGGGGGCGCCGGCGAGGCGGTAGGTGTCGAGGCAGCACAACTTCTGCCGACGGATCGCAACTCGTCCGAGCAAAGCAACACGTCGGTGCGCTTCGGTGACAAGATCATCATGAAGCTCTTCCGTCGTCTTGAAACCGGCCCCAATCCGGATTGCGAGTTGACCCAGTACCTGAGCGACCACCGCGGCAACACGCACGTTCCCCCTTTCGTCGGCGCCCTACGCCACCGCGCAGGTGACGGCCAAGAGATTACGCTCACCATGTTCCAGAAGCTCGTCCACAACCAAGGCGACGGCTGGGCCTGGACCATGGATGAGCTGAGCCGCACCTACGAAGAATGCACGACCCAGGTCTTGCCGCCGGAGTGGCGCGACCTCTCTCGCCGCCCGTTCTCCTCGGCCGTGGCCGCGGGAGTGAAGCGGGAGGCTCCCAGCACCTTCGCGCCTACCATCAAAGCGGTGAAGGCCCTGGCCCAGCGCACGGGCGAATTGCACCTGGACTTGGCGGCCGACACCGACCTAGTCGACTTCCGCCCTCGCCTCATGACCCGTGAGGATCTGACGGGCCTCTCGCTTCGTCTGCGCCAGCACGCCACCCACATCTTCGATGAAATCGAGCTCGGCATCTCGCGCCTGCCGGACGACACCGCCGAGCCTGCCCGTGTCCTGCTGGGGCGCAGGCGCGAGCTGCTCGAACGCTTCCATGCCTTGGAGGACTTGGATTCCTCATGCAAGCTCACGCGTGTTCATGGCGACTATCACCTGGGGCAGGTTCTGCGCGTCGACCAGGACTTCGTCATCCTCGACTTCGAGGGCGAGCCGGCCCGCGCGCTCGCGGAGCGCCGAGGCCTGCAGTCACCCCTCAAGGACGTGGCCGGCATGTTGCGCTCCTTCAGCTACGCCGCGCAGGCAAGCTATCTCAGCTTCGTCTCTCGTCACCCGCGCGAGGCCGAGCCGCTCGAGCCGTGGTCCCGCCTCTGGGAGAGGTGCGTCTCGGCGAGCTTCCTCTCGACCTACCGAGGCGTGGTGGCCGGCGCCGGTATCGTTCCCGAAAAGGATGTCTCGCTCCAGCTCTTGCTGGACGCCTTCCTGTTGGACAAGGCGCTCTACGAACTCAGTTATGAACTCAACAACCGGCCGACCTGGGCGCGCATCCCCATGCTGGGTATTTTGGGACTCGGCTAGCGGCGCAACGGCACGGCGGCCGCAGGTTCCAGCGATCGAAACGTGAAAGACTCGGTGATGTGGAGCTCGACGCTCTGCCGATCGTGCGCCGTATAGGCGACGGAGAAATCCTGACCGACGTGCAACTGGTAGTCACCACCCCGCAGTGACAGGAGGACGCCGCCCTCGAGGACGGGGGCCCGCACCAACAAACCGTCCAGGAGGTGTCGCGTGAGGCGCTCCGCAAGTGGCTGACCATTCTCGACCGTCGCCAGGACTTGATCGAAGATGGGGATGGCCAGCGCCAGCGCGTAGGGGCCACCGATCCCCGCCTGCAGCAAGACCTCGCGTGCCGCAAGGACTGCACCTGACAGTTCGCGCGCATCGGCCGGCAGGTTGTGGGGCGCGTGGGGGCTGCCGGGAATGATCCCCGTGATGCCCGCCGCCGTCGAGCCATTGAAGATTGCCGCGTCCTCGGCTTGCGCGGCTTGCTTGGCCGCGGTGATGACCGCGGTGAGATCCGGATCGGCCGCCCCCCGGGATACGGCGTCCAGCTCGGCCAGCGAGAGCCGCAGGGGCACCCGCATCTCCACCATGGGCTGCGCGCGACGGAGCGCCAACTCGACCCCGGGCAGTCCGTCCGAGGAGATCGGGTCCAGCCGTCCGGTGTTCACGGCGGCCAGTCGCCAGCCGGAGGGTCCACGAAAATCGACCAGGGGGCGAGCGGTGAGGCTCAGCTTGAGCACGCGCGCCGCCTCGGCATCGACCGCCGCAAAGGCCTCCGGGGTCAGCGGCGCGAGATGGCGCTTGAGGAGATCGGATACCATCAGCCATCCCTCCGCAGACCACCGATGCCCAGCCCGCGCGATGCACCCCCGACGCCCTTCTTGTCCGCCCCCGCCGACGTCTTGCTGGGCGCATTTCCCGCGCCGACGGCATCCTCTTGTTCCTCGATCTCGGTGATCGGGCGATCAGTGAAGAGGTAGGTCCGCAGACTCTCGTCGATCTTGGCGTGGCCACGTCGCATCCACTCCAAGACCATCGTCGCGTGCTCGACCTCCTCATTGAGGTTGTGCAACAGGACTGCCTTCAGCGCCTCGTCTTGCGTGACGTCCGCCCGTTGCTGGTACCAGTCAATCGCTTCCAGCTCTTCGACGAGCGAAACGATGGCTCGATGAAAATCCTTGGCCTGCTCCGACAACCCCGCCTCGTGCAACCCCTCGTGCCCCATGGCAGGAAATATGGACACCGGCTGTCAGGGCTGCCAGGGGAATCGTCGCGACGTTTGAATCGATTCTGCCAGTCACGCAAGAACCGCGACCCTGTCGTGGCGGGCCGCCTTGGGCTCCCTGCTCCGCCCACGTGGTGGCCGCAATCCAACCCTGGTGGCTGGCAGGACGACGGGGATGATGGGCTGGTTGCCACGGGCGGTGGCGACCATCATTCTCGCCTTGCTCGTGCTGGGCCTCGCCTCGCCCCTCGTGCTCAGGGGACCGGTGCTACGCTGGGCTTTCGCCCGAGTCTTCGCCTCTTGCTGCGGACACTTCTCCATTGCCGGTGGTCACTTTGGCTGGGCAAGCGCGATGCAATTCGCACTCAGGCAGCCGGTGTCGGTGACGCTTAGCCAACTTTCGATCGCGGATTCGCAGGGTCGACCCGTGCTGAAGGCGGCTCAGGTCGAGGCGGTAGCACGAGTGAGATTCTCACCCGTGCGCATCGAGGTCATCGAGGCGCGGATCGCCGAGGGCATGTGGCGTCTGAGTAGCAGCCAAGATGGCCCTGGCATGGCCAATCCGTTTCGTCCCATACCTGCCGGCGGCCGTGATGCCTGCCAGGCGCCCACAAGCGCAACGAGACAGACCGTGAGCGCGCGCGCAGCCAAGCCGCCCACGCGTGAACCCGTGCAGGTCGGAATAGAGAAAGCCCGGCTGGACAACTTCGACCTCGACCTCGGCTTTCCCTCCTGGCGCCTCGAGCTCAATGGCGTGACGACGGAATTTTGGTTATCGCGCACCACCGACTTGCGCTTCGGCTGCGGGCGGGCGGTGGTGGCAAGGGGCGGCCAGCTTCGCATCGGCAGGCGCGGGTCACGGGGGGCCACGACCGTCACCTTCGATCGCATGGCGTTTGACTCGTTTGGCACGCTTGCCGATGCGCCAAGCGATCTGGCACTCGTCCTGGCCAGCGCACGCACGGGTCGTTCCGATCTGTCGGGACGCGCCGTCTTTCACGGTGTCTTCCCGGGCGCGCCCCCCGACGCTCCGCCACCGGGCCTGGAGGTCACGGCCCGTTGGCGATCCTTTGGCGACGGTGTAAGGCGGGTGCGGGCGTCGTGGCTGCCTCATGGGAAAGAGGTGAAGCCAATCGAAGGCGACCTACGCTTCGCGATCCATGGCCCCTACGCCAAGCCCAACGCAACCGTCGCGCTCCGGGCTGCCGGGACAAGGGGCGAAGCCACGCTCGCCCAGGGGCAAGCCAACCTGAGTTTGAATTTCAGCGATGCCGACACCGCGTCCTGGTTCGAGCCCGGCCTCCGCCGCTGGCTCGGCGGGCATCTGCACGGCCGGGTGCAAGCAAGCCTGCGATTGGCATCGTCCTTCACAGCCATGGTGGCGGAACTCTCGTATGCGAACCTTCGTCTCGAACGCGAGCTTGCGACGCGTGGACCGCGCAGCCTTTCGCTGCGGGTCGGTCCCTCGCAGCCCGTGCCGCTCACGCCTGAAGAGCTGTCACTACGGATCCGGCGTCTTGCCCTCGCGCACGGCAAGCTGCGGCTCTCGGACGCGCGCGCGGCATGGTCTCAGGTGTCCGCCAAGCTCGATGCGAGCATCGATCTCACTCCGTCCGAAGGGAAGGACACGTGGTTCGAAGCGCAAGGTGCCCTGACGGTTGCCTCCCTTGCCGACTGGATTTCCACTCGCATCGTCCAGGGCCGATTGCGTGCAAAGGCAAGCCTACACGGAACCCTCCGATCCCTTAGCCTGCAGGCGCGTTTTCAGCCGTCGTCCAGGCTGGCCATTCGGAAACAACGTCTTCGCCTGCCGAAGCGAATCACGGCCACGCTGGAGCTCGCTGGGGTCGACGCCGAGGCGAGATTCCGGGTGAATCCTTCCCTCTCGGGCCGGTTGCACCTGAGCTACCTGCCTCGCTGGCTAGCCGACGCCGAGATCACCCTGCGCGAGCAGAGCGTGCTGCCATGGTTTTCGCCAACCACGCCCATACCTGCCCCGGGCCTCACAGGAACGATTCGCCTGAACTATCGCGAGGGGCATCCGTTGGTCGGCCGTGCGGCGCTGCACGTGACCGGGCCGGGCCTCGAAGGCGTGTCGCTTGCCGCACGAATGGAGGGCGAATCCGGCTCGGCCTGGATCAAGGGCCGTATCTCGCTGGCGCCTTGGCGCGTTCTCTGGTCCCCCTATGTCGACGACGCCCAGGGCACGCTGGGCGTCGATGTGACGGCCCGCCACGACCACCGCGGACCACACCTGGAGGGAGACCTGGTGGTGCTGCGCGATCTGGTCTTGCGCGCCAAAGATCACCACGGAGCCATCCGCTTGTTGGCGGGTGACGAGCTGACCTTTGCCGGGCTCACGTTCACCAGCCCGGACCTGCACGTCGAGCTTCCCTGGTTTCACGGACGTGTCAGGGGCCGCATGGCCGTGGATCCCTCCGCCCTGCCCAAGAGCATCATGGATGTCGGGGCGGTTGGCGTGCTGAACTTGGGCACTCTTCCGATGAAGCTCCCCGCCGGTGTGACCGTGCGCGGGCAGGCGGCGGTCGAGCTCGCCTTGTCCGGGAGTCTCGGCCCGATCCCGGGACCGCGGATACATGGACAGATGAACATCGAGCGCCTCCAGGTCAGGCTGCCCAACCTGCCCACGCTCAGGCTCGACGGTCTTGTCCGGGCCCATGAGGATCGTCTCAGCACACACGGGCTCGATCTCACCATCGCTCCCATGGGCCACCTGGCGGTGGGTGCGCCCGAAGCGCCCGCCTGGGTGAGCGTCATTTCGCTGGTGCCTTTCAGACTTGGCCATACGGACGCTCGTCTCGTGGGACGCAATCTCGCAATCGGCGACGCCGGGCTCCCTATCGAAATCCGCGACCTCGACCTCGAGGCGCGCTTGCTGGGTCCTCCTGGCGCCCGCACGCTCAGCGGCCAGGTCGAGATCGCGCGTGGCACACTTCATCGATCGGGCGCCCGACAGCGAGGCGAAGCCTGGCCACCTCGGTGGTACCGCTCGATTCCCTCAGGGCTGACCGTCGACGTGGAGTTCAAAGGTTTTGATCAGGCCCTGCGCATCGAGATACCTGCGCTTCCCGACGTGACGGTCAACTTCGACTGTCGCCTGAGGGCAACCCAGCAGGGCGCCCATTGGACGGGGACTCTATACGGGGCGGGGCTATACGACCGGATGGCGCTCCAACTCCATTCTTGGGTGCATGGCGATGGCTTGCAGCGCTGCGAGTTCGGCCCGGAGAACTGATCGCCTCCAGAGAGGACGTCCGACAAGCCCGAGGGCCGGCCATACCCTAAATCCTGGGCGGTTTGGCCGCCCGGAGTTTTCGCGAAGTGGCGAGCGCGGCCTCGGCCGCAGCGGACACGATGGGCTCGCTGTCGTTGGCGCGGATCTCTTCCAGGTGAGCGCGGTAGCGCGGGCCTCCGGCTTTGCCGAGGCCGCGGACCAGAACGGCCCGAATGTTGGCATAGGACTCGGTGGTGATGGTCTCGGACAGGAAGGCGGCGGTGATGGCATCTCGAAAGCGAGAGAGCGCGACCGCCACGCAGTTCCGGGTGCGGATGTCCCCGTACGAGGACATCAGCACGTCCCGGGCCGCGGGGCCGCCGATCTTTCCCAAGGTGACGAACATCTGACATCGCGTACCGTCGTCCACCGTGTGCGAGAGCGCGTGTGACATCCTGGCCACGGCAATCCCACGCGGAGAGCTCGCGAGCACCATCGCTCGCTGAGCCAGAAACTCGGCATCTGCGGTCCCCCCTCCAAGATCGAGGGTGTGCAACCACCGTTTGGCAAGCCGATCCCCAACCCGCGCCAGGCCGACCGCCAGCCAACGGTTGAGTCGCGAATCTTCGGGGCTCCACAGCTTGCGCACCCGCCGCCTCTGATCACGAGATATGACATTGGACAGGAGGCGCGCAGCCTCACACTTGTCCTCGGCGCTGGCCGTCGATTCCTGGACGATGGACAGCAAAGCTCGCGCCGAAGACCGGTCGCTCCGTCGAGCAGGTCGAAGGCGATCAGGAACCGAGCCTGCGCTTGCCGATGAATCCGAAGCGGGATCGGCGGCGACCCAGCCGTCGATGAGCTTGCGCAGCAGCCGGGTTCTGCGCGGCTCCCTTGCCGCCAGGTCGTTCCGTTCACTCGGATCGTCGGCCAGGTTGAAGAGGCGACATCGTCCCTTCCACAGATCGCACAACGCCTTGTGCCGACCGACGATCACTGCCTTTTGCGCCCCCAGCTCTGCGAACACCGGAGAGGCCTCCGGCCCGTTGGGCAGAGAATCGGACGGGCCAACAAGGATACCTTCCAGGATGCGACGAACCTCGACGGTCGAGATGGGTGTCGCTTCCCGACGCGGCAGGAGCCCGGGGGCCTGAATCACCAGCGGCACCCGTATCTGCTCGTCGAAGAGCGAGGTCCCGTGATACCTGCCTCCGTGCTCGCCGAAGGCCTCGCCGTGGTCGGCGGTGACCACCACGATGGTGTTGGGCCGCTCGACGCGCAGGTAGTGCAACAGGCGACCGATCTCGTGATCGACCCATCTGATCTCGTCCTCATAGCGTTCGCGGTCAGACAGGAACGCGTCCCCCAGGCTGGACATACGAGGATGGAGCGTGTACGGCTCGTGCGGTCCAAAGTAGTGCGCCCACAGGAAGACGGGCCTGTCCCGATGCTCGTGCAGGATGCGGATGGCCACGTCGGTTCGCTCGATCGCATCGCGATCCTCGGCGAGGGCGTCATGGACGACTTGGCCAAACCCGAAATGGCGTTCCCGCACTCCGGCGAAGGCGTTGGTCGCCGAGTAGTACACCGCCGGGGGATATAGCGCCGCGGTCTCATAACCCAGGGAGCCCAGCCAATCAGCCAAGGTCTCGAAGCCGTCGAGGTTGGCCTCGCGGGTGATGGCGTAGGCATGGCGGCCGATCATGAGAGAGGCGAGGGAGAAGGATGTGGAAGAGCTGGGGGCGTAGGCCCGCTCGTACACCACACCATCGCGTGCCAGCGTATCGAGGTTGGGGCTCGTCTCCTTGTTGCAGCCGTATAGGCCAAGACGGTCCGCACGAAGAGCGTCCACCGTGATCAAAACGATGCTCGGCCATTCGGGTTCGATCGAGTCAGGATCCCCGGAGAAGAGGTCGGGCGGAACTCGATCACCAGAGACCAGGGCGGAAAGAGCGGACAGGACGACGAGGGGGGCAAGCATGGGTGCTTCAGGGGCAAGAACGTGTCGATCAGGAATCCTGGCTCGGCCAGAGGCAGCCGAACTCCGTAGCCTACAGTCTTCAACAACCCTTGAGCAGAATGCAACCGCTTCGGCGCCAGTTCTCTGGCCCGGTGCCAGCGCTGGGGTCTCCCGACGAACCTCAGCCGTAAAGGCGCTTCTCGACGATGGTGCGCCCAACCGTCTCCGGGACTTGGCCCTCGATGCTCTCGCCTCGTGCGATGCGGGCGCGCACTTCGCTCGACGATGTATCGTCTTCTTCGCCGCGCTGCAGCACGCGGAAACAATGCGAAGACAACCGGAAGCGCAGTTGGTTGCCGAACTGCGACCAGGGCTCGGCTCCGGGACGAGGAACCACGATGACGACGGCTGACGCCAGGATGTCCGGCAGACTCCTCCAGCGCAGCATGCGCGCGATGCTGTCGCTGCCGCGCACCACGTGGATGGCCTGATCCGCCGTCGCGCGCACCACCCTTACGCTGTCCGGCAGCAGGACCTGCTGGCTGGCGCTCACCTCGTGATCCGAGACGGCGAAGCGCGACTCGCCGGCGATCGCCAACTCCACCATGCGCAACCTCTCGGTGGCCGGCGCCAGCTCGCGCTTGCGGTACCAGTCCCCATTGGGAACGAACACGACCTTGGAGAAACCCCAGCGTTCAACCAAGTCCGTCGCGATCCTCAGGTGGCCGTTGTGAATGGGGTTGAACGAGCCACCGAAGTGGGCCAGCCCGGCGGCGACCGGCTGCAAGGGGCGCAGCAGCCTCGGGGCCAGACTCGCCTCGGGCACATCGCGGGCCGCGAGCAGAACCTTGTTGCTCTGCCAGAAGTCCTCGATGCTTCCCGAACGCCACCAGCCGGGCAATGCCGGTTTGATGATGCCATCGCTGTCGTGAAAGGGAACCTCGCCCGGGTTCAGACGATACCCTTCCGATTGGCGCCCACGAATCTGCACCAGATGGTCGCCGGCCAAGGCCCGGCCCAGGCGTTGCAGGGCTCGCCGGATGGCAATGTCCTGCAAGTGCGTCGGACCGCCCTCCTGCGCGTGGTAGTCGAGCCCCGAGTCGACGTTGCTGGGGGCCGTGTCGTAGATCTCCGAGGCGGTTGCGCACAGCCAGTCGAGCACATCGCGACGACCGCCCAGAAAATGGAAGTAGGCGTCCTCGTAGAGCGAGAGCGCGGCAGCGCGCGAGATGACCCCATCCCGCCAGAGGTACGCGATGGTCCACCGACCCTGGCCCAAGCAGGCGTCGTGGTCTGCCGCCGCCGCGGCGCCTCGGTGGCCGACATACCCTGGTCGGCACACGACCTGCCAATCTGCGCCCGCAAGGACGGTGTGGATGCCCTGGAGAGGTGCGGGTTCGATGGTCACCTCATGGATAATAGTACGAGGGGATGTGGATACGAAACACCTGGGGCTTCTGGGCCAACCGTCGAAAGACGAGAATTGTTCCGGCTCCACTGAACAGATTCAGCCCTGCGTCCGTCTCTGCCAAACCGATCACCTATCGCAAAGGAACCCATGCTTCATAAGTGCCTGTTGACAATGGTAGGAGCCCTCGCTCTGGTGGCCTTGGGCTGTGGCAGCTCGGACAATGACGCTTCTGGAGGAGGGGGCGCGGGTGGCCAGAGCGCAAGCTGTAACCCCGTGGCCTTCGCCACCTTGAACGCCGCCGGAAGCAACGCCAAGGTGTGCTCGGCCTTCGTGCAGTGCCTGGACAGCACGTGTGGTGACGATGCCAAGGAATGCGCGGGCCCGGACTATGCCCGGGGGAAATACACGGGGACCTGCGGCGCCTACTACGATTGCGTGAAGACCTGCAACTGCGAGAAGGACTGCGTGGACGAATGCGACCCGGGTACCTACGAGTGCGCTGAGTGCCTCGGCAGCAAGCTGGGCTACGGCTGCACCATGCCCTGCGCCAGTGAAGTCGCCTCCTGCGGCGCCAGGTAGGTCCAGCCGAGGAAGCAGAGCCGACGAGGCTGAAACGCGGCTGGGCTATTGCGCGACCGTGGGATACCCCGCCGCGATCCAGCGCTCGATGCCCCCTTCCATCGCCCAGACATGGGGGAAGGACTTGTCCTTGAGGGTGGTGTAGGCGGATTCGCTGCGCACACCCTTGCGGCAGTAAAGCACGATGTTGCGAGAGGAGTCGAGCTCGCCCACACGGCCCGCCAGCGCATCCCAGGGAATTTTCAGCGATCCAGGAAGAAAGCCGAGATTGTAGAACTGCGGATCGACGACGTTGATGAGCAGCATCGAGGGATCGGCGGCCGTCAGATGCGCGTAGACCTCGTCCACCGTGATGTACTTGCCGCTTGGCCAGGTGGACTTGGGGGCGGTATCGGTCGCAGGCTTGGAAGCCGCGTCGGGCGCGGGCCTGGAGGCCGTGTCGGGCGCCGAACTGGAAGCCGCGTCGCTGGCGGGTTTGGGAGCCGCGTCGGGTGTGGATTTGGGGGCCGTGTCGAGCGCGAGGTTGGGAGCCACGTCGAGCGCAAGCTTGGAGGCTGTGTCGCGGTCGGCCAGAGATGCATCGACCTCAGGCCTGGGCGAGGCGTCGAGGCGCTGCTCGGATTTTCCCCGGTCGGCCTGCGCATCCGCGGGCTTGCCGGCATCGAAGAGTACATTGCTCTTGCTGGCGCCACACCCAACCCACAGCCCAACAAGCACACCTGCGATGAATATCCGCTGGCTCATGGTGCTCCTTCTCGCGGCCAGGTGGCCTGGCACAGCCCTCATCATAGCCCAATCCCAGACAACACCCAGCCCGTGCCAACATTTCTGACCAGCAGGAATGCTTTCCTTTCGCGGATTGTTGAGACTTGCCGACAACCAACCGAAGCAAACTAACCGGCCATGAACAAGGAAGGAGATAAACCCATGGAAAACACCTCGCAAACCACCGCCATGCCCCGTATCGGTGAGAAAGCACCGTCCTTCAAAGCCGTGACCACGCAGGGGGAGATCCAGTTCCCGGACCAGTACGCCGGAAGCTGGGTCATCCTCTTCAGCCACCCGGCGGATTTCACGCCCGTGTGCACGTCGGAGTTCATGACCTTCGCCACCCTGGAACCGCAGTTCGAGGAGCTCGGCTGCAAGCTGGTGGGCCTGTCGGTCGATGGCCTCTACAGCCACATCGCGTGGTTGCGCACCATCAAGGAGAAGATCGAATACAAGGGCATGAAGGACGTCGAGGTGAAGTTCCCTCTCATCGAGGACATCACCATGGAGGTAGCTCGCAAGTACGGCATGATCCAGCCGGGCGAGAGCAACACCAAGGCGGTGCGCGCCGTCTTCGTCATCGATCCCAAGGGGATCATCCGCACCATCCTCTACTACCCTCTCAGCCTAGGCCGCAATTTCGACGAGATACTCCGCATCGTCACCGCCTTGAAAGCGGCGGATGCCTTCTCGGTGGCCACACCCGCTGACTGGCGGCCCGGTGATGAGGTCATCGTCCCCACGGCGGGCTCCTGTGGCGTGGCCAAGGAACGCATGGAGAACAAGTCGGACATGAAGTGCTACGACTGGTTCTTCTGCACCAAGCCGATCGCCAAGGACCAGGTGCTGGCCGCCGTCAGGAACAAGAAGTAGGCCGCTGCGCTCCGCCACGGCCGTACGGCGCCCAATGGAGAGATGGCGCCCCCTCGCGCAGGCGCCCCTGGTTCATTCGCAGGTCAGGGGCCCGCAGCGGCGAGGACGCCGCCGCCAGGCAACAGGTCGCCTAGCGAGGCGAGAGATCCTTGCAGCAGCGGAAGCCGGCGTAAAGGTCGCTCCAGGTGGCGTTGAAGGAGCACGCGAAACGCGCGGAGGGCGAGCCGCAGTTGAAGGCGCCGCCGCGCACTTGGTAACCGCGGCCATCGTCGGATGAGGTGACGACCTCCCAGACGTTGCCGTTGACGTCGAAGACCCCTCTGCTGGTGCACTGGGGAAAGGCCCCGGTGGGCATGACGTGGTAACAGACGTGACAGGTGTCGCGCCCGTAGTCGGCGGAGATCGAGCAGGTCTCGGGGGTGTACGAAGACGACAGCGTCGAGGCGTATCCGCAGTTCTCGCCGGTGGGGCATGGGGAGAGCCCCAGGATGTCGCAGCACTTCTGGCAGTAGGTGTCCACGCTGTTGCACGTGGCGGGATTCCAAACGTTGCCGAAGAAGTAGGTCGACCGATCCGGACCTCGGCATGTGTCAAGCCATTCAGCCGAGGTACACAGGCGTTTGCCCACGGCCTGGCAGGCGGCCTTGAATTGGCCGAACGCGGAGGCCGTCATGGGGTTCACGTACCAGGGCAGAACCCCGGGACGGCTCAGGGCGATGCTCTGGTCGGCCCCGGCTTGGCGGGCGGTGGCGTCTGAGCGCGAAGCCTCCCAGCGGTCCATGCAGATGGTGCCCACCTGGACCATATCCTCGGGACAGGCTCGGGCGGCGTCGGACAGGCCCCCCCCCGCTTCGACCGGCCGGGCTTCATCACCACCGGCATCCAGGCCACCAGGGTCATCGGGTGATCCCGGATCGCACGCACCGGTCTCATCACAGGGGTCATGACAGACACCGGATGCCCGGTCGCAGGTCTGCGATGCAGGGCAGTCAGAATCGCTGTAGCAACGCTGTCTGATACAGGCCGGAGCGGTCAGCAACGAGAGCACAAGCGCCATGCCCAGCCAGGGCCAGCCGCCAGTCCTCACGTTCTTCGGGAGAGAATCTTTCACGGGGCGCAGTATGCTCCCGCGGATGGTGGGTCGACCATCCGCAAACGCACGACATCGTTCGGGGAACATGGTGGACTCCATTTTAATGGATCGAGCACAAAGTCTGGCGCTAAGGACCAAGACGTGAAAGACAAGGCATCATCGTGAACCTCCTCCTCATTCTGCTTCTCTCTCTCCCAGGCAGCGTCGCGGTCGCCGCGGCCTCGGGACTGTCACTGTTCGTCAAGGACTCGATGATCGAGCGCCTGGTTCCCCGCATGGTGCACTTCTCGGCGGGGGCGCTTCTGGGCGCGACCTTCTTCGGCCTGCTCCCGGCGGCGGCCCACAGCATCGGGGAGAAGCATGTCTTCGCCTACGTCCTGGCCGGGGTCTTCGGCTTCTTCTTCCT
>CAZHUY010000045.1:0-11008 GCA_964535465.1 uncultured Myxococcales bacterium
GAATCGCAGCCGACCGGCGTCACCAAGATCGTCGCCGCTGGCCTCCGCAAGGCCGAGCAGGGTGCCTCGGAGCACGACATCCAGCAGGGCATGGACGAAGAGGCCCTGCGCGAGCTGCCCAAGGTGGAAAAGCGCACTGGCTACCTGGCCATGCTCGGAAACCTGGCGACCCTCGCCGGTCTGCTCGGAACCATCACCGGCCTCATCAAGTCGTTCGCGTCCGTCGCGGGCGTGGATCCTTCCATGAAGGCGACGATGCTCTCCAAAGGTATCTCCGAGGCCATGAACTGCACGGCTTTCGGTCTGGGCTCCGGTATCTTGGGCTTGGCCGCGTTCGCCGTGCTCAACGGCAAGACGCAGCACATCCTCGATGGTGTCAACCAGGGCTCGGTCGAGGCCCTCAACTTGGTGGTTGCCGGCCGCAGCGCCGGTGGCCAGCAGTAGTCAGTTAGACGAACGGGGGCCGTTTCCATGCCCCTCCAAGATGGGAGTCAAACATGAGCGTTTCTGTAGATACAGGCGGCAAAGGCGGCAAGAAGTCGCTTAACGCCGATCTCAACCTGGTTCCGTACATCGACCTGCTGACGTGCATGGTCGCCTTCCTCCTCATCACCGCGGTGTGGACGCAACTTGCGCGCCTGCAGGCCCAGCAAAAGGGCCAAGGGCAAGCCGGCGAGGAAACTCCTCCCGAGCTGCAGGTGAAGGTCGTCGTGGTGGTGAACCAGGAAGGCTTCAACCTGGTGGTTGGTCAGGATCAGACCCCGATTCCCAAGAAGGGTGCTGATTATGACTTCGAACTGCTGGCTGCCGAGCTGAAGAAGGCCAAGGATGGCCACCCGGACAAGAACGACGCCCAGGTCGCGTCCGAGGACACCATCAAATTCGACGTCCTGGTACGCGCCATGGATACGGCGATACAAGCGAGATTCCCAGATATCTCACTAATAGACGCCGGTGCGGCCGGGATCTAGGGCGGAGACGACGCAATGGCTATCAAAACCCCTAGCTCACACCTGTACCACTCCATCAACCTGGAGGTGGCCAAGAACAAGCTTGGCCACGGTGGTCGCAAAGCGGTGAACGAGGCTCTCAACCTCGTGGCCTACATCGACATGATGACCATGCTCGTCATCTTCCTCCTCATGTCGTTCTCGGCCTCTGGTGAGATCTTGTTCGTCCAGAAGAACATCACCCTGCCCGATGCGCAAAACTGGTCCGACCTGGAGCGCGCGCCGGTCATCGGTGTCACCAAGGACGTGGTCACCCTCGACGGCCGGCAAGTCGCCACCGGCGAGGAGCTGATGCGGGACTCGGCCACGGGCGATGCCAAGATCCCCGAGCTGGCCGATCAGCTCGTGACCGCCAAGAACAACTACAAGCTCTTGCACCCCACCGAGGACTTCAAGGGGGTCTGCATCATCCAGGCGGACAAGAGCGTCGAGTTCAAGATGCTGCGCAAGGTGATGTTCTCCGCGGCCACGGCCGGATACCAGAACGTCAACTTCGCGGTCCGACCGAAGGTAAAAGGCGGCGCTGCACCGGCCGCAGAGTGACCTCGCGCTTTCACGCGACCGTCGCCATCGTCTGTTGTCGAATGCGGCCGGCTCCCAACGGGCCGGCCGCAGTCATGATCACCGGATTTTTTTCCTTTCAGGGAGGCTGAGATGCGAAAAGCGACTCTTCTTCTGGCCGGCGTCCTTGCGGTCGGTTTTGTCATGTCTGGGTGTAGTGGCGATCCCAACGATCCTCGTACCTGGGCGCGCAAGCTCAAGAATCTGCGCGACCAGAAAGAGGCGATGGACCAGCTCGCCAAGATGAGCGTCGAGAGGGCCCAGGTGGCGCTCCCCGAGATGATCGCGCTCTACAAGGAAACCAAGAAGCCCGAGCACCTCGATGCCTTGACCCGATTCCACAACGATCAGACCAAGCCCATCTTCATCGAGGCCCTGGATTTTTCCGAGGATGACTTCGACCGGGCCGTGAAGGCCGCAGGCGCCTTGGGTGACATGAAGGCCAAGGACGCCGTTCAGCCGCTCATCAAGGCGGCGGAAAGGCAGTTGCCCATCAAGTCGCGCGCCAATACCGTGCGGCTGGCGGCGATTCGTGCCCTGGTGAAGATCGGCGACAGACAGGCCGTGCCGACGCTCATGAAGATTCTGACCACCTCGGCCGACGAGCAAGACTTCCTGCTCAACCAGAAGGCCGCCTTGGGCCTGGCCGAGTTCCGCGATCCTCAGTCCATCCCCGCGCTCATCAAGGGCCTGTTCATGACCGGCCGTGGGACGCAGATCTTCCAGGAGTGCCGGCTGGCGCTGGTGCGCATCGGGGATCCGGCCATTCCCGCGCTCATCGAGCTGCTCAACGAGAAGAACGCCGAGATCGCCGATATGGCGCGCAAGCTGGATTTCGACAAGGTCAGCCCGGGCATCGTGCCCTTCAAGGCTGCCTATCTCTTGGGTGACCTGCGGGCTGCCAAGGCCGTGCCCGCCATGGCGGCGCGTCTGAAGATGCCGGCCAAGTCAGGCGAGCACAAGGCCATCCTCATTGGCCTCGGCCTCATCGGCACCCCCGAGGCGGTCAAGGTCCTCATCGACGTGCTTCAGGACAAGAAGGCCGAAGCCACGGATCGCCAGGCTGCCTCTGATGGTATCTACCTGTCCGGCGACAAGCGCGCCGTTCCCATCCTGCTGGACATGGCCAAGAACGGCTACGTGACCATCGGCGGGGTCAAGGCCTCGGACCTGCGGGCCAACGCGGCCATCGATCTGGCGCGCATCGCGGGCAAGGAGACCTACGAGTCCTTCAAGGCTCTCGCGGCCAAGGAGACGGAGGTTCAGGGGATCTTTGGCGAGGCGCTCGACCGCATGCAAGTGGCCAAGGAATGCGACAAGGACTTGGACTGCTACGCCAAGGTGCTGGAGAAGGACCAGTCCTGGACGCGCGCCGAGAAGGCGGCGTTCGCCATCGGGTTCTCGGGCAATGCCGCCAAGGGCGTGCCCATTCTGCTCAACGCCCTCAAGCCGGTGGCCGCGTTGCCGCAGCTTCGCTACCCGGTTCACCAGGCCATCCTGCAGTCCCTCACCAAGCTGGCGGATGCCTCGTGCAAGGAGTGCGAGGAGAAGCTGCTCAAGCAAATTGAGCGCGACGAGCAGGCCGTGCGTCTGCCGGGCGCGCGGGATCTGCTGGGTGAGACCCGCGTGGCGCTGGCGGTGATTCAGAACAAGAAGAAGGCCAATTAGTGCCCAACGCCCCCGGGTCGCTGTCGGCCGTCTTGCAGAGCCGCTTGCGGCCCCGGGGTGCTCTATGGTTTCGGGGTGTGGAATTCGGCGACCACGGTGGTGTGGATGCCACCCCGCACGTTGAAGTCGCCCTCGATGCGCGCGCGTCGCGGGCTGACCGCAGCCACGACATCGTCCAGAATGCGATTGACCACGGCCTCGTGGAAGGCGCCCCTGTCCCGGTACGACCAGAGGTACAGCTTCCACGATTTGAGTTCGACGCACAGTTGGTCGGGCACGTATTCCACACGGATGGTGGCGAAGTCGGGTTGACCTGTTTTGGGACACAGGCAGGTGAACTCGGGAGTCTCGAAGCGAATGACGTAGTCCCGTTCCGGCTTAGGGTTGGGGAAGGTTTCGAGAGTGGTGGACGGTTTGGTGGCCATGGGGCCGCCATGATAGCAGGCGCGGACATCATGCAACCTTGTGCAAACAACCCCGATGGGTTCTGACGGAGGGCCCCAGCATGCTGCGGTATCGATCGTTGTTGTTCTCCTTGTTGGCGTGCCTCATCGCCTCGGCAGCTAGCCCTGCCTTGGCTGGCTCGGTGCGCGGCACGGTGAATCTGCCTGAGGAGTTCAAGACTGGCCGGCGTTTCCTGGGTCATTGGCGCGTGGAGAACACCACAGCCGCGGTTCAGCCACCCCCCTCTCGTGGTGACACCGTGGTTCTGGTGGTCGGCCCCAAAGGGCAGACCCTGGCCCCCAGGAACACTCCGGTCGAGATCGTCGGCATGCAGGCCAATCCCACCACCATCGTGGTGGGCGAGGGCGCCGTGGTCGAGTTTCGCAACTCGGACAAGGTTGCGCACGAGCTATCGGTCCCTGGTCGGCCCGACGTCATGGATCCGCAACGGGTCAGCGCGGGCAGCGTGCGCAAGACACGTTTCGGCGTCCCCGGCGAGTACGTGGTCCGCTGCGCCGACTATCCACACATCGCCATCTCGGTCATCGTGACCAGCTCGCCCTTCTTCGCCACCACCGACGAGAAGGGCGGTTTCAAGTTGTTGGATGTGCCCGACGGCCCGGCCACGCTGAAGGTGTGGAGCAATGGACGTTGGGTTCACGAGGGCGCCATCGAGGTGAGGCCCCAGGGTGTGGACCTGAACATCAAGGTCGCCGAACCCAAAGCAGCCAACGAACAATAGGGGACGGAAGCAATGTTCCTTTCAAAGATCTACTTCGTTCTCGTGGCCCTCGTGGCCGGACTGGCCATCACCGCGGCCTTCGTGGCGCCTCGACCGGCTGATCGCCGCATCGAACAGCTCGAAGGCCAGCGCATGGATCGGGCGCAGTACGCGGCCGAGCAGCTCCTGCGCAATGATGCCCACCGCTGGATCGACTACGTGGCCAAGTTGAGCCGCGACGCTCACCTGGCCGAGGCCCTGGATTCCTCCTCGCGTGGTGTGGGCGAGCCCAAGACCCTGCACGACACGGTTCGAAGCCGCCTCAAGGCGCTGGTGCCGGATCGTACGTCCATCGGCGTCGAATCGCTTGTCGCGGTGGATAACAAGGGGCGCGTGGTGGCGCGCGTGGGCGACGATGAGGGGGAGTACGGCGAATCCGTCGTGGGCATCGAGGTCGTGGGGGATGCCTTGCGCGGCTACCTTTCGGACGACGTGTGGGGCGCGGGCGGCCGCTTGCGGCGCGTGGCCGCGGCTCCGGTCGTCTCCAAATCGCGCGACCGCATCGTCGGCGCCATGGTGGTGTCGGTCGATACCGGCAAGCGCCTGGCCGAGATGTGGAAACAGAACCTGGGTGTGGAGGTGGCCATCGTCCTCGGCAAGAACGTCATTTCCTCGACCTTGCCCGAGGCCTTGCTGGGCCACCTGCCCGAGCTGATCGCGAAACGCTCCAACGAAATCGTCAGCCACAGACGCACGCGCGCCACTCCCATCGACATGGGCAAAGAGCGCCTGTTGATGGTGGCGGCGCCTTTCGTGGGCGAGGCCGCGGAGCAGCAGGCCTACTACGTCCTGCTCAACAAGAAATCGGCCGAGACCGATCCTTGGACCATGTTGTCCAACGCCTCCTCGAACGATCTGAGCTGGGGGCGTTTCCCGTGGCTGTCCCTGACCTTCGGCATTCTGGCGATGATCGGCGTGGGGCTCTTTCTGCAACGCTACGAGGTGGAGAACCCCATCCGCCGTCTGCGCGCCGAGGTGCACAGCCTGGCCAACAACCGCGCGTCTCGCATCGAGGATAGAAGCTACGCCGGACGCCTGGGTGGAATCGCCCGCGACATCAACGCGACGGTCGAACGTTTCACTCACGCCGTGCCCCCCAAGTCCGAGGTGGCCAAGAAAGACATCTCCGCCATCCTGGATCGCAGTCCCAGCGCCGACGGGCAATCCTTCGATGTCTCGCGCGGCAAAGTGCCCGCGCCGGCCGCTCCGCCCTCTGCGGCCTCGGTGGCGGCCTCGCTGTTCGGCACGCCCAAGCTGCCGCCCTCGGTTTCCGCGCCGGCCTCCAATCCTGGCGGTGGCTTCGCTGTCCAGGCTCCCGTGGCCGCCGCTCCCGTGCCGCCGCGCCCGGCCGTGCCGCCGCCGCCGGCCGAAAGCGCCGCCTCTTCGGGAGAGTTCGCGACGGTCTCGCCCTCCTCACTCATCGAGTCTCCCCAGCTCCCTCCTCCTCCCCCCGTACCGGTCGCGGCTCCTCCTGTTCCCCCGGCGGTCCAGGTCTCTTCTCCAGCCAAGATGAAGGCGACCATGATCGGCCAGGGGCAGAACGATGAGATCGCCCATTACCAGCAGGTCTTCGAGGAATACCTGGCCTTGCGCGCCAAGTGCGGCGAGCCCACCACCGGCGTGGCTCCCGACAAGTTCTTCGCCAAGCTGCGCAGCAACCGCGATCAGCTCATCGCCAAGTACGGGTGCACCACGGCTCGCTTCTCTGTCTACGTGAAAGACGGCAAGGCCGCCATCAAGGCGTCCCCGGTCCGCAGCTAGCGGTTGGGTGGCACAGGCACAGCGGCGGCGGGGGCCCTTGCGCCCTCGGGTGATCTTTTGTCGAAAATCGGGTTCAGGCCAGGCACTAACCTCATGGAGCCAGGCCAAGATCCTGGCTTGACTCGTCATCACCCTGTGACCGCAAGGAGTGTCATGCGCAGCTACCTGCTCTGTTCGTTGTGCCTTTTGTTCCTGGCCTGCGATTCCGGATCTGGCCAGGGTTCGAACGGCGGCGCTACCGCACCAGACGCAGGCGACTCCGCGGCGGCTGGGCAGAGCGGAGCAGCCGGCGGAGGGGCTACCGGCGGTCGCACAAGCCAGGCGAGCTCGGACAAAGCTGGGTCGACGATGGGTGGGAGTGGTGCGCTCAGTGGAGGAACGAGCGCGGCTGGCGGCGTGAGCTGCAGCAGTTCGCCCGCTGGGGGAGGCACTGGCAAAGGCGGCAGCTCGGGCAGTGCCATGGGAGGCTCGAGCAAGACCGGCGGTGACACCAGTGCGGCGACGGGGGGCGGCTCGGCCGGCAGCAAGACCGGCGGGACAGCGGGCGGGGCGAATGGCGGGGCAGCGGGCGCGGGCGGCAAGAGCGCCAGCGGGGGATCGGCCGTGGGGGGCAA
The DNA here is from genome assembly GCA_964535465.1 of uncultured Myxococcales bacterium. GTDB lineage: Bacteria > Myxococcota_A > Polyangia > Fen-1088 > Fen-1088 > Fen-1137. The sequence goes on from CAZHUY010000045.1 coordinate 6,840, forward strand.
ATCGTCCGGCGGAGGCTCCAGCGCCTCAGGGGGGACGACCAGCACGGGCATCGGGCCTGGGTTGAGCTGCAACTCGCAGGTGCCCACCCACACCGGTAGTCAGACGGCGACCGAAACCATCAGCATCACCGGGGTCAAGGATTACGCCTTCCAGCGCATCTGCGCCGACCCCGACAAGCTGGGCAAGGGTGACCAATCCGAGAATCAGAAACCCCTGTTCAAGCTGGCCAAGGGGGCCACGCTCCGCAACGTCATCATCGGGGGGGCGGGCTGTTCGGCGGCCGATGGCGTTCATTGCGAAAGCGGAAGCTGCACCCTGGAGAACGTGTGGATCGCCGACGTCGGCGAAGACGCCATTACCTTCAAAGGCAGCGACACCAGCCAGGTCATGACCATCACGGGCGGTGGCGCGTTCGAGGCATCGGACAAGGTCGTCCAGCACAACGGCCCGGGCACGATCAAGATCGATGGCTTCTTCGTGAAGAACGCGGGCAAGCTGTACCGCTCGTGCGGCAACTGTTCGAACAACGGGTTCGCCCGCCATGTGGAGATGACCAACATCTTTGCCAGCGGCGTGAAAGTCCTGGCGGGGATCAACGCCAACTACGGAGACACCGCCAAGCTGACCAACATCACCCGTTGCGGAACGGTCAACACCATGTGCCAAACCTTCACGGGCAACAGCAGCGGTGATGAGCCGACCTCGCTGACCAGCTACGGCGCGAGTGGAGGCGACGGCAACAGCTGCATTTTTAGCAGCTCCGATATCAAGTGAAGAGGCGGTCCTTCGCTGAGGTCAGTTGCCGAAGACGATGCTGGTGAGGCACAGCTTGTCGACGATGATCTCCGAGGTGGTGACCATCACGGCCAGGCTTATCCAGTCGATCTTGGGGGCATCGGCGGCGGTCAGGCCGGCGCCAGTGCTGTTCCAGCAGGATGTGGTAAAGGCGCCGAGCGCTACGGCTGTTCCTGAGGTCACGAAGGCGCAGTAGGTGGTCTCTTCGGGGTCACCCGCGCGATGGATCATCGCTTGGGCGCCAGTCTGGGGCAAACCTGTGAAGTTGAGCGCGATTGTGCCGAAACGCGAGCCGATGGGGTCTCGGGTGTCCTTTGCGTTGACCTCGATGCTGATGCCCCAATTCTTGGAGTAATCCAAGGGTGAGGTTATCGCCGGGATGGTGGCGGACATACAGAGAGCGTCGCTTCGTTGCCAGTTGGGCGCGGTAGGGCAAGGACTCCTGGTGGTTATGGCGGCACGAGATACGCAGGCAGGCTCGCTCACCCATGGGCAGGTGCGCGAGGGCAGCGCAATCGGGTTGTTCAGAATTTTCCGGCTTCGGCTACCATTTGACGATGCGGCAGATAGGGCTTCGTCATGTTGCGGGTGCGCTCATCTTCTCGATCTCTGCCTGTTCCAGCCCTGGAGCTGGCTCCAGAGGTGACGGCTCGGTCATTGACGGCGTCTCTGCCAGCGACGGTGGCGCGATTGGGTCGATAGAAACCCTCGGCGGGGGCGGCACCACCGACAGTGGTGGCACAACGGGTGGCAGTGGCGGCGCGCTGGCGACGTCCGACCCGTGCCAGGACCTCGTTATCGATAAGAGCCCTCACCCCATGAAGACAGTCCCCAAACCGGCGCGGGGTGCCGCCTTTGTCGATCCCGAATTCCGCACGACCATCCGGCGCATAAGCGACGCCGCCTCACACGGGACGGTCAAGGTGATCAAGCCGGTCTACTCGACCATCCAGGCCTGGAATGCGGATGAGAGCTACCTCGTCCTGTACCACACCGACGGATCGCCGGACGGCCACTACCTGTACGACGGCAAGACCTATGCCTTCATCAAGGCGTTGGACATCAGACCGGCCGACCTCGAGCAGGTCTATTGGAGCCCCACCGCCCCGTCGATCCTGTACTACACCGATATCACCGAGAGAAGGCTCTACGCCTTCAACGTCAAGACCGACACCGCCACGCTGGTGAAGGATTTCTCGCAAGCGCCGGTGAGTTGCAGCGACGACATCACGGGTGGCACGGATCCCATGTGGACGAGCTGGGACGGCGGCACGTTCGGCTATGCCTGCGGCCGCGGTGCGGGCGCGAAGATGTTCACCTACAATCGGCTCACGGACGCCATCGGCACGATCCGTGTCGGCAACACCGGCGGAAACGCGCCGCAGCCCGCGCCGAGCGGGCAGCTGTTCTTCCTCAACGCCAACGACAGCGCCGCCCAGGTGGTGGACGTGAACATGAAGACACTGCGGACCCTGGACATCGAGTCCGACGCGCACGCGACGCTGGGCACCGCCGACGGCGTGGACACCCACTTCAGCGTGCAGTTCGATTCGAGTCCCAACGGAAACCTGGTCGCGGTGAACATGGCCAACGGGAGCAAGCGGGTCATCATGGGCCCCTCCACCGGGTGGCTGGATTACCCGGCCCGCGGTACGCATATTTCGGCCGTCGCCTACAAGAATCCAGGCTGGATGGTCCTCGACGTGGTCGGGGAGGCCGACGGCCAAACCCTCCTCGACAGTGAGGTGGTGCTGGTCAACGCGAATACCGGCGGCTCCATCTGCCGCGTCGGACATCACCGCTCTTGCGGCAGCAGCGACAACTGTGGGACGCAGGGCTACTGGGCGGAACCCCATGCGACCATCAGCCCGAGCGGCTCACGCATCCTCTTTGGCAGCGACTGGGGCGGCCAGGCCATCGTGGACACCTACGTCATAGAGTTGCCCAACTATCATCCCTAGGGGTAGGGCGGTCTTCTGGTGAGGCGAGCAGCGGCCAGCGGGGCGGACACCCGCAGCGCAGGCATCAAGGGAAGAGGTGGTCTTTCAACCGCCGCGCCCGGTAGCGCGCGATCTCGCCGAACACCCGTACGATCCGGCGCACTGCGACCTCGCGGCTCTGTCCGATCTCGCGCACGAACGGTCGAATGGTGACAGCGGTGAAGCGTGAGCCCGCCCGGCGCAGACGCTCGAGCAACTCGAAGCTGAACACGAAGGTCTCGCAGCGCACGCTGGCCAGATCGATGTGGTCCAGCCAGTGACGGTGGAAGATGTACGTGCCCGCGAAGTTCACCCGCATACCACCCAGCCCCTGCACGACCAGGCGAAACGCCAGGGACATCAGGTGGCGTTGCTGGCCGGAGGGCGGCGTGACGTAGGTGCTGACCACGGTGGTGTCGGGGCGCACGTGGGGCAAGAAGGCCAGCAGGGATTGCGGGCGCACCTGGCGATCCGCGGGCAGGTGCGCGATGGTGTCGCAGCGGGCGGCGGCGTAGCCCGAGCGCATGGCCGCGCCCATGCCCAGATTGCGGTCGTGGCGAATCAGGCGCACGTCGCCCTCGTTGGCCGCCTCCGCGCGGGCCGCGGTGGCGTCGGTCGAGCCGTCGTCCACCACGACGATCTCGTAGTCGGACAGCCACAGACGCCCGAAGCGCCGGCAATCGCGGATGGCGGCCTGGATGGAGTCCTGTTCGTTGAGGGCCAGCAACACCATGGACAGGCTGAGCGGGCTGCGCTCCGCGGTGATCAAGGCTGTTGCGTCGCTGACGTCGTTGACCACGAAATCGGCGCCCGCGGCTTCCAGGCGAGGCCCGTCCTCCATGCGGTGGGCGTGACCGATGGCGATGAGCTGGGGCGAGGCGGTGAGGGCGGCACGCGCGGTCGTGGCGGAACCCATGTCCGCCACGTGATCCCCGATCAGGAAGACGCGCTCGACGCCCTTGGCCGCGGCGTGGGTCAGCAGACGCAGGACAGGGGCCGCGGCCGGTTTGATCGAGGTTGCGCCGGCGCGCGCCTCGATGGCGAAGAAGCGATCCGGGTCGATGCCCACCGCCCGCAAGGCCGTCGTGGCACACGCGCGGTGGTTGTTGGTGTAGAGCGCGAGCGGCGTGCTCCCCAGTCCGTCCAGGAAGACCCGGGCGCCCGGATGCAGGGTAGCCCCGGGCGCGCAACGCATCTCTTCCTCGTCGATGAGGGACCACAGACGTTGGCGCAGGCGCTCGCCGGCCGCGGCATCCTTCTGGGCGAGCTGGGTGCAAATGGCGCTGATGTCGGTGAGCAGGCCTCGGCCCTCGAACTTGAAGCCGTGCTCGGCCACCAGGGCGTTCAAGGTGCCGCGCAAGCGTGCGCCATCCAGGTGCAGGTCGAGCAGAACG
>CAZHUY010000045.1:11018-32837 GCA_964535465.1 uncultured Myxococcales bacterium
AACGCCATCCATGTCCGAGATGGCGATGGTCTTCAGCGGGGTCATTTGCCGGGTCCGTCCAGATCGCGCGCCAACACCGGGCCACAATCCAGGGTGCGCAGCCAGTACAGCCCCGGCGGCAAGGGATCGATCAACGGCGCGCCGGCGATGTCCTCGCCCCAGGCCAGGCGTACGGCCATGAAGGGGAAGTTGCAGCCTGCCTCGGTGTAGAAATGGATGGTGGTGCCGAAGCGGCCGGCGTTGATCTCGGTGACCCGCGGCTGACCCTTCTCGTCCTCGGTCATGTCCACGAAATAGATGCCGTGGGCCGAGCCCGGCAGGGCGCGCACCGCGGATTCGCCCATCGTGCGCACGCGGGCGTCGACGATGGTGCGGCTGACCGCGGGCGCGCCGGTGATGCCACTGGGGCTGACGTGCGGGATGACGTACTCCAGCCGTTCGCGCGTTTGCGCGGCCACCATCTGCCCTTCGCGGAACAGACCGCACCAGGTGAGGTTACGGCCCGGCAAGAACCGGCTGGCGATGAACCCGCCCCAGCCGCGGTAGTGATCGATCCAGGCCACCGCGTGCTTGGCCTCGCGGCAGGGCAACGAGGCCACGCCGATCCCGATCCCGGGCGCGCCCGAGCCGCGCACCCAGATCGGGCGAGTCGGGATCGCGGCGAAGGCGGCGTGCACGTCCTCCTCGCGGTTGATGACGAAGGTGTCGGGGACCGGTACCCCCGCGTCGCGCAGCAGGCGAAAGGTCTCCCACTTGGAATCAGCGGTCAGGATGGCCGGCAGCGCGGGCAGGAAGAGTCGCACCTTACCTAGCCTGGTGGCGTGAGACGCGATGGTACGCACCTCGACCGGGTGGGTGGGCAGAATGAGGTCGATGCCCTCTTCGCGCACGATGCGCGCCAAGGCCGCGAGATAGGCCTCGGTGTCGCGTGAGTGGGGAATGTGAAAGGTTCGATCCGCCAGCGAGAGCGGCAGGTGGTAGCGGTTGGCCTCGGTCCCGAACAGAGCCAAGGGTTCGGGCGCCATGCGCAGAGAGCGGATGACGTTGCTGCCCAGGGGGCCGCCGCTGCCGGTGATGAGGATGCGACGCGCGCTCACGACTGCCCTTGGGCAAAGCGCCGGGTGGTGAGACCCGCGAATGGCGTGCTGGCGCGGAACCGCTCGGTCAATGACGACAGCACGGGCGCATGCGTGGAGCGCAGGCGACGAACCACATCCAGGAACAGCGTGCGAATCCCTGGTCCTTCCTGACGGTGGGCGCGCGCCGCCAGCGGATCTTGCAGCACGGGTTTGGCGGCCTGATAGTCGGCGTCCTGGCGGGTGTTGAGGAACAGGTGCACGGGATGGAAGTTCAGGATCTTCAATCCTGGCCGTTCCAGCATCAGGGCCTCCACATCGAAGCGCTTGTCGAAGTAAAGGCAATGGACGTCGTCTTCCCAATAAATGGGCAGGCGAACCAGACCGCTCCAGTCGTAGTAGGGGGCCAAGCCGGGCTGCAGAAACATGAGGTCGTTGGAGAAGTAGCGCACGCCCTTGCTGAAGAACAGGGGGAGCAGCCGCGAATGGTAGAAGAGCAGGTGGTCGCGCACCCCCACGGCGCTGGGAAAGTCGCTCAGCAGGTGGCTGAGCACGACGTTCTCGTCATGCGCGCCCAGGAAATTGGGGTGCACGCCCATCTCCACGCCGGCAAGGTTGGCCAGCGCGACCACGCCCGGGGTGTGGTGTGTGGCGAAGATGGTGGCGGGCAATCCGGCCTCGGCCAGCAGCGCGCGGGTGTCGTCCAGCACATGGTCCGGTGCCCAATCCAAATCCAGGGTCAGGCAGATGGTCGAGGCAAAGGCATCGGCGGGGGAGGTGCCCATCGCCGGTCAGAATACCACCGGCTCCAACACGCTGCCCACTTCAGCTCTTGGCGCTCGTCCTCATCATCCACAGCACAGCGCCGATGGTGATCACGCAGCCCGTGGCGGCGCGCAGAGTGAGGGCTTCGTCGAAGAACAGCAACCCGATGGCCAGGCTCAACACCACCGTGGTCTGTTGCACCACCCCGATACCGGCGGCGGTCAGGTCGCGCAGGGCCGAGGTCATGAGAAGCTGCGCGACCACGCTGGTGAGGCCGCACAGCACGAGCACCAGCCACTGCCCGGTGGTGGGCGCGATCCAATGGCCGAGGGGTGGGGTCACCGCGGGCAGAGTCACCAGCAACCCCACCGTGGTGAACGAGGCGAAGACCGTCCAGCTACCTTCGCTCACTCCGTCGCGTCCGGGCCGACGGGTGGCGCGGACCGAGGTGATGGCCATGCCCGACACCACCGCCGAGGCGAGGGCGACCAGGGTCCATCCGTGCAGGCGGAATTCATGCCCTTGTCCCGTCGCCACCAGGGTCACGCCCACCATGGTCCCGAAGAGCGCGACGCCGATACCCGGCTTGGGACGCTCGCGCAGCAACACCCAGGCCAGGACCAAGGCCCAGACCGGCGAGGTGAAGTTGATGAGGGTGGCCACCCCCACGCCGATCCTCTCGATGCTGGTGAAGTAGAGCAGCACCGCCAAGCCGCCAAAGACTCCGCGCGCCAGCACCCAACCCCAGTAGTGAGGGCGCAGATCGACGTGCGCCACCAGCACGGCTACCAGCGTGACGACCACGCCGGTGGCGAAACGTATGAACGCGATCTGCGGGCCGGGGATGTGAGAGGACACCGCGCGCGCCAGCCCCGCCATGATGGCGAAGAGCACGGCCGAGGCCAGGGCCACCACTGTGGCTTGGCGATACGAGCGTGCAGAGACCGTGTGCAAGGCCCGCGAAGGGTGTCGCGTCGAGGAGTGAAAGGCAAGGCCGTAGGAGGAAGACCGGAGGGGATCCAAACGGCTACGGCCTTACCGCCGCCAGGCCTTGCGCCTCGGCCAAGGCGGTGTCCACGAACACGACGGCCACCGTGTCGGCGTGAACGCAGCGCCAGCGAGGATTGTCCAACAGTTGGTGAATGGCCCGGTTCAGAATGCCTCGTTCGATCAGCAACGCGGGGATCTCGTCGGGCCGAGAACGATCGATCATCAGCGCGGATTCCCAATCGTCGCTGCCGCGCCACAGACCGCGCAGGCCGGCCAGATAACGTTCGAAGGTCTCGGTCGAGTTGACCTCCAGGCGCGGGTCGATGAACTGCTTGCGCGACTCGCCTGCGTGGGCGATGCACACCCCGGCCTGGCTCAGGTTGAAGGCCACCATGCGTGGGGGCAGCCCTGGCCGTGCCAGGAATTCGCAGGACTCGTGCGCGAACCAATGCGGGCGCTCGCCCAGCCCGATGGTGCGGCCTTCGCCCGCCCAGGCGTACAACTTGCCCGAGGCCACGACGAGCATCATCAGGGCCAAGGCGGCGAGCAGGAGCGGTTCCATTCGACGCGGCTGCGGCTTGGCCGGACGCTGTTTTGCGGGCTCGCGGGCCGGCGGACCGTCCTGGTCCAGGTTGCCCAGGAAGACCGCCGCGGTCACCACGGTCATGAGCGCGCTGTTGCGGGTGGCCTGCCAGCCCATGTAGGCCGCGCCACCGAAGACTAGCGCGCGGAACAAGCTGAAGCGGTGGCGGAGCCCGGCGACCACGAAGCTGGCGAGCCCCAGGGCGAGCACCACGAAGAAGCCCAGCAGGTAGGGGTTGTTGATGCCGAAGGAGGCGACGAAATCACCGATGGTGCGAAACTCGCCGATGTTGGCGCGATACACGCCATGGGCGCCGAACTTGGCGAACTGCTGCTGGAACAGGCGGAACACGCCCCAACCGTAGGGATTGAGAAAGCACGCGAGCAGCACCGCCGGGCCCACCCCGGCCAGGGTGCGCGCCAAGTTGGTGGGGATCTCTCGCCGGCGCAGGCGTTGCCAGGCGAGGTCCGCGGCGTAGGCGGCCAGGATCAACGGACCAAGCAGAAAGTAGCCGTGGCTGTTGACCCACAGAACCTGCAGGAGGGGCAGCAGCCACAGCTTTCGCGCCTGCGCGCGCGCCTGGGCCAGGACCAGCAAGAAGCCGGCGAGAAGAAGCAGCGAGAACAGCTCTGGCCGCTCGTTGAGGCGACCAGACAGCAAGACCAGCCCCGGGATCCAGAACACCACAGCGGGCCAGAGCGCGGCCGAGCGAGGACGGGCCCACAGGGTGCTCGCCACCAGGGCCACTCCAGCCAGGGCCTTGAGCACCACCAAGGCGCTGGTGCCGCCCAGCCGGTGGAGCAGCGTGATCACAATCTGGAAGAACCAGTAGATGTCAATCCAGGGACGGCCGGCGTTGGTGTAGGTGAAGACATCGACGCGCGGGACCGCACGGTTCTCCAGCACGAGCCGGCCGCTGCGCAAGTGCCACCACACGTCAAAGTCCGACATGGGGAAACACCCGAGCAGCAGGGCGAGGAGCAGCAAGGCCCCGATCACCACCGGGCGCCACAGGTCACGGCCCACGGGCGACGCGGCTGGGGCTGGTTTACGTCGTCCCATGGTCAGGCATCAACCACGGGCGAGCTGGCGGCCGCGCCGGTGTTCACCGCGGCAAAGGACGCGGCCAACTCCCGCTGGGCTTGCGTGCCCAGGCGGGCGGACAGCTCGGCGCCCTCCAGGGGCATGCGCGGGTTCAGCATGGACTTGAACGCGGCCACGCGCGCGGCGCTCTCCCGCACACGCTCACGGACCTCGGGCCGCGCCTCAGCCGCGCGCACCAGGGCGGTCCAGGCGGCCTCCTGTCGTTCCAGGGGCTCGCGTACCAGGAAATGGTCCACCCCGGCCATCAGGCTCTCCACAACCAGCTCCTCGATGGGCCAGCGGTCCGCCACCGCGCGCATGCCCAGATCGTCGCTGACCAGCAGACCGGCGAAGCCCAGCTGGTCTCGCAAAATGTGACGGGCGACGCGTGGGGACAGCGTGGCTGGCCGGTGCGCATCCCAGGCCGGGTAGACCACGTGGGCGGTCATGAAAGCGGCCATTCCGGCGCGCGCGGCCGCCGCGAAGGGCGCCAACTCGACGGCACGCAGGCGTGGCTCGGGGTGCGATACCACCGGCAGCTCCAGGTGCGAATCGGTGTGGGTGTCGCCGTGCCCAGGATAGTGCTTGCCACAGCCGAGCACGCCGGCCGCGCGTAGTCCGCGCCAGAAGGCCAGGGCATGGGTCACCACCGACTCGGGGGTGACGCCAAAGGCGCGATTGCCGATGACCGGGTTGGCGGGATTGGTGTGCACGTCGAGCACCGGTGCGAAGTTCCAGCCGATGCCCAGGGCCGCCAGCTCGTCACCCAGGGCGCGCCCCACCGCCTCCGTCCTGCTGGGGTCGCCGGCCGCCGCCACCGAGAACATATCGGGCCAGCGGGTCAGCGGGGCGCGCAAACGCTGCACCAGCCCGCCTTCTTGATCCACGGAGACCGCCAGGGGCATTTCCTGCGGGCTCGCCCGTCGTAGTGTGCCGACCAGGCTGGCCACCTGGCCCGGCTCGACGATGTTGGGACGGAAAAGCATGATCCCGCCCACCTCGGAACGGACAATGCGGTCCAGCAATCGCGAGGACGCCGTAGGACCATCGAAGCCCACGGACAGGAGCTGGCCACACAAAACGCGTAGTTGGGGAGATCGCACGCGCCCATCATAGCGGGATGCTGGCCGATTGGGCCGGCTGTTGTTATAAGGTGCGCCTACCGAAGGGCGCGTCGCGATGAACACGATCCACAACAGCCGCAGCAAGATCGGGCCTTCCCTGGTGTCGACTCTCGTTTTCGCAGTCCTGCTGGGCGGCGCGGGCCAGGCCCTCGCCCAGATGGGTATGGGTATGCCGGGTGGCATGTCACCAGGCGGCATGACCCCGCCCCCGGCCGGCCAGACCAAGGAAGAGGGGCCTGCCGAGGCTGCACCGGAGGAAGAGGGCAAATCGGCGGGAGAAGCGGCCGCCGAGGCCACCATCAGCAGTCAACGCCGCCGGCGCACAGAGGTCATCGAGCTGGACGGCTACTTCCGCGTGCGGCCCGAGCTTCTCCACAACTTCCACATGGGCCAGGGCTATCTCGACCCGACGGGCGCCACGGGCAATCCGCCCTTCCCCACGCCGCTCGAGTGCGGGACCGAGAAGGGCGGATGCTCGCAAAAGAACCTGGGGCAGACCAGCATGCGTCTGCGTCTGGAGCCCGTCATCAACATCTCGGATCAAGTCCGGGTGCTGAGCCAGATCGATATCTTCGACAACGTCATCTTCGGATCGAATCCCGATTCCTTGGTCAGGATTTCGCAACCCGACCTGCGCACCAACCTGGCCCAGGCCGGGATCCTGTCCAACTCGCAGGTCACGCCCGAATTCGAACAGAACTCCTTCTCTTCTTCGGTCAGGCCCAAGCGGGCGTGGGCCGAGATTGACAGCCAAATCGGATCGCTGCGCTTTGGTCGTATGCCCTGGCACTTCGGCAGGGGCATGTACTTCAACCGCGGGGATTGCCAGAACTGCGACGGCGGGACCACGGTGGACCGCCTCATGATCCTCACCCAGCTCTTCGGTCACCAGCTCACCCTCTCTTGGGACTTTGGCCCGTCAGGCTACACCTGGGGCATGACCGAGTTGGGGCGCGTCGATCTCAACGGTTCGCCGCTCGACCTGTCTCAGAATGACGAGGTCGTACAGTTCACCGGATCGCTGTCTCTGCTGGACGACGATCGGCGTTTCCGCGAGCGTGCGCAGAGCGGCGAGGTGGTCATCAACTACGGCGCGCAGCTTGTCTATCGCCAGCAGAACAACGAGGTGTTCAAGCTGGCCTCTCAGGTGCAGCCCACCAATGGGGCGATCTCGCGCACCGATCTCGCCAACAGCACCCAATCCTCGCTGACCGAGCACATCGGGGCCTGGCTGCTCGTCCCCAGCATTTGGTTCAAGTTGGGCTGGAAGGCGTTGACCCTCGAGTTCGAGAGCACGGCCTTGGCCGGGAACATGGACAACGCAGGTCCGTTGCGTCTGCAGAACTCGCCCACCGCCGCCAACAAACTGCGAATCCTGCAACTTGGCTGGGTCTTGGCCGCCAACCTGCGCCTCTACAAGGATGCGCTCCACGTTGGATTCGAGACCGGCGGTGCCACCGGCGATCAGGCTGAGACGGCTTGCCGGAACCTGACCTCAGGCGAGTCGACGATCAGCTGCAACGCCGCCGACGTCAATCCTGCTCCCTACCTCAACTACCGCTGGAAGTTCGTACCTCAGCCGCTCAACGACAACGCGCTTCACAACTTCTACTTCTCGCCCGAATACCACGTGGACGAGATCTTCTTCCGCCGCATCATGGGCACCGTCACCAACGCCATGTACTTCAAACCCTCGGTCAGCTACTGGCTGGACGTGGCCGAGGGCCGGCAACTGGGCGCCTCAGGCGCGGTGATCTACAGCCTGGCGCCCGTCCCCGTGTCGACGCCGGGCAACTCCATCAGCTACGGCGTGGAGTTGGATCTGTCGCTCGGTTACCGCAACATCGGCGAGAACTTCTATGCGGGCCTGGTGTGGGGCGTGTTCTGGCCCTTCGGCGCGCTCAACCGCCCCGCCGACATCTTCACCACCGGCTCCGCCGACGCCAGCGCCGCCCAAATCCTACGCGGCTTCATGGGCGTGAGGTTTTAGGCTCGCTCTCCGGATCCGGATCCGTTCGCTACTTGGCCTTGCCCGAGCCTTCCAGCGACTTGATGCGGGCTTCGACCTCCTTGCGCGACTCGGGGCTCAGCCGGTCGCTGCTCGCCAGGTACTTCCTGAAAGCGTCCAGGGACTCCTGGTAGCGGCGATCCGCCGCATAGAGCACCCCCAGATCGTAGAAACCACCCGATAGCTTGGGATCCAGGGCCACCGCTCTCTCGTATTCCTTGATGGCCTCGTCTGTCTTCTTCTGCCGGCGCAGGGCCACCGCCAGGTTCAAATGGAATGCACCGTTCCTGGGATCCAGGTCCACCGCTTTTCGCAAGGCCTTGATCGCCCCTTCCTTGTCGTTGAGCTTGGTCATGGCCACCCCCAGGTTGGCCCACCCCAAGGGATCCTCCGGTTTCAGCTCGGTCGCCTTGCGCAGGTGGGGCAGCGCCTTGGGGTAATCGCCGAGCTGGCGCAGGGCCATGCCCAAGCTGGTGCAGGTGTCGTAATCCTCCGGCATCAGCTTCACCGCCTTCTCCAGCACGGGGATGGCGGCGTTCCACTTCTTCTGTCGGCCGTAGATGGCGCCCAGGTTGGCGTGCGCGGGGCCGTCGTTGGGCTCCAGCTTGATAGCCTTCTCCAGGGCCTGGGCTGCCTGCTCCAGGTCGCCCTGGCCGCGATAGAGGTTGCCCAGGGTGAACCACGCCGCGGCGTAGTCGGGGCGTATCTTGATGGCTTCCTTCACTTCAACCATGGCCTCGGCGGCCTTGCCCTGATGCTTCAACGTCAGGCCCTTGTTGTAGTGAGCGGCGGCTTCGTCCGCCCAAGCCACACCACCTGCCAGAGTGGCCAGCAAAGCGGCGCCACAACATGTCACCTGGATGCGTGTCATGGGTGCAAGCATACACCCAACGGGCTCACCACTCGACGTGCACGCCGATCGACGGAAGCACCAAGCGGAAGCCGCGGCTCGAGCTGCTGCCATCGGCGTAGCGTTTCTGGTCGAAGACCTCGCGCGACAGCGTGGTGTTGACCAACTCGACGTAGACGTCCATCACGTAGGTGTCGAAGACGAAGCGCTTGTCACCGCGCAGGTCCAGCTGGGGAAAGGCGGGCAGGCGATGGTAGTCGACGATATTGGAGCGCGGGTCGAAGAGTGGGAAGGGCCGACCGGTGTTGTAGTGGAAGCGGCCCGAAACGGAATAGCCGCGCGGCAGGCGGTAGCCGGTCACCAGGTTGAGGACGTGGCGTTGGTCCCAGTCCGACGGGGAGATCACGCCATCCACCACGCGGTACGAGCGAGACCATGTGTAGGAGATCCAGCCATACAGGCGGTGCCGCATGGGCCGGCGGAGGATCACCTCGAAGCCGTAGCTCTCGCCGTCGCGCGCTTCCAGGTAGTCGCGTTGCTGCGGGTCCAGACTGAGCGAGCTGCGCATGTCGGTGACGTGCAGGCGTTGGTAGAAGACCGAGGCGTCGAGCGACAGATCCGCGCCTTCTCGGCTGCCCAGGCCGGTCTCGACCCCCACGCTGCCCTGGCGCGACCGCTGCAAGCCGTAATCGCTCAGGCCGAAGTTGTCGAAGCCGGGCACGCCCACGGGCAGGCATGGCATTTGCGAGAACTGCCCGATGCTGCCCTTCAGCCAGGTGTCACTCGCCACGCGGTAGCGCAGCGACAGGCGCGGGCTGGGCTGCGAGGCCCGGTCCTCCTTCTCACGGTCCTTGGCGAAGTAGGTTTCGTAGCGGATGCCGGGCACGATCTGGAGACGCTCGCCAGCCTTGATGGTCAGTCCGGCGTAGAGGCCGCCCGACACCGTCGTGCGTTCGCGGAACATGTCCGTCTGGTAGTAGTTGCCGAGGCCTCCGCCCAGGAAGTTCAGGGTGGAGCGCGGCCAGAAGCGCTGGAGCTCGGCATCCCCGCCCACGTCCAGATCCACATGCGAGCCCAGGCGCCAACCCAGACCCAGGCGTGGGGCCATCACCGCCCCACGGCTGGCGATGGGCAGGTCGAACATCAAGGTGTTGCTGACCGTGGAATCGTCGTAGCCCCCGAGCAGGCTGGCCTGCAGCCGCCCCCCCAGCACCCCGCCGTCCCAGCGCAGTTGCGCGCGATGAAACATCAGGTTGGCCTGACCGAGCGGTATGTCGGTCTTCCAAGGAATGGGGTCTGGGTGTTTCTGCTCCAGCCGGTCACCCGAGCCAAAGGAAAAGAAGGTCAGGCGTCCCGGTCCCAGCCGATGCTCGACGCGCAGCTGGTAGTCCCAGTAATCCAAGCCGTAGTCGCTGGAAAAGGCCGAGAGCGCCAGGCCCGTGTAGGAATAGCGGCCGGCCACCGCCACCGTGCCGCGGCCTTCGTTGAACGGGGTGGCCACGATGCCTCCCGCGTCGAACAGCCGCACATCGGCCGACACGTGCAGGCGATCGGTGGCCGGGGCCACGGTGCTGGCGGTCACCACTCCCGACACGTAGCGGCCGTACTGGATGGGATAGCCGCCCGGGTAGAACTGCATCTCGTTGAGGAAGAAGGGGTGGATGACCGACGGGCCGAGCGCGAAGTGGAACAAGGCCGGAGCGCGCACCCCGTCCACGAAGAAGCCCGTGTTGCCGGGGTTGGCGCCGCGGATGGCGTACATGGGCAGCGGCCACAGGGCCTGCACCACGCCGGGCAGTGACTCCACCACGCGGAAGGGATCGCCGAAGGCGCCGGGCGTGCGGGTCAGCTCCTCGCGCCGCACCGGGATGGCCGGGGCGCGCTCGGGCTTGGACCTGACCACGGTCTCGTAGCGATCCCCGAGCAGTCTCGGGTGAAGGCGCAGCACGAGATCCGCCTTGCCTCGCTCGTCGACCTGGAAGGAACGCGAAAAGCGCTCGAAGCCTGGCGCGAGCACCACCACCTCGCAGTCGCCCGCGGGGACCTCCACTTGGAAGGCGCCCTTCTCGTCGGTCTCGCTGTCGAAGTTCTTTCCCTTGGCGATGACCCGCACCTGGGCCCCCACCAGGGGCTCGCGCGTGCCGCGTGCCAGAATGGTTCCGCCCAGCCGCGAACCGGACGGGGCCGCCGGCACCTCGCTAACCACGCCGGCCTCGAGCCCGGAGGCCTCGATCACACCGGCCTCGGCGGGAGCGCCGGCGTCGTCTGGCGGCGGGGGCACCGCGACCTCGACGGCCAAGCCCGCATCGTCGCCTTCGCCCATCCCATCGGCCCCGGCGTCGGGAGAGCCAGTCGCGGTCGCCAGCAGCAGGCACGAAACCAGGAGCGCGTTCACCTAGTGGCCCCCGTCGCGCTTGGCTTGCGGGTCATTCATCGTGGTCACCCAAATCCCGTCGTGATCCGAAGGCGCGCGGCCGCGGAACACATAGCTGACCAGGTCGTAGTCCCTGGTGAATTCGTATTGGGGCACGGCGGGAGAAATGGTTCGTCCCGTCTGGGTTGGCACGTCCCACACCACCAGATCCCCGACCACGTCCTGCGCCGACAGGTTCGCGGTCCCGAAGACCCGCTGCGAGTCGACGGTGACGTCGCCAATGGCTCCCGTCACCACTTTCAGATCCCCGGTCACGTGATTGGCGAAGAACAGGTCGGTGGAGGCGCGGACCACATAGCCCCAGAAGACCAGGATGGGCTCGTCGGGGGCTGTGAGCGGACCGTTGGGTCCCTGGATGGGCTCGCGGGGGCCCGAGATGAAGAAGTAACTGTTGGCCTGCACCGACATGCCCGGCACGGTCAAGGCGCGTGCGGGCTCGGACAGGTCGACCGGCTGAACCAAGAGCGGGCCGTGCGGATAGGGGTCGGCGGTGGTTCGTGGCTGCTCATCGATGTACAGCAGGTGCTTGCCGTCGGGAGAGAAACTGGGGGAGAGCATCCTGGCGGGGAGATCGGAGCCCGGCTTGAGGACGGTGCGGCGGGGTTTCTGGTCCGGTCCAAAAAACACGCCATGGCCTTTGCTGTCGAGGTAGAGGACCTCGTCGCTGTCGGAGCGCCCCTTGAAATCAGCCAGGTCGGACAGCGCTTCGGGAAGCACCAGCGAGGTCTCCTCGCCCGTGGCCACGTTCACGGTGTGATACTCGGCCGGGGTGCTCACGCCCGCGGTCTCCGAGTAAGTGAAGACCGTATTGCTGGCCCACCCGAGCCAGCAGCACGGGTTGGGACGCTCGAAGAAGAGTTTCTTTCCGGTGTCGAGGTCGAGGGCGAAGGTGATGGTCTTGCCCGCCTCGTCCGCGGCCAGGATGACGTAGCGTTCGTCGCCGCTGAGCGAGAAGCGCGCAACCCCGGCGTACAAGTCTTCGACGGGATCGTCGACGTTCCCCAGGCGACTGAGCAAGCGCTCGCTACCCAGCACGAAGTAGGCCCTGCCTCTGCCGCCGAACTGCATGTTGAGATGCCCGGGGTTGGCCACGTCGCCCAGTCGACGTTGATTGGTCCCGTCCCACAGAAAGATTCCCGGCGTCTGGTCGGTGGGGACTTGGCGGAAGAGCATGCGGTCTTCGGCGGCGAGCGAGAAGGTCGAGATGTTCTCGAAGCGCAGGTCGGCCAGGTAGTGCGCCTTGTTGATCCGCTGGAGCGTGGCGACGCGCTCCAGCTGACCGTTGCCGTCTCCCCCTGCCGCCACCTGGCGTTCATCCACCATCAGAAAGATCGAACCGCCCGCGGGCCACGCGCCCCAGGAGTCGGAGCGATTGCTCGCCACCCGAATCGGCTGGGTCACGGGCAAGTCGACGGGAGAAACGTACCCTGGCAGGGTCTTGGTGAACTCCTCGGGGAGGGGGGCCACCCAGAGGTCAGAGACCGCGCCCTTCTCGGGCGTGGCCAGGGCGATGCGCTGGCTGTACGAGATACCCCAAGGCGTGCCGTTGTTCGCCAGGATGCTCATGCCCCCGACGTTACGACCCGAGACGATCTTGAACCCCTCGGGCATCGGCCCGGGTTGCAGGCAGCCTGCGGTCAGCGATAGGGCCAGAACGAGAGCGCGAGGTACGAACGACATGGGGGCAGCCAACCGTGAGCATCTTAGCGGAAGAACACCGTCCCGGCGATGCCCAGCGTGCCCCCTGTGCGACGGGTCACATCACGGCGCGGTCTAGGTCTAGGAGGCTTCCTCGGTGAACTCGAGCGGGAACTTTTCCTTCATCACGCGGCTCACGGTCTCCTCCACCTCGTCCTCGGTACGCAAGCGCATGATGTCCTCGGTGAGCCTGGTGGCCGTGGACAGTCGCGAGGCGCGCACGATGGACTTCACCATGGGGATCTGGCGCGGCGCCATCGAGAGCGAGCGCAGGCCCAGCCCCAGCAGGACCCAGCAGAAGCGCGGGTCACCCGCCATGTCGCCGCACATGGAGACCGGCTTGCCCGCGTTCTTGGCCGCGGCCACCACTTGTTTCACCGCCCGCAGAATCGCCGGGTGCAGCGGGTGATACAGGTAGCCGACGTGTTCGTCCTGGCGGTCCGCGGCCAACGAATACTGGATGAGGTCGTTGGTGCCGATGGACAGAAAATCGCACTCCTCGATGAGCAGGTCGGCGATCAGGGCCGCGCTCGGGGTTTCGATCATGGCACCCAACGGGACGTCGGGGTTGTACTCCAGCCCCTCGCGTTGCAGCTCGGCGCAGACATCGGCGCAGACCTCGCGCACCGTGCGCAGCTCGGCCACACCCGAGATCAACGGGAACATGATGCGCAGCGGGCCCACGGCGGCGGCGCGGTAGAAGGCGCGGAGCTGCAGCTTGAAGACGTCGCGTCGCCACAAGGAATAGCGGATCGAGCGCAGACCCAGGGCGGGATTGTTGCCCGCGGGGATGCGCACCGAACTGGGCAACTTGTCGCCGCCCAGGTCCAAGGTGCGGAAGATGACGTCGCGCCCGCCCATGGCCCGCAGGGCCGAGAGCGCGTGCTGGTACTGCTCTTCCTCAGTGGGCAGGGTGCTGCGCTCCAGATACAGGAACTCGGTGCGAAACAGACCGATGCCGTCGGCGCCCAGCTCCACCGACGCGGGGATCTCCTCCAACAGCTCGACGTTGGCGAACAGGTGAACGCGCTCGCCGTCCAGCGAGATAGCCGGTGCCTCGCGCGCGCGGGCCAGCCGCTCGGCCTGCACCAGATCGCGCGCGGCCCTGTCCGCGAACCTCCCCTGCATTTCGTGATCGGGCTCTAGGATCACCTCGCCCCGCCCACCGTCGACGATCACCGTCATGCCGGTGCGGATGTGTTTGACGAAACCTTGTACGCCCGCGACCATGGGCAAACCCAAGGCGCGCGCCACCAGGGCGGCGTGCGACGTCTTGCCGCCACCCTCGGTGAAAAAGCCACTGACCCCGGCGCGTCCCAGTTGGGTCACGTCGGCCGGCGACAGATCGTGGGCGAACACCACCGAGCCCTTGGGCACCCCCTCGTGCCCGGGTGGGGTCATACCCAGCAGGTTGCGCAGGATGCGTTCGCCAATCATGTCGATGTCGCTGCGTCGCTCGCGAAAGTACGCGTCTTCAATGCGGGCGAACACCGACTGGATCTGGTCCAACGCCCGTCGCAAGGCCCACTCGGCCGAGACCTGGTCGGTGCCGATGATCCGCCGCGTCTCCTCGACCAGGTGAACGTCGGCCAACATCAGGCGGTGGGCTTCGAGGATGCGGTACTCCTGGCCGCTGCTCTCCTGCTCGGCGATCTGCTGCTGAATGCGCTTGAGCTGGGCGTCGCTGCGCGCCAGGGCCTCGTCGAAGCGCCGCATCTCGTTGGGCACTTCGTCGCTGAAGATGCGGCGTTCCTGTACCTCGACCCGGCCACCGAGAAAATGGGCGACTCCCATGGCGATGCCAGGGGAGGCGCCCACTCCGGCCAGTCTAAGCATCCGCTACCCCTTCACCAAACCCATTCTCGACCAGGGCAACCAGGGCGTCGACCGCCTGCTCGGAGTCGTGGCCCGAGGCGGACACCACGATCTCGCTGCCCCAGGCGGCCACCAGGGTCAGAAGACCCATGATGCTCTTCCCGTTCACCGGCTCGCCGTTCTTGATGACGTGGATGTCGGACTGGAAATGGTTGGCCAGTTGCACGAACTTGACCGCCGCGCGCGCGTGCATCCCCAGCTTGTTGCGAATCTTGACTGAACGCTGAACCTGGAGTCCTCCCACGTCAGCGGTTCTCCTTCAGGGTGATCTTGCCGGTCAGCTCCGAGCCGATGCGGATGGAACGGCGGCCGACCTCGCACAGCTCTTGCGCCATCTCCGCGGGCGAGAGGCGCGAACGATCCAAAGTGGCCAGCTTGAGCAGCATGGGCAGATTCACCCCGCACACCACCTCTCCGGCGGCGGTCCCGTCCAGCATGGACATGGCCACGTGGTAGGGCGTGGAGCCATAGATGTCGACCATCAGCAGCACCCCGGCACCGTCGTCCACTTGACCGCATGCCTGGGCTACGCGCTGGGTGGTGACCGCGCTGTCGTCGGCGGCTGACGCGCAGGCAATAGCCACATTGGGCAGCATGCCCACCACACGTCGCGCGGCCTCCAGCATGGCAAACGCGATCTGCTCATGGGACACGACAACAACCCCCACGATGGGTTTGACGGCCTTGCTCGATTCGCCGGACATGCTCAGCGGCCCCAGTTTACTCTGTTTGCAACCAGACGCGATTGAGTTCTGGTCGGCGCTCGGCGTACGGATTTCATGCTTCAGCGTGCCTCGCTGTTTGCCGGGCGGCTTCGCCCGATGTCTCTGTGTTGGACCTCGACGTGAAACGTCTTGAGGCGTCGGGCCAGTTCGACGGCTATCGCCACCGAGCGATGGCGGCCTCCCGTGCACCCGATGCCGATGGTCGAATAGGTCTTGCCCTCGCGTTCGAATGCGGCAATGCACAGGGCCAGCAGCTCCTCGGCCTTGGCCAGGAAAAGCTGTGTCTCGGGATTGTCGAGCACGTAGCGGCGCACCGGCTCGTCCTCGCCCGACAGCGGCCGAAGCGCGTCGATGAAGAAGGGATTGGAGAGAAAACGCACATCGAGCACGATGTTGGCCTCGGTGGGAATCCCGTACTTGAAGCCGAAGGATGCGATGGTCACCGCCAGGTTGCCTTCGGCTCGGCCATAGCGTCCGAGCACGATGGCGCGCAGCCCGTGTACCGTCAGCTCGGCCGTGTTGATGACCGTGGTGGCCTCTTGGCGAAGTGCGGCCAGTCGCAGGCGCTCGGCCTCGAGGCCCACACGAATATCGGTGCCTGACAGCGGATGGCGTCGCCTGGTCTCCGAGAACCGGCGCAGCAACACCTCGTCGGGAGCATCGAGGAACAGCACTTCAATGGAGTGCCCGGCTTGCCGCATGTCCGAGAGCACGTGCGCCGAATCGGCCAAGAACTCGCCGCTGCGCGCGTCCACCACCAGTCCCGCCCGCGTGACCTCTTCCCGTCCCGCCAGAAGCTCGACAAAGCGGGGCATGAGGGTCATGGGAAGGTTGTCTACGCAGTAGAAGCCCAGATCCTCCAGGGCGCTCTTGACCGTGCTCTTGCCCGCGCCTGAGACCCCGGTGATGACCACCAATTTCACGGGCGTGGTCTTCCTTCCTGGCCAGTATCTCGCTCCGGGTCAGGCGAAGCGTTCGTGTCAGGGCGTGTCATGTCACTCGGGCTCGTCGCGAAAACGGCGCTGCTGCGCATCCGCCAACGCCTGATCGAGCCTTTCCTGGAACTCGCGCGCCGAATGGTGACCACGCATCTGCAAGAGGCGATTGCGTGCCGCCACCTCGACCAAGGCGCTGACGTTACGTCCCGGGCTGACCGGGATGCGCAACAGGGGGACGGCCACGTCCAGGATCAGGTGGGTCTGATCGTCCAGCCCAATGCGGTCGGCGGTCTCCGCCTCTTCCCAGCGCACCAACTCCACCACCAGCTCGATCTTCTTCTCGTCGCGTACCGCCGCGACGCCGAACATGTCCTTGATGTTGATGATGCCGACGCCGCGCACCTCCATGTGGTGCTTGATCAGCTCGGCGGCCCAACCCACCAAAATGTTGTTCGAGGTGCGACGGACCTCGACCAGATCGTCGGCCACCAGGCGGTAGCCGCGCATGACCAATTCCAGGGCGGCCTCGGACTTGCCGACCCCGCTCTTGCCAGTCAGCAGCACGCCGATGCCCAGAACGTCCAGAAGCACGCCGTGGATGCTCGCCGATGGGGCCAGCTCGCGCTCGATGAAGGACTGGATGGCCTCGATGGCCGCCGAGGAGCGTAGCGGGGTGCGCAGCAGGGGCACCCCCAGGCGATCGGCCGCGTCGAAGAGTTGAACGGGGACGTCCAGACCCTTGGTCACGATGATGCAGGCCGGCTCGATGGCCATGAAGGTCTCGATGCCATGCCGCGACTCCTGCGGCGGCAGGCTGGCCAAATACGACAGCTCGGTGGCCCCCAGGATTTGCACGCGATCTGGCTGCACCTGGCGCACGAAACCCGCCAAGGCCAACCCGGGCTTCTGCACGCGGTTGACACCGATCCGCCGCCCCAGCCCCGCCTCTCCCGCCAGCAACACCAGCCTCAGCCCCGCGCTTTCGCTGAGCAAGGATCGCACCGTCAGGGTGGTCGAGGGCCCGGTGTTACCGTTCAATACTTGGCGTCCTCTTCTCTGAGGGTCTGAAACATGGCCTCGCTGTCAGCCGCATCCAGGAGACGCTGACGAAAGAGGGCGTCACGGAACAGGCGAGACAAGCGGGCCAGGGCTTTCAAATGGGCCCCGGTGGCGGCTGACGGGGCGACCAGCATGAAGATCAGATGGGTGGGCTTTCCGTCGATGGAATCGAAATCCAATCCCTCGACCGATCGCCCGAGAACACCCATGAGACTGTCGACCGACTCCATCCGTCCGTGAGGAATGGCAATGCCATCCCCAATGGCGGTGGAGGCGAGCCGCTCGCGCTCGGTCAGGGCCCGACCCAGAACCTTGGGATCGATTCCGGGTTGGACTCCGGCCAGATACTCGGCCAATTCGTTCAGGACCTCGTTCTTGCTCTTCCCTCTCAGGAAGGGGATCACGCAGTCCGAACGAAGAAAATCGACGACCTTCATGGATACGCCGGGCTGCTGAAGACGATTGGCGATACTACGTTCCGGGAGCAGTGGCTCCTGTCTCGATGAGACCGTAGTTGCCATCCTTTCGGCGGTATATGACCGAAATGGTCTTGCTGTCCACATCCGTGAACACAAGGAACTCTTTTTCCATCAGGTTTAGCTGCATCGCAGCGTCCTCGACCGACATGACGCGCACTTCGAGGGTCCGTTCGCGAATGACTGGGATCTTGCCGACCTCGCCCTTGTTCTCGGTTGAGGTGGGTTCGAAGGTCTCTGACGCGATGACCGCCTGACGGATCGAGAAGCTGGGCCCGCCGTGCGGCTTGTGGGTACGGATCTTCTCCTTCCACTTGCGCACCTGGCGCTCGATGCGAGCCGCGGCCAGATCCACCGACGAGTACATGTCCTCGGTGGTCTCGCGTGCCTGCAGGACGATGCCATTGGGCAAAGTCAGCGAGAACTCGGCCGTGTGGTGGTGATTGCGTTCGGTCGAGAAGACCGCATGAGCCGAGAGCAGCTCGCGCTGGAAGTACTTACGAATCTTGTCCAGCCGCTCTTGCGCATAGTCTTTGACCGCGGGGGAAGCTTCCATATGGCGGAACGTCGTGGAAATCTGCATTCAGAGTGCCTCCATTCTTAGGGGTATCGGGCCGAGAGCTGCAGGACTAAAAGACTTGCCGGCGCTTGCTGCTCGAAAGGATGCGTAGCTGTTCACGGTACTTGGCCACTGTCCGACGGGCAATTTCGATGTTCTGGTCGGCCAGGAGTTCGACGATACGTTGGTCCGAGTGGGGACGCTTGGGGTCTTCGCTTTCGATGAGCTGTTTGATCTTGAGCTTGACGGCTTCCGACGCCAGATCATCGCCATCGCTGCGGGCGATCCCGGAGTTGAAGAAGTACTTCAGCTCGAAGATGCCCTGCGGAGTATGGACGTATTTGTTGGTGGTGACACGTGAGACCGTCGATTCGTGCATGCCGATGTCCTCGGCCACGTCACGCAGGATCAGCGGCTTGAGGTAGGCCGCGCCTCGCTCGAAGAACTCGCGTTGAAACCGCAGAATCGACTCCGTCACCCTGACGATGGTGCGCTGTCGTTGCTGGATCGATCGGATGAGCCATTGGGCGCTACGCAGGCGCTCCTGGATGTACTCGCGGGCCTGGGGGCCTTTGGAGAGGGCCGTGCGGTAGAAGTCGGAGATCTTGAGCTTGGGCAAGCCGTCGTCGTTGGCCACCACGAAGTACTTGTCGCCGACCTTCTGGATGTAGACGTCGGGCGTGATGTAGGTCGGCTCTTCCTCGGTATAGGTGCATCCTGGCTTGGGGTTGAGTCCCATCACCACCTTGGCCGCCTCGTAGATCTCATCGAGGGGCTGGTCCAGGTCCTTGGCGATGAGGGCGTAGTTCTTCTTCTCCAGATTGGCCAGGTGCTTGCTGATGATGCCCACCACCACGTCGTCGTCCGCGCCCAGGAAACGGGCCTGAATGAGCAGGCACTCCTCCAGGTTACGCGCTGCGATGCCGGTGGGGTCGAATTCCTGAACCTTGCTGAGCACCGCCTCCGCGTCTTCCAGGGGAATGCCCGCCTCTTCGGCGATCTCGTCCAGCGGCATGTCCAGGTAGCCGTCGGGCGTCAGGTTGCCGATGATCAGCAAGGCCACGGCTTCCTGTTCAGGGGAGAAATCGCGCGACAGCTTGAGCTGCCATTCCAGATGATCGAAGAGCGAGGTGCCCCGGGTCAGGGTGGCTTCGAGCGACGGCAGATCATCCCCGCTCGGCCGGCAGCTGGGCATGGGGGGGGCGTTGGACTGGGTCTCCAGGTAGGTCTCCCAATCGAAGTCCGCCACCGCCTCGCCCGACCGGTTGTCGGCCTTGACCTCGGCCGTGGTGTCGATCTTCTCTTCGGGCACCGCCACCACCGGGGTCTCGGTTTCGCCGATGCGCTCCGCCTCGACCTCGTTGGCCGCCGCGGCCGGGGTTTCGTTGCCGTCCGGCTTTTGACGCTCGGCGGAAACGTCCACCGTGTCCTCCAGAACCGGGTTCTCCAGCAGCTCCTCGCGCACCACATCGGCCAACTCGATGCGGGAGAGCTGCAGCAGCTTGATCGCCTGTTGGAGCTGAGGCGTCATCACGAGCTGCTGCGACAGCTTCAGATGCTGTTTTATCTCCATTGCCATCGCGTTACTGAGCCATTCGCGCGGGGTTTCGATCCCGGGGGACTTATCTTGATAGCACTGGGCGCTGTGTCAAAGAAAGTAAAAGCCTCGAATGGTACGTGGATTGCTTACAGCCCTTGACAAGCGGTTGACCGAGGCTAGAGCACGATCATGGACGGTGAACAGAGTTATGCGATCTAGCTGGCCGGGTGCGTCCTCCCAGTTTCTGTTGGTTGATTCGCCTATGGGCCTGCTGCGGTTAGAGGCTACGGACAAAGGCCTTGTGGCTATGGATTGGGTCGAGGCGGCAGATGCCCTGACTCCGACCCGACGAGGGGACGCCGCAGCAAGGGTTCTGCGCCAGAGCACGCGCTGGCTTTCGTCCTACTTCAAGGGGCATTCACCGCCGTCGCCCTTGCCGCCGTTCGAGCTGACCGGCACGCCGTTTCAGAAGGCGGTCTGGAGATACATGGCTGCTCTGCCTGCCCGCCGTCTCACGACCTACGGCGAGATCGCCCGCGCTCTCGGGAACCCTGGGGCGTGCCGCGCCGTAGGCCAGGCGGTCGGCGCCAACCCGGTTCCCATCTTCATCCCATGCCACCGTGTCCTTGCCGCCAATGGAAAACTCGGCGGTTACTCCTCGGGCTTGCCACGCAAACGCTGGCTGCTTGCCCACGAGGGCCTGACAATTCCCTGAATCAGGCCTGCGCGGGGACGGCGGAATCACCCACCGACGAAACTTGTGGCTTGGGCTGTCGCTCCAACCGCAGGGCCAGCGCCGCGCGGATGAACGATTCGAAGAGTGGGTGCGGCTGCTGCGGGCGCGACTTGAACTCCGGGTGGAATTGGCAAGCCACGAAGTAGCGATGGTTGGGCAATTCCACCATCTCGACCAGGTTTCCGTCGGGTGAGCTGCCCGACAGGACCAGACCGGCTTCCGCCAGCTTGTCACGGTAGGCGTTGTTTACCTCGTAGCGGTGACGATGCCTCTCCGAGATCTCCGTGGCGCGGTAGGCGGCCGCGGCCTTGCTTCCCGCTTTCAGGACGCAGGGCCAGGCGCCCAGGCGCATGGTGGCGCCTTTGTCGACGACGCCTCGTTGTTCGGGAAGGAAGTCGATGACGGGATGGGCCGGCTTGGGTTCGAACTCGGTGGAATTCGCGCCCTGCAATCCGGCGACGTGGCGCGCGAACTCGATGACCGCGATCTGCATGCCCAGGCAGATGCCGAAGTAGGGGATGTTGTTCTCGCGCGCGTAGCGAGCCGCGAGGATTTTGCCCTCGGTGCCGCGCGTGCCGAAGCCGGGGGCCACCAGGATGCCGTCGGCCGAGTCCAGACAGGACACGCCCTTGCGTTCGAGCTCCTCGGAATCGACGTGGCGCAGTTTCACGCGGCATCCGTTGGCGATCCCGCCGTGCATGATGGCCTCGTTCAGGCTCTTGTACGACTCGACCAGGTCGACGTACTTGCCCACCAGCGCGATCTCGACCTCTGATTGCGGGCTGCGCATGGCCTCGACCACGCGCTCCCAACCATTCACGTCAGGGGCACGCGACCAGATGTTGAGCAGCTCGGCGATCTTCTCGTCCACGCCTTGCTTGAGGAACTTGATGGGCACCTCGTAGATGCACGCCACGTCCTCGTTCGCGAAGACCGCGTCAGGCGCCACGTTGGTGAACAGGGCGATCTTCTGCTTGAGGTTGGTGCTGAGGGGCTTGGTGCAGCGGCAGAGCAGAATGTCGGGCTGGATCCCGATCTCGCGCAGCTTCATGACCGAGTGCTGGGTCGGCTTGGTCTTCATCTCGCCCGCCGCGCCGAGGTACGGGATCAGCGTGACGTGCACCGAGATGGCGTTCTTGTTGCCCATCTCGAAGCGCAGTTGGCGAACCGCCTCGAGGAACGGCAACGACTCGATGTCGCCGACGGTGCCGCCGATCTCGACGATGAGCACGTCGAGGTCGCCGGCGCACTCCAGGATGCGCGCCTTGATCTCGTCGGTGACGTGGGGAATCACCTGCAC
>CAZHUY010000046.1:0-32697 GCA_964535465.1 uncultured Myxococcales bacterium
CGCGATCCAGGGTCTCAAGAAAAATGTGATTGATCCCTAGCCGTGGCCGTGGCCGGACACTTCCAATCGTCTGCGGCCACGACCACGGCCACGACCAGGGCCACGGCCACGGCAACACCCCCGGAAGCTCGGCATTGGGCCTCGCCCTCAAAACATCTTCGCGGCTTGCGAAGATGCTCGACGTTAGTGGTACAGAGACGGAGGGAGAAGGGGGAGAGTTGGGGGGGGCTTCAGTAGCTGATTCTCGCTGATAGCTTGGCGTAGGCGGCGAAGGGGGAGTCGGCCTGGGCGTGGTCCACTTGCTCGCGCACGAGCGGGACGGCTTGGCCGGCAAAGGCCTGGTAGAAGACGGCGTCATCGAAACCGGCTTGGGCGGCCTGCACGCGGGTGGCGGCGTAGTAGAGGGCGCGCGGGCGGGCCCACAGGATGGCGCCCAGGCACATGGGGCAGGGCTCGCAGCTGGCGTAGATGTCGCAGCCGTCGAGCTGGAAGGTGCCCAGAGCGGCACACGCGGCTCTGATGGCCTGCACCTCGGCGTGCGCGGTGGGGTCGTTGGTTTCAACGACGGCGTTCGAGGCCTTGGCGATCACGACGCCCTCCTTGACCACCACCGCGCCGAACGGTCCCCCCTGCCCCGCCTGCGCGCCAGCAATCGCCTCGGCGATGGCCATCGCAAGGAAACGCTGCTTGTCGGCTTCACCGACCAAGGTTCTTGTGGTCATGGGGGGGGATTTAACCACAAAGAACAGAAACGGGATGCGCCCGCACCCAGTCCCGGCGGGCTACGTGCCGAGCTTGAAGGCCGTCACGTAGTCGGGGGGCACGGCGCCCGTCTTGGCGTCCATGGTCATGAACCAGAGATGCCAGGGGATCTGCAGCTCGTCGAAGACGTTGATGAGGTCGGTGTAGTAGCGGGCGCGGTCCTCCATGCGCGAGCTCTTCTCGTAGACCCCGAACTCGTTGCAGATCACGGGGACGTTGTTCTTCACCGCCCACTTCTTGGCCTCGGCCAGCGCGTTGTACAGGTATTCCTTGGTGCCCAGGGAGTAGTAACCGTCCGCCTGCTGCAGCACCCAGGGGGGCGTGTCGTCCAGGCTCATTCCGAAGGTGTCGTAGTACTCGGACCAGCGCTCGGGCGTGTAGGGCCAGGGGACGTCGTGCGACGAGGTGAGCTTGCCCCAACTGGCGCCCTGGTGGGTGAAGACGTAGGGCTCGTAGAAGTGCACGACGTAGATCACGTTGGTGTCGGCTAAGGGCGTGCGCTTGGACAGAGCCCCGATGCCGTACCAGCTCACGTCGCCGAAGAGCAAGGTGTGGGTCGTGTCGGCGGCGCGGATGGCGGTGATCATCTTGTTGGCCAGCGTCCACCAGTCGTCGGCCGTGGGCTGCGCGCTGTCCGAGAACGACTGCTCGGGCTCGTTGAGCAACTCGTAGAAGAGATCCTCGCGCGCCTCCGCGGCGAAGTGCTCAGCGACCTTACCCCACATCTGCACCGCCACCTCGAGCGAGTCCGCATCCTTGGTGGAGAGCGACTTGTCATACATGTGATAGTCGATGGTCAACCCGATCTTGGAGGCCTTGGTCCACTCGTTGAAGCTGTCGAGGATCGTCCACAGGGTCTCGTCGACGGAGACCGGCAGGATGAACTTCTTGCCCGTCTCGTCTTTCTTGGCGTACCGATCCAGGTCGATGGGCAAGCGCAGCGACTTGAACCCGGCCTTGGCCAGGTTGGCCACGAAGGTCTCGTTGTAGTTGCCGAAGCTCTTGAAGGAGCCCTGCTCCAACCAATTGGTGATGTTGTAGCCACGCGACAGGTGCGCGGCGGCCTTGGCCTGCAGGGGGTTGGCGATGGTGATGTCGCCCAGTTCGGTCTTGCTGGGTGGGGAGACCGGGCGGACCTTCATGTCCGGGTCGGCGGGTTTGGGCTGGGACGAACTGGTATTCTGGGCCGGACTGCCGCCGGCGCCGGCCGCGCCGGGGTCGGAGTCTTTAGCGGACGGTTCGGCCGCGCAGCCAGCCAACAACAGCAGGGCGGAGCCGAGGAGAAGCCGTATCGCGGAGGTTTGCATCGTGTTGCGCCTAAAGTCAAAGGTGAGAGAACAGACTTGGTCCAGAACACCCTTCGGCTGATTGGCGATCGGTGCTGAACTTGGTCCCACATTCCTAACCAAGTTCACGCCTGGAGGGAGAACCCCCGTTTTGTAGAAAATGGCGAGGCCTCGCCCACCCGCGAGCCTGCCGGACGCCCGGATCGCCTCAGTAGAAGGCCAGCGTCAAATCCCAGCCCAGGGTCTGCCAGGATTCGTCTTTATAATGGGTGGTGCTGACGCTCGCCTCGAAACCCAGGGCCAGGTACTCGGCCCGCAGGAACTCGACCCCCAGCGCTCCGGCATAGGTCAGGCTGGTGCCATTGCTGAAGAAGAAATGTCGGGTGGTCTCCTCGACCGTTCCGGGGCCGATGCCAGCACGCACATAGAACCAGCACAGGAAATGGAACTGCAGGCCGAAGATCCACTGATTCTGGCTGAGCCAGGAGTCCTCGCCGGTGGCGGGGTTGGTGCTGTCGGTGCCCGCCCCCTCGTAGCTGATGATGAAGGACAGATTGCGCACGATCCCGATCCCCAGACGGAAGATGTTGTACGACAGGGCCACGGAGCGTTCGCCAGGGCCGATGATCATGCCCGGGCCGATGGCCAGGGTCAGGCTCAGAGGACGAAACAAACCGCGGTCTTCATCCGGCCGATAGCCGTGGCCCCACGATCGGTATTCGGGAAAGGCGTAAGGCTGCGGGGCGTAGGACTCGGGTGGCGGGGAATAGGTGGGCGGAGGCGGGATCTGCGCAGGTGGGCTCCCCGGCCCGGATGCAGGTGGGACGGCGGGAGCTTGGGATGACGGCTCCGACGCGGGGGTGTTGGGCGCTGGGGCGGACGAGCCAGGGGTTGGCGTGGTGGCACCAGGAGCTGGCGAGGCAGAGTTGGGGGCTGGCGGAGGAGGAATGGGCTCCGCCGCCCCTGCCCCCGCAGCAATGACCGAAACGAGCAAGGCGACGATCAGCGCCACCTGCCCTCGCCCCTGCCTTCTCGGACATTCAATCCAATCCCTGGCTTCCATCCTCGTTCTCCTGCGATTCCCCCGATCCGAGATCGAAGGAAGACGCGTCAGCCACCCCGGTCGCGCCGCCATCGGCGGCCTCGTGGTGCACGCATCGGCAATGCTCGTCGTCCCATTGGGAGGCACCGCTGCAAGGCAGGGTTCGGGCGCACTTCATCGAACGATTCCGGTTCTCATCGCTGTGACGGCCCACCCCGAAACCACACCCAGCCTGGGGCAGCCACGCGCCGGACAGCAAGAACAAAAGCGCGGTCAACCTGACCGTGGCGCCCCAACCGTCACCGCCCCCTACCCGCAAGGACTGCGGACCTTGGGATTGCACGAACACCATGTCCTCCTGCCGCCTCCGGCTTTGATGATGGACTCGCGTCCCCGGTGCCGCTCGCCTCGGGTGACAGTCCGCCGCCCGTCCTCCCGCCTATCTAGGGCGCGGGCTGCGGACGCGGCCGCAAGGTCATGCGTGTGCGCCCGCGTAGCACATCCAGCGGCCATTCACCGTTCAAGGGGGCCGTGACCACGTTGGGGCGAATGGGGTTGGCGCGGGTGAAGGGCTCTCCGGCGACGCCTAGCAAGATGTCGCCCGCGCGCACGCCCGCCATCGCCGCCGGGGATTGGGGCAGCACGCGCTGCACGCGGGCCGCGCCCTCAGGCAGGGACAGGCGTTTGCGCACGGCCGGAGCCACCGGCCGGAAATGGAAGCCCAGCCAGGCCGGCACGAGGCGACGCGCTGCTTTGCGATCCACCTCGAGCGCCGTCAGGGGCGACTTATTGACGGGCTTGGGGCCGCTGCCCAAGAGGGGTAAGCGCAGATCCTCGCAGGCCTCCAGCGCGGCCAGGGCCTCGGCCTGCTTGGCCTGCGCACGCACGTAAAGGCGCCCCGCCACGCTCAGCATGATGGAGCGAACGCGCAGCAGGGCCGCCGCTCGCACCTCGGTCCGGTAGGTGATCTCGTCGATGCTGGCCATGGCATCGATCATCCGTTCGAGGCGCGGCAACTGTTTGGCATCCGACTCGGCCCAAGGCACCAGCATCTGCAACAAATCGGCGGTCAAGGCGCGCCTGTCCTTGGGCCCCAGCTTGCGCAGCTTGGGCTGGGTCAGACGGACAGCGAAATCCGGGTGCGCCGCCAGAAACCCATCCAGGTGTGCCTGGTTCAGATCGCTCAAGGCGGCCGCCCACACCTTGCCGTGCGCATCCAGACGGTCGAGCCACTTGGCCAGCTCCTCACCGCGCCGGTTGACCTCGGCCAGGGCGTGGTCGCGCAGCGCCGGCAGACCGAACTCCGCCATGAGACGATCGATGCGGTTGCGTTCGCGGCTGGCCTCGGGCTCTGCCCACGCCTTGGCCAGCAGATCGTCGACGAACTGGCTGTCATCCTCACGGCTGTCGCGCGCCGCCTGTAGCAAGACCTCGTCCAGGAAAGCGTCGGAACTGCGCAGAGGCAAATCAGGGCTGCGATCCGAAAGCAGCACCCGCTCGTGCGCGGCCGCGAAGCGCCCGCTCTCCCCCAGCGCCTGCAGGAACTCGAAGGCGTAGCCGACCGCCTCCCCCCCGCGCACCTCGGGGTAGCAACCGTAGGCCGGGCGATCCGAGGTCGACGAGAAGTACCCGCACACCGATCCGCTGGGCAGCCCGGCGCGCGCGCCGGCGTCGTACAGATAGGCGAACCCGCCGGAGAAGCACTGAGACATCAGGGTCACCACGCGCACGTCAGCGGGCAGGCGGTTGAGCAGGCTGCCCAGCTCACGCACCGACACGGATTCCCGCGCGCCCCACAGGGTGATGCGGTTGTCGAGCGGATCGCGCATGTTCACCGTTCCGTGATCGGTGACGAAGATCAACAGGGTGTCGCCGGGTTTCAGACGGGAGCGCAGGGACGCCAGGGCCAGGCGCAGCTCGGAACGGGTCGCGGGGCGCAGGTCGTAACCGGCCAGGGTGCTGTTCTCGAATTCGGTGGTGTCGCGCAAGAGCCGGCCCAGCCAGGTGCCCTCCAACAGCCAGGTGCCTTCGGGCTCGGGCTCGGCCACGGCCAGATCGGGCGCGGGGTTGCGGCCGTCGCTGGCCAGCATCGTGATGTGTTCGCGCGGCACCTTGGCTCGCTCCAGCAACCCGACAAGCTGGCGCAGGTGCGAGAGGTGTGAGGCGAAGTTGTTCTCCCGATCGCCGCCCCCGTTGATAGCCAGGACGAAGAGACGCTCGGGCGAAACCGGCTCGGTTGCGATGGCGGGACTGGTCAGGACCAGTGCGGCAAGAAGAACGATGGTAAATCGCAACGTCCCCTTACCGTAGCACGCTAGCGTCAGCGTGAAGAGGGAGTCCACATGTTGGACTGGACCACGCCGAGCCGCATGCGACTCTTTGAAGCTGGAGGCACCCGCCATGCCGAAGTTCACCAGCCAGCCCCGACTCCTCGGTTCCGCCCTGACGTTGGCCACGCTTCTTCTCGTATCCTGCGCCTCGGATCCCAAGAACCCGCGCCCCGATGCCACGGGCGATGGGGGCGACAACCCCTGTGGCACCTTCGATCCCTCCTTGCGCGAGGGGGATCTGGACACCCTGTTCGCCGCCACGTCGGTGCCGACCTTCGACTTCTATCTGCCCCCCGAGGTCTGGGAGGACCTGAAGATCCACGCACGCGAGGAGCAGTTCGTGCCGGTGCAGGCCTGCTACCAAGGACGTTCGCTGGGAACGATTGGTCTGCGTTTCAAGGGCTCCTACGGGACGCTTTACGAATGCTTCGACAGCCAGGACAACCTGATCTGCCCCCGGCTGAGCATGAAGGTGAAGTTCGACAAGTACGTCGAGGATCAACGCTTCTTCGGACTCAAGCGCCTGGCCTTCAATGCCTACCGGCACGACGACAGTCGCATCAAGGAGAAGCTGGCCTACGATCTCTTCCGTGCCTCGGGCATCGTCGCCCCACGCTCGGCCTGGGCTGTCCTGCGAGTCAACGGCGAATCCCAGGGCTTGTACGGCATGGTCGAGCCGGTGGACGGACGCTTCACCGCGAACCACTTCCCGCAGAGCCCCGACGGCAACCTGTACAAAGAGGTGTGGCCCACCCACGCCTCGGAGTCGCAACTGATCGCCGGCCTGGAGACCAACGATGACAAACCCAACGTGAGCGGCTATCAGGCCTTCGCCCAGACCTTCATGGCGGCCGACGATGCCAGTCGCCTGAGCACGCTGGCCCAGTACGTGGATCTCGATTACCTGGCGCGCTTCATGGCGGTGGAGGACGCGGTCATCAGCTACGACGGCGTGACCTACTTCTTCACCAACGGCACCGACGCCGGCACCAACAACCACAACTACTTCATGTACGAGGAGTCGCCGACCAAGTTCGTCCTGATTCCTTGGGACGTGGAATCCACCTTCTGGATCAATCCCGATCACGCGCCCCCCCACTGGTCGGTGGTGCCCGCGGACTGCAGCCTGACCTACCCCTATTGGGGCGGCAAGGCCATCGCCCCCGGATGCGACGGCGTGTTTCGCGCCTTCAACGCGGATCTGGACCGCTGGCGAGCCGCGGCCCGCCAGCTGCTCGATGGCCCGTTCTCCGTGGCGGCGATGAACGCCACCATCGAAAAGTACTTGGACGTGATCGGGGACGCGGCCCACGAGGACCCGACGCCCCCGGTGTACTCGCCCTTCGACTCGGCGGTGTCCTACCTCAAGAGCCAGATTCCCGTCATACGCGACCGTCTGGAAGAACTGATCACCCCGCCGGCGCCCTAGACGCCCGCGATTGAGGGACGGATTCCCCAGCGGCGGAACCGATGGTTGGGCCGGATTCGACTAGTGCCCGGCGCTAGCGCCCTCCTCGATGGCGTGCACCTTCGCCTTCTTGGCGGCGAGGCCGTACCAGCCGACGAAGGAGTAGCAGAGCAGCGGCACGATGAAGGCCAGCGACTTGGAGCTGGTGAGGTCGGCGACCAAGCCGTAGAGCGGCGGGATCACGCCGCCGCCGAAGATGGCCATGCACATCAGGCCGGAAGTGGCCGAGGCCGGCGCGGTGGAGCGTTCCAGGGTCAGGGTGAAGATGGTCGGGAACTGAATGGAGTTGAAGAGGCCGATCAAGATGGCCGCGGCCGCGGGGATGAAGCCGCTGGTGATGGGTATCTGATCGCCGAAGAGGTTGACGCTGCCGCCGAAGGCAATGGGGTTTCGGGTGGTGGAGATGATCACGATGCCACACAGGACGGCGCCCCCAAACCCAACGAAGGCCAGCATGTTGGTGGCCTTGAAGTGGCGCAGCAGGAACGATCCGCCGAAGCGACCGAACATGGCGAAGAGCATGAAGAAAGGCGCCAGCTTGCCCGCGACCAGCGAGGACACGCCCAGGATGTGCTCTTGTTCCAGGAAGAAGATGAGGCCCGAGATCACGGTGACCTCGGCGCCCACGCCCAGGAAGATGGAGGCGGCGCCCAGGTTGGCCCACTTCGAGGTCAGGGCCTTGAGGGGCGACGGCGCGTGCTCGGCCAGCTTGGGTGCGTTGGCGTTAATCATGTTGCGCGCCAGGAAGACCAGCAGGGTGAACACCGCCAGCACCGCGGCGATCTCGAGGTAGACGTTGGTGACGAAGGTGAGGCCCTGCGCCTTCAAGGCGTCGGTCACCACCACGTCCTTCTTGAACAGGTCGCCCTTGAGCAGGAAGCTGGCGCCGAACATGCCGCCCGAAAACGCGCCCAACGAGTTGAAAGCCTGCGACAGGTTGAGGCGGAAGTGCGAACGCTTGATGTCACCCATGGATGCGATGAGCGGGTTGGCCGCCACCTGCAGCAGGGTCACGCCCGAGGCCGCCACGAATAGACCGAGCAGCACGGTGGCGAAGGCGTTGAAGAACAGCGTCGACCACGCGATGAGGCAGCCCACCACGATGCTGAGCAATCCCACGACAATCGAGCGCGCATAGCCGAAGCGCGACAGGAACCACGCCGAGGGCAGCGACATCACGAAATACGCCAAGAAGAAGGCGAATTGGCTCAGCATCGCCTCGAACAGGCTGAGCTGATAGACCATCTTCATGCTCTTGATGAGCGGATCCACCAGGTTGGTGACGAACGCCCAGATGAAGAAGAGTGCGGTGACGTAGATCACCGCCAGCATGAGACTGTTCTTCGATTTGCTTTCGGGTTGCTGGGCTTCGGCCTGGGACACTGAGGACATGAACTTCTCCTTGGGTGACAATTGAACCTGGTGCGGGCGCACTCTACAACAACCGACCGCCCACCCCGACGAGAGTTTGTACAGCCGAAACCAGACCTACCAGCACACACATCGTGCGCGAATTTCGCGGCCGCGATGAATCAGAATGCGCAAATTGTGTCTTGTGGAGCGCCGACGCACGTGATCATCCGTGCAGGCGCAGCAGGCAAGCCGGCATGGCGCCCTGGTGAGGACCACGCGCCAGGGACCCGTGGGCCGCGATGGTGCGCCCCGGGCAACCGCCGTGACAGCTGTCCCAGGTCGCGCAGCCGGCACAGGTCCCGCGAGGTTTCAGGCGTGCCCGCTGTTCGTGCACGCGCGCCACGGCAGCGCTCGAGAGCAGCACCCGCAGAGGCGTTCGGTACAGGTTGCCCAGACGATAGGCGGGCGCGATGAGGGCGGTGCACGGGTACACGTTGCCGTCGGCCGTGATGTAGACGGCCTGGGTTCCGGCGGTGCACGTCAAGTTGGGACGGCCGGGCCAGGGACCCGCGGGGCAATCGAGCAGCAGGCGAAAGCCCTGGGGATCGTCTTCGCGCCTGAGCTTGTCGAGCAGCCGCGCCACGGCGGGCGAGGACCACGCCTGCTCGTCATAGGCGGCCCCGCGCGCCCGACCGACCGGCATCCACATGGCGTAGCGCAGGCCGTGCGCGCCGAGCTGCCGGGCCAGGCCGATCATCTCGTCGATCTCCGGCGCGGTCTCCGGCGCGAGCAGGGTGCAAACATAGGTCTGCATTCCGGCGGCCGCGCTGTCGCGCACGGCTTGCTTGGCGCGCTCGAAGGCCGCGGCCGGCCCCTGCCGAAAGGCAGAAGCCCGCTCTACGGTGCTGCCATCGAGGCTGATCTGCACCACGGTCAGGCCGGCCTCGCGCAGACTGTCCATGCGCGTGCGCGTGGCGAGAAAGCCGTTGGTCACCAGGCCAACCTGCATGCCAAGGCCGGTGGCGACCGAGGTCAGGTATTCGAGATCATCGCGCAGGAGCGGCTCGCCACCTGACCAGGCCAGGCTGGTCGTGCCCAGCGAGCGCAGCTCGGCGAGCATCGCCAAGATCTCCGTGGTGCCGGCCTCGTGATGGCGCGGCCGCCCTGCATCCACGAAGCAATGACGGCAATGGAAGTTGCACCGTCTGGTGACTTCGATGCCGACGGCCAAAGGCCGCTTGCCAGTTACAGACACCAACCAGATACGCTAGCCGCGCGGGGGGAGAATGGCACGAGGCATGATCGCGTAGATCGGGCCGACATCCTTGTTCTGCGTTTTTTTGGCGTCGGGCTTCGCATCTCGCTTGGCGGATTCCGCATCCGGCGTGACCTCGTCACCGGCGGCATCCTTCTGGATCGGCATGATGGCGTAGATGGGCGTGTCGCGGCGGGTGTCGCGGGCGTCAGCGCCGGCATCCTTCTGGATCGGCATGATGGCGTAAATCCGGGTGTCGGGGCGACGATCGACCGCGGCGTCGCGCGGCGGCATGATGGCGTAAATCCGTGTATCGGGCCTCGCATCGGATGACGTCGACGGACCGTCGGCCCGGACAGCGCCATCGAGGGGAGGCAGGACGGCCAAGATGAGGCTGTCAGGCTTGTCATCCGAGCTGCCGCAACCACCGAGCGCGAGCCCCAATCCCATCGAAGTCGGCACCACCACGTCCTTCACAGCACCGCGCAGGAACTTGCCAAATGAACGCCGCTTTACCTTCGCCATGGGCGCAGATTAATCCCAAAAGGCAGCGGCTGGCAAATCAATATACGGCAATCCAAATTTGGACCGGTTTGCCCCGCGCAAACGGCTGCAGGGTGCCTCGACTCTTCCCGCTGGAGGAATGCACCAATGAGACCTGGATCACATTCAACCAAAACCACACCCTTGCTCGCGACCATCGTAGGGGTTGCCGTGCTTGGTTGTTCGAGTGGCTCAGGCGGCGACGGAAGCCAGCCGACCGGCGGCGGTGGCGATTCGGGCAGCACGACCAGCGTGAGCCGCGCGGCCGGCGGGTCCAGCGCCCGAGCCGGATCAAGCGGGACAAGCAGCTCTGCCACGGCCGCCGGCGGATCCTCAGGCACGTCAGGACCGGCGGGGGGAACGTCCACCAGCTCTTCCAGCAGCCGGCGCCCCGAGGGCGGCAACACCAGCGACGGCGGCGGCTCTTCGACGCCGGGGGGGAACTCGGGCGCCGCGGGACAAGGTGGCGGCGCGAAGGGCGGCAGCACGGGCGGCAGCAGCCTCGGCGCGGGCGGCGGCGGCGGAACCGGCACCAGGGGAGGAACGACAGCGTCCAGCCAGGGCGGCCAGGGCGGCAGCGCGGGCGGCGGCAACGCCAGCACCGGCAACACCGGTGGCTCGACCACCACGGGCGGGCGCACCGCCAGCACGCGTCCCATCGCCTTCGGCACCCTGCTGAACGCGCCGGCGGTGATCGCCTCGGCGCAAACCCTGGCCAAGTCCTTGTCCAATCCCAGCGGGTCGCAGTGGCAGGCCAAGGGCGATCAGCACCGCAAGTACCGCAATGCCGAGACCAACGCGGATGAGCCCTACCGTCTGTATGTGCCCACCAACTGGGACGGCAAGGCCCAGCTGCCCCTGGTGATGTTCCTGCACGGCTCGGGCAGCAACGAGAACAGCTACATCGACTCGAACAACAAACAGCTCATCACCCTGGCGCAAGAGCACGGGTACATTCTGGTGGGCCCCTTGGGTGCCTCGGGCGCCTACGGCAATTTTCTGCGCCTGAGCGCGCCCTTCGGCAACCAGGCCGCCGCCGACCAACTGATGGCCCAGGTCACCGCCGACAGCGAGCGCACCAATCAAATCAGCGAGCAGGACGTGATCAACGTGCTCGAGCTGGTGCTCAACGAGTACCCCGTGGATCGCGGCGCGGTCTTCCTGACCGGCCACTCGATGGGCAGCGGCGGCACCTGGCTCATCGGCGGCAAGTACGCCAGCACCTGGACCGCCATCGCGCCCATGTCCGGGCCCTTCGTGATGGAGAAGGGTTACCCCTGGGACGATCTGAAGACCATGCCCATCTTCGTGACCGAGGGCACGCAGGCGCCTTCCCTGGACGGCAGTCACGTGCTGCGCGACTGGCTGAAGCAGAACGGCTTCAAGTCCGAGTACAAAGAAGTGAACGCCGACCACGGCGGCATGATTCAGCCCGTGCTGCCCGACATCTTCGACTTCTTCGAGCGCTCGCGCGTGAAGTAGCCACGCAGGCCCCGGAGCGGGCCGCGTCGAGGGGCCATAGGCTAACGCGATCCCAGGAGGATCTCGCGCATCGCCTGCACGTGCTCGGCGGGGATGCCGACGGCGCGGAAGTAGTTGTCGACGCCGCCCAGGCGATCGAACTCGTCGAGCACGGCGTCCAGGCTGGCGGGATAGAAGGAGAAGCCCGCCTCGCCCGACATGGCGTACTCGTCCTGGATGGTCTGGCGAGAGGCCCCCAATGCCGCAAGGATCACTGCGGTCACCACGCCGGTGCGGTCCTTGCCGTAGAGGCAGTGGTAGTAGACGGGATAGGAGGCCCGATCCGCAAGTACCGCGAAGAGCGTCTGCATGGAAGACGCCGTGTAGAGGACCATGAGGTAGTCGGCGGGGCTGACGTTGTAGGGGGTCGGCAGCGGCGCCGTGACCAGCCTGGCGGACTGGCCCACGCAGGCAACCGGGGGCGCTGTCTGCTCGCTCTCGGAGCGAATGTCGACGACCGTCTTGATCCCGGTGGCCGCGAATTGCGCGCAGCCTTCCTGGGTCAACGACGACAGGGACGAGCCGCGGTAGACGAGATCGCAGGCCACCGTGCCTCCTCCCACCAGGCCCACACCGCCGAGCTGGCGCACGTTCGGGACCTGGCCCGTCAGAATCCAAGGTGACCGGCCACAGGCCCTTCCGCCTTCCGCGCCCTGGCCGTCATCGCATGCATCAGCCGCTTCCCCGGCGTCGACCTCCCCAGCGTCCACCGACGACGCATCGGGGTCGGGTCCAAGCCCACTGTCCGAGGGTGGAGCATCAATCGCGCCATCCGGAACGCCGGGCGCATCCACGGCGGTCCGGTGGACCAGGAGATCAACCGCCGCGTCCCTGCGGCAGATCGGCTTGGGGCGGCCCTCACGGAAACCGAGGTCACCGCCACCGCAACCCAGGCCCAGGAACATGCCAAGCAGGAGGAGAGTGGAGCCGTGGCGACGACTGGTCATCACGAATGGAGTAGCACATACGAGGCAGGAGCGCAGCGGCCCTCGTGCTCAGACCGGGCTCACGCCCTTGGCCGCGGCGTTTTCGATGTGCACGGGCGGTGAGAGGTTGGGCACCGTGCGCTCGGCCAGGGGGACAAGCCCGAGCGCCGCGCGACGCGCCTCGATGATGGCCAGCCCCCGCCGGTCGAGGGCCACGGGATCGCGGCTGACCAGAAGGCCG
This sequence comes from uncultured Myxococcales bacterium, assembly GCA_964535465.1. Taxonomy (GTDB): domain Bacteria; phylum Myxococcota_A; class Polyangia; order Fen-1088; family Fen-1088; genus Fen-1137. The sequence continues at coordinate 12,728 of CAZHUY010000046.1, forward strand.
GCGTAGCGAAAGACGTAGGCGGGTTCGCTGGGCCCCGGACCGCCTTCGCACACCCCCAGCAGGCCATCGATCATCGCGAGCCCGAGACGGTCACGGATTTCGGGACGCGCCGCCAGGTCGGAGATCCCGGGCTCGCAGCCCGAGCCGGCCACCACATTGCCGTGCAGATCCATGGAGGACAGGAGCATGCCGAAGTTGTTCTTGAGGCTCAGGGTGACGCCGGCCATGGAGTGGTCCTTGAGCGCGGCGATGTTGAAGAGCACATCGCTGCCCTCGACCAAGGGCGACAGCTTGACCGCGTGCCCCGCCACCGTGATGGACTTGGCCGCGCCGAGGTCGGTCATGTTCGATCCGATGCAGCGGTAGCCCGATTCCCCGCTGGCGTCGAGCTTGTACCCGCGAGAGATGAGCGTGGGGCTGTCGCGATCCCATACCGTGACCGCCGAGGGAGTCGCGCCCGCTTGCACCAGCCCCTCGGCGACGGCGCGCGCGACTTCGGGATGGGTGAAGGCCTGGCTGGTGACCGAGTTGATCTTGATGCCGACCTTGGCGCGGGACGAGGCCCATTCGGCAAAAGGCGCCTCCGTCCCGCACAGCCGCGCCATGGCCGCGGCCACCATCATCCTGACCGCGGCGGCGTTGACCACGCCGTACTCGTCAACCGCCTGCCGCCAGCGCACCTCGACCACGGTGGCCTTCCCGCTGCCGTGACTGGCGACGCCCATGTCGAAAGGCGCGTCGCTGTCCGGGAAGACCGTTCCATGCGCGCCCCCCTCTCGGCACGCGGAACACAGAGCCACGGCACCCAACCCGGTCAGCAGCTCTCGCCGACTGAAGGTGACCGCGCGATGCAAGCTGGGCCTGCGCATGCTGGCGGCATTTTAGCCCACGGCACGGTGGGGGCGCTGATCTGAATCCTTGGGCAGGCGCCCCTGACAGACGGCGCACGGATGACTTCGCCAGCGGCAGGAGGCGCTGACGAGTCGCGGCTTGCGCGCCAGCCATTGACCCGCGCCCCGGACCTGACGACTCTCTTGGGTCATGCGAACAACCAGCGCGTGTATGGTCGCCCTGTTGCCATTTTGGGGATGCGCCAGTTCCGTCTCTCCCCAGCACAAGGATGGTGGCGGCGACGCCCCGGCTGACGCCGGGAACACCTGCGGCACGCCGGATCCCGCCTTGGCCACCGCCGATCCCGCGGCCCTGTTCGGAGCCGCCACCATACCCACCTTCGAGGTCTACCTTCCCGCCGACTCGTGGGAATGGCTGAAGGTCCACGCGCGCGAGGAGACCTATGTCGAGGCGGATGCCTGCTACAACGGCCAAGCCATTGGTCACGTGGGGCTGCGCTTCAAGGGATCCTACGGTTCGCTCTACAACTGCTTCGATGCCTCGGGCAAGAACACCTGCCGCAAGCTGGCCATGAAGCTCAAATTCGACGAGTACGTCGACAAGCAACGCTTCCATGGCTTGAAGCGCCTCAACTTCCAAAGCTACCGCTACGACAACAGCTACCTCAAAGAGCGCCTGTCCCACGATCTCTACCGCGCGATGGGCATCGTGACCCCGCGCGCGGCCTGGGCCAAGCTGCGCGTCAACGGCGAGGACCAGGGCCTCTTCGGCATGGTCGAGCAACCCGACGGAGCCTTCGCCAAGGATCGCTTCCCCGCCGCGCCCGACAACAACATGTACAAGGAGCTGTGGCCCGGCAAGGCGGACGAGGCGCTGATGATCTCGCGTCTGGAGACCAACAGCAAGACTCCCAACGTCTCCGCCTTCAAGGCCTTTTCGGATGCCTTGGCCGCCACCACCACCGATGCGGAGGCGCGCGCGGTTCTCGAACGCCACATGGACATCGACTACCTGGCCCGCTTCATGGCCGTGGACGACGCCGTCGCCAACTTCGACGGCCCCATCACCTACTACACCGGCGACGATCCCGCCGAGGCCGGCAACCACAACTTCTTCCTGTACGAGGAGAGCCCGACCCGCTTCACCATCATCCCCTGGGATCTGGAATCGACGATGAGCCTGTCGAGCAACTACGGCAACGTGCCGCCCTGGCAACAGACCACGGTGGATTGCACGCATCCCTATCCGGTGTGGACCGGGCAGAACCAGGTCATCGCGCCGGGGTGCGATCACTTGTTCCGCGCTTTGGCCTACGACCTGACGGCCTACAAGGCGGCGGCGCGCGCCCTGCTCGACACGCACTTCACGGTGGCCAACATGGGGGCGGTCGTCGCCCAACACGCGGCCTTCATCCGCGAGGCCGCCCACGCCGATCCGCACGGCCCGGGGGCCAAGGGCTTCGAAGAGGCCGTGGGCTTCATCAAGCATGACGTGCCGCGCCTGCGGGCCCGCCTGGAACACCTGCTGAGTGGCGAGCCCAGCACGCCGCTCGCCTTCAGCGCTACCGCCAAGAACGACTTCGAGTCGGCCGACGCCTATGGCCTGGTCTCGGGCACCTCGCAGATGTGCAACGCCAACAGCACCAGCGAAGCGCAACTGCTCACCACCGATCCCATCGCCGGCGCCAAGTCGTGCCGCATGGCCTTCAGTCTCGGCAACGAAGAGGTGTCCTGGCAACAATGGATGTCGTACGGGGTGCCCATGGACATCATCCCTACCAACGCCACGCTGCTCACAGGCATCCGCCTCACGGCCCGCTCGAACGTGGCGCGCGTGCTCCGCATGGACCTCGACAGCCCGAAGAACCCCGGCCTCCTGAAGGGCATCCGACGCGGCTGGGACCTCGTGCTTGGCACCACCCCCAAGACCTTCGAGGTCCTCTTCGCCGACGCCACCACGCCCTCATGGGGAGGCGTGATCGACGACTCCTTGCCCGAGATCCTGGCCAGCGTGGCGGGCCTGTACTTCCAGCCCCAGTGCGTAGGCCGCGACGGTGGTGGCTTCTTGCCCGAGGGCAAGACCGACACGGGGTACGTCGACATCGACGATCTGGAGTTCTTCTAGGACAAGAAAGAGGAAACCCGGCTGGTCTGGGGGCATGATAGGGGACCCGCTGCGGATCGCCGCAGACCCGATGGAGCCTCCCCATGAAGAACCCCCTGCTCGTTCCCGAGCTACGCGACATGCTCGCGTCCGACAGCCTGGATGACCTTCGAGAATTTTGCGAAAGCACCTCACCCGAGGTAGCGGCGGAGTTTCTGGGAGCGCTCACCACGTCCGAGCTCAAGAGCGCCCTCGCCCTGCTCGAGGAGCCTGCCCGCGCCACCGTGTTCGCGCATCTGGATGATGACGCACGCTTGGAGCTGATCGAGGCCCTTGATAAGGATATGGCGTCCGATCTGATGGCGGCCATGCCCGAGGAGCTGCGCATCGGGTTCCTGGAGCGGCTGTCCGAGGAGCAGCAGGCGAAGATGAAGGCCATCTTCGAACAGGCCCCGCCCGAAGAGGCGCAACCGCTGCTCGAGACCCTGGAAGAGGCTCGCGACAAACACGAGCCCGAGGAGATGACGGCCGAGGAGATCGCCGCCGAGGTGGCCGAACACCTGGAGTTCTTCCGCGTGTCGGGCGGCCGGGTCGAGCGCATCCCGCAGTTCGAACGCGGTTGCTGGGTCAACATCGTCGACCCCACCAAGGAGAACCTGCCGCTCATCGCCGAGCACTTCAAGATCCCACTCGACTTTCTCACCTCTTCTCTGGATATCGACGAGACGGCGCGCATCGAGGTCGATGAAGGGGCGACCCTGTTCATCATCAAGGTCCCCTACTTCGACGAGCACAACGTCGATGTCCTCTACTTCACCATTCCAGTCGGCATCATTCTCATCAACGGCATCACCATCACGGTCTGCTCCAAGCGCGACAGCGTGCTGCAGGCCTTCATCGGCAACCAAGTCCGCCACCCGGCGGTGGGCCACCGTTTCATCCTGCAGGTCGTCTTCCGGGCGACCTTGCTCTTCCTCCAGCACCTGAAGCAGCTCAACAACACGGCCAGCGTCATCCAGAAGAAGCTGGAACAGGAATCACGCAATCAGCAGCTCATCAAGCTCTTCAACATCGAAAAGAGCCTCGTGTACTTCAACACCTCGCTCAAGAGCAACCTGCTGATGCTGGAGCGTCTGCGGCGCTTGCGCGGGTTCGAGCTGAACCTGGAGAACGAGGACCTGCTGGAAGACACCCTGACCGAGTGCAAGCAAGCCATCGAGATGGCCAACATCTACAGCGACATCTTGAGCGGCATGATGGACGCGTTCGCCTCGGTCATCTCGAACAACCTGAACCTGGTCATGCGTCTGCTCACCTCCATCACCATCATCATCACCATCCCGGTCTTGGTCACCGGCTTCTTCGGCATGAACGTGGCCCTGCCCCTGGAGAAAGAGCCCTACGCCCACCTGATCATTCTCGGCGTCTGCTTGGTGCTGTGCCTGAGCGCTTTCACCTACTTCCGGCGCAAACGCTGGCTCGAGTGAGAACGGCCGCTAGGGCGAGACCACGCGGGCCAGAGCGGCCTCCTGCATGACCTGCTGAAAGAGCGGCACGCGGAAGTGGAAGTGCCCGAGCCATTGTTCGAAGACACAGGCGGCGACCAGCCGGCGCGCTGAGTGCTCGATCTCGGTCGGCGTCGCCTGCACCTCCAGGCCCGCCAGGGTCGACTGCAACTCGGCCAGGGTGAAGCGCGTCTTGAACACCGCCGAGAGCATGACGGTCTGATCGAGGGCGGCCAGTCGGGGATCCTGAAGGCCGAAGCGCGGCCGCCATGCCGTGATGGTGCGCGCCACCACCTCGCTCTGACAGGCGCGTTCCACCAGGGCTCGATCGATGATTCGTTGCTGAGGGGCCAGGCCCTCGACGATCTGATCGCAGATCGCCACCAGCAGACCTGGCGTTCCGGCGCTCTGCTGCGTGATGAGCTCGATGAGGTGAGCGTGCGCATACTGGGCGTTGAGGGCGGCCATCGGCTCGCTGACCACCTCTGCGCACGCATCATCATCGAGGCACTCGAGCCTGATCACCTCGCCGAAGGCCTTGCGGCCCGGCGCGGGCCAAGCCGCGTGCAGCAGCCCGAGGAACCCCGCCAGCACGAACGAGCATCGGCTCTCCCGGTCGAGGCTGGCCAAGGCCGCCAGCTCGCGTCCGCCCTGGGCCGCGTCGCGCCCAGCCCAGGCATCGGCATCGTCGCACAGCACGACCACGCGCTTGCCCTCGGGCGCGTCCTGGAGTTGTCGCAACAGCACCTCGAGCGGCGGCTGTCCGGGCATTCCCAGCGCGTCGGCCAAAGCGGTGGTCAGGTCGCCATCGGCGAGCGAGAGGTAATGGCACACCACGCTCGGGCGCGCGTGGAGCCGGCGATGAACCTCATCGAGGAGACTGGTCTTCCCGATGCCGTGCGGTCCGATGACCAGGTGATTGCCGCGCCCGTCACCCGCCAGACGGCGCAGCTCGCTCTTGCGGCCATAGAAGGGTTGGCGCTGGCCGCGCGAGATGGCGGCGCGGTAGAGCGAAAGGGTCTGGCGATCGAGCTGCTGGCTGACCACCTGGGCGAACACCAACCCCGGGCGCGGCGCGCGCAGCACGCGGTTCATCGCGGCTTTGTCCAACACCACCAGCCGGCGGGGCGTGCGCAGACGCTCGGCCACCGTGGCCTTGGGGCCCTCGGCCAGCACGACGGTGATGGCATCCGCCCCCTCCTCGATGGCGTCCAGGTGAACCAGCGCCGTGTCCAGCGCGTCCCGGGACATCGGCAGGGCCAACAGGCAGCCCTCGAGGTTGAGCGGCACCTCGGGCCCGAAGTGCAGCTCGAACACGGGATCGTGCCCGCCCGCCAGCGCCTTCCATCGCGCCCCCAACTGGCGAGCCAGGTGGGAGCACTGGGTTTCGGGCTGCAGGCGGAAAAAGATGATGGCGACGATGCCCCGCTGCACGCGAGCACGCAGCGAGCGCAGCGTGGAACGGAGAAAGACCAGCGCCAGCAGCGCCTTGCCCAGGCCGAACAGCAGCGCGAGGCCCAAACGGGCCAGGCGCCGGCCCGTGCGTCCCAGCACGCGCACCCAGGCGTGCAGGCCCGTCCGCCGCACCACCAAGGTGATGCCGAGCAGGGTGGCGGCCAAAAGCGCCCAGAACCAGATGGGTATGGGCATCCGCACGGGCGCGTGGGCGAAGGTCCAGACATGGGCCGGGTGGGTGCTCTTGCGCACGCTCAGGGTCACCCGTGCCTTGCGCGCGAGGCGCAACCCGTCCGGCAAGGGAAAGGCCAGAGCCAGGTCCTGACCGTTGAGAGACTGCTCGAGCGTGATGGGGGTGATGTTCGCCTGCTCCATCCCGTCCAGGCTCAATTGGCCGTGCAAGGTGACCGGCTGGAGCTGGGCCATGGTGACCTGGCTCAGCCAGGCCTGAACCACCTGGCCCGCCCCCGGCGCCAACGCCAACTCGCGCAGCTTCACCTGCGGCGTCTCGACCTGCATGGGTATTTCGACCGACAACGGCTGGGCCGAGGCGCTGGTGATGGATAGGCGCAGAGATTCGAGGTGGGGGACGGGGTCCTCGTACTCGCCCATGGCCGAGACCTCGCACACGACCTTCACGCGGGCACCGGGCGCCAGCGCCGTGAGGGTGGGAGGTGGGATGAGCACCAGCGAGGCCTTGCGCGAGGTGGGCGTCGCCTGGGCCACGTTCACCCAATAGGCCGGGTGGGCGCCGCGGTTCTCCATCCACATGGGGATCGAGACGACCTTGCCCTCCATGACGTTGAGGCCTTTGCCGTCGACCGCGGCGGCCAACGTGGTTCGGTGGGCGCTGTCGGACGGTGACACGGACACGAAGTCGCCCTGCCCATCGACCCTGCCCAACAGGGCTCCATCCTCGTGGCGCCAGCAGGTCTGGGCGTCGTTGCACGCGAACCAACGTTCGCGCGTGCTGCCCGCCAATGACCAACGGCGCGCCAGCGTCTTGCCATCCCACACCCGCAGCACACCATCGCGCGAGGCCGACACGAAGGTCCCCTCGGGCGAGATGGCGAGCGAGCTGATGTCGGCGTGGGCGCTCACCTGCTGCACGGGACGATTACCGGTGATGTCCCACAGCGTGAGCATGCCATCGGACGAGGCCGAGACCACGCGGCTGCCATGCGCGGTCAGCGCCACCACCCCGCTCGCCAGCTCCTTGCGCAGGGGCTTGAGCAGCTTGCCCTTGGCGTGCAACCACACATCGACGGTGCGGTCCTGCGATCCCGTGATGAGGAACTTGCCATCCGGGCTGAACACGACCGAGGTGACGGGCGCGCGATGACTCTTGAGCACGCCCAGGCTGCGCCCGCTTGCGGGCTCCCACAGGCGTACCGTCTCGTCGTCGGATGCCGAGGCCAACACCTTGCCGTCGGGGCTGACCGCCAGGGCGCGCACCGGGCCCCGATGCCCCTGCAGAGCCATGGTCTCGGCGTCCTTCCTGACATCCCACAGGCGCACGCTCGCGTCGTCTCCGGCCGAGACCAGACGGCGTCCGTCGGGCGTCAAAACCAGCGCGTTGATGGCCGCCTCGTGTCTGGTCCGCTTGTATGACGGCTCGTCACGTTCGCCATCCCAGAGCACGAGTCTGCCTCCCTCGCCCGCGGCGACGATGGTCTTGCCATCCGGGAAGAATGCCACGGCCCGCAGGGCCCCCTCGGTTCCCATCAGCACGCGGCTCAGGCTCCTGTGCTCGCCGGTCTCCCGCCACAGCAAGACGCGTCGATCGCGCGACACGGCGGCCAGCTCTCTGCCGTCCGGACCGAACGCCACCGCTTCCAGGTGCGCCACGTTGGCGGACAACGAGACCAAGGCCCGACCGCTGGCCACGTCCTCGACCACGATGGCGGCGTCTTCGGATCCGCTGGCCACCATCCTGCCGTCACGGCTGAAGGCGATGGCGCGCGTCTCGGCCCCCTGCCCCGCGCGTCGGCGCAACGGCGCACCGGTCGGGACATCCCACAACACGGTCCCGCCGGCACCACAGGCGCCCGCCAGCAGTTGGCCGTTGGGCGATTCGGCGAGGCCCAACACGGGGCCACCACAGTCGTCCAGTTTGCGCAGCATCCTCGCGTCAGCGAGACGCCACGTGCGAACGCTACGGTCCGTCGAGCCCGAGAACAGCCATTGTCCGTCCGGGCGAAAACGAACCGCGCCGACCGAGCCCGCGTGTCCCTCCAGGACCCGCAGCTCCTTGCCGGTTTTCGCGTCCCACAGGCGAACCGTCTGATCGTCGGATCCCGTGGCCAGCAGCTTGCCGTCGTGGCTGACGTCGATCGAGCGAATGGCGGCGCCATGCCCGCGCAGCTTCTTCAGCAGCGCGCCCGTCCGACAATCCCAGAGCTGGACGGTGCGATCCCACGACGCCGTGGCCAGCCACTGCCCCTGGGGATCGAAGGCGAGCGCATAGACGTGGTAGATGTGGCCCTGCAGGACCCGCAGGGTACGACCCGAACGCGCGTCCCACAGGCGCACGGTGCGGTCGTTCGACGCGGACGCGATGGTGCCGCCGTCGGGCGAGAAGGCCACCGCGCTGACGGCGGACGAGTGTCCGTGCAGCCGGCGCATCAGCCGGCTGGTCGCCAGATGCCAGACCCGCACCATGTGGTCCTCGGATCCCGAAACCATCATGGAGCCGTCCGGGCTGAAGGCGACCGCCGTCACGGGAGCCCGACGGTCGAGGTTCTCGATGATCTTGTCGATGTCCGCGATGGGCTCGCCCTGCGCGACCAACACGGCGCTACCGCCCGCCGGGACGTCCTGCTTGGCGGGCTTGCCCTGCTCTGTCGTTCCGCTGGCCGCGTCGCTGGCGAACCTGGCCGTACCGGCCTCCGAAGAGGCGTCGCTCGCCTGCGCCAGCGCGGACGCGACGAGTATCGCGGCCCACACCACGACCTGAGAAAGTCGCGCCGCCGCGCCCCGCGCGAAGGCTTTGCTAGTTACCATCATCGGCAGCCTTCTCGTCGGAGATTGCCGCGCTCTCGCGCAGCTCGCTCGCGTTGCCATTCGCCTCTCGCTCTCGCTGTTCGCGGCGCTCGGCCCGCAGCCGGTGCCTGACCTCGCGCCAGCGCGCCGGCATGGCGGCCATGGCGTACTGGCCTCGATAGGTCTCTTGCGGAGCCACCAGATAGGGCGCGAGCTGAACCATGGGGTCGATGACCTCGCCGTTCTCGCGCATCTGGAAGTGCAGGTGCGCAGCGTCGACGTGGATACCGGTGTCGCCCACGTGGCCGATGATGTCCCCCGCCTTCACCCACTGCCCCATCTTCACCAGGTAGTTGAGCAGGTGCATGTACTCGGATTGCAGGTTGTCCTTGTGCTGGATCTGCACGAACAGGCCGCCCGGCCCCATGCTGTTCTTGCGAATGGCGCCTGACTTGTCCAGCGTCACCTTGCGCGCGCCCGCGCCCGGCGCATCCACGCCCGCGTACACAACCCAGCCGTCGGCGATCGCGCGCACCGGCTCGCCCATGATCGACGCGAAGTCCACGCCCTTGTGCGCCCGCTTGCCCGCCTCGCGCACGTCACCCAACACGCCGGTGATCTTGCGCGGGCATCCGTCGAGCGGACACAACAGCTCCACGCTCTTCCAGCGCGCCCGCGCCACCGGCGCCCCCGCCTGGTAGTACTCGATGATGGCGCGCCGGGTGCGCAGCACGCGATCCTCGCCATCGGTCTCGATCACGCGATCGCCCCACAGCATGTGCGAGACATAGTGGCGATGGGGCACGGAGCGAAAGGCGCCGTCGATGTCCGGGCACTGCCGTCGGTAGGCGTGCATCAGCGCGGCCGCGAAGAAGAGATTGGCCTTGTCCTGGGCCAGCGCCTGCGGCGAGGCGAGGAAGGAGCCGACCTCCAGCTCGCGTGGCAACCATTCGCGACCCTCCTTGATCCAGTACGAATAGCGGCCGTTGTGCAGGAAGGGCAGGTGCATGGCGGCGTCGAGGCCCGCCAACCCGATGCCGATGGCCGCGGTCTTCTTCACCGATCCGCAGCGACTGCGCTGAAACACCAGCGACGCGAGCAAGAAAGGATCCACGTCGAACAACTCGCAGGCCTCCAGGATCCACTGCGCGTACTGGTTCGATTGCTGGTACGACAGATCCCTGCTGCACAGTTGGTTGAGCGCCGGCGCGAAGCGCTCTTGCTTCACCGGCGTGGGCGATTCGGGTTCGGGATCCCACAGGGTCAGATCGACCAGTCCCAACCCATGGCCGACGCGCACCCGCCCCGTCTTGTCCGCCCGGCACGTCCAGGGCGGCTTGGGCCCCTCGGGGGGAAGAGGCTCGGGCCCCGCCATCTGGGCATGAGCAGCCGCCCCCGTCCAGGCAAGGATAGCCGTCAGGGCCGCGAGAGAAAGGCTGGGAAGGGTCCGGAACATCCTGGAATCCTGCACCGTTCAACAGGAGCGAGGCTGCAGCGACAGCGGCAGCGCCTGCTATCACGGGCAACGGAGTCTAGCCCTGTCTCGATCGCCTGTGAACCCGAACCTGCGGTCCAAGGGTGGGCAGCTCCCGAAAGGCGCAAAATCTCGTCGCGCAAAACGCCGCGCCCCGCTTCTTGCATAGGATCCCCTCCCCCATGCAAAACTGCGCGCGCGCCGTCACGGCGGCGACCCAGGCGGCTGAGGTTTCCTCGGTCTTCTACTTGCAGCCGTCCGCTGGGCAGGGGGCGGGGACGAAGGTCGACTTGCCGTTTTCCATCCTGGCGTAGAGCGAGGCGCCTTCACCCTTGGGGATCTCGTCGCTGCAGATGCTGCCGCAGGTGGCGGCGAAAGTGTCGCTGCCGTTGGCCGTCTTCTTGAACATCCTGAAGTCGGCGCGCTCGTAGGCTTGGAACGAGACGTGATAGAAGGTCCCGCTCGCGTCGACGGCGTACAGATAGTCGGTGGTGTAGCCGGTCGAGTGGGTGATGCGCAGGAAGGTTTTGTTGACGGTGAACCACTGGCCGTTGGCGAGCATGGTGCGGCTGGTCCCTTGGTTGACGGTGAAACGGAACTCGTCGGGATCGACGTCCTTCCTGTAGTGGTGCACGCCGCCGGCGCTGCGGTTGTCCTGGAACCAACCCTGGCTGGGGCCGTCGAGCAGGCGCTCGTCCTGCTGCTTGGCCGACTCCGGGATGTTGACCATGTCGACCATCTTGTAGTCGTCGCCCGCCGCCGCGGCCAATTCGGCGCCGCTCTTCAGGCCGGAGACGACAGGCTTTTCGTAGCTGCTCGCCTCCTCTTTCATGATCCTGCCGATGTAGCCGCCGCTGGTGAAGCCCTGGTCGGAGATGAGCGATCCTTGTTTGTCGTCGAGGAAGATGTAGGCGAACTTCTTGCTGGAACCCGAACTGGGAACGAACACGAAGGCGATGTTGTTCGAGGTGAACCACTGGCCGTTGGCGTTGCCCAGCCTCGCCGTGCCGTCGTCCCAAACCCTGAGATCGAAGCTGCCCACCGCGATCGAGCCGGTCTTCCAGTGGGCTTCGCTGCCCGTGATCCAGCGCGGGTCGCGGTAGGAATTGGTCGGTTCGTCGCCCATCTTGGGGGCGTGCAGATCGCAGGGGGGAACCAGGCCCGGCGGAAAGTCCATCTCATCCGAGATGGCCAGACGCAAGGCGGGGCCCACGCCGTCGATGGAACGAATGAGGCGCCCGGTGATGTTGTCGGCGGTTCCCTGCGCATCCCGCCGCGTCTTCTGAGTGTGCTGTCCGCTGCTCGGCCCCACGGGATCGGTCCCGCCCGAATGCGTGCTGGCCCAGGTGTTGTATGCCCATTCCTCGCCGCTGCCGATCTTCTCGAGGCTGCTCTTGTGATTCTTGGCCGCGTACTCCCACTCGGCCTCGGTCGTCATGCGATAGGCCCTGCCCGTGCTCTGGCTCAACTTGCACGCGAACTCCATGGCCGCGTACCAGGTCATGCTGGTGTAGGAGCTGCTGCTGCCGCCCATAGCGGACGAGTTGGTGCCCATCACGGCCTTCCACAGCCCCGTCGTCACCTCGGTCTTGCCGATGTAATAGCCGCTGACCTTGACGCCCGAGACGGGTTTCGCATCGGCCGGGCATGTCTCGCTTTCGCACCCGATGGTGAACGTGCCGCCCGGCACATAGACCATGTCGAACGACACACCGCCGACCGTCTCGGTGAAATCGTCTTTCGGACCGGACTTGCCGCCCACAGCGGTGGTGGCGCCACCCGCAGCCACCCCGCCCGCGCCGCTGGCCCCTCCACCAGCCACCGCGCCCGCCTGCGTGCTCGTGCTGGCACCGCCCGCCGCGCTCTTACCGCCAGGACTGCTCGCGCCACCCGCTTCGCTCTTGCCTCCCGAACCTCCCGACTCGGCAGAGCCTCCCGCGCTTCCCGACTCGCCGCCCGAGCCGCCCGACACCTCACCACCGCTCCCTCCCGGACCAGAGCTTCCAGCGCCAGCTCCCTTCTGCGAGCAACTCGCCGTCAGGAGGACCATTCCGCCGAGCACCGCGAACAATGAAGAGCGTTTCATGATTGCCTCCTCGGATGCGGCCTGCTTTCTCCGACGCCGGAGAACGGCACCCCACCCATCTGTCGTTCCTGACCCCGACAACCCTCAGAAGCGCAACGTTAGGGAAGCGGCGCCCGTGCTGTCAAGGACACCACACCGCACAAGGCAAGGCTTGGTCACGCTTGAACGACGCCGGCGTCGAGTGTCGTGGCCGCGCTCTCCGGGTCAGGGCAAGTACGGCTTGATGGCCTTGTACCAGACCACGGCCATCTTCTCGTAGCCGCCTTCGTTGGGATGGACCTGATCGGTGCCCAGATCCGAGTTCTGGAAACCCGCGAATTGGTCGACGAAGATCACATGGCCGCCGTGGGCGTGCTCTTTCACGACGTCGGGAACGGCCTTGTTGAAGGTGGACACGGCGCTGGCCCCCGAAGGGAAAGGGATGATGTTGGACACCACGACCAGGGCATCCGGCGCGTCGGCGACGATGTGGTCGATGAGCGTGCCCAGGCGCTCCGGGGCACCGTTCGGCTGTCGATACATGTCGTTGGTGCCCAGGTGGACCAGGACGATGTGCGGTCCGAAGTCCTTCACCACCTTCTTGCCCGTGTAGTTCACGCCATCGTTGTTGGCCGTGGACTTGCCGGTCACCAATTCGTCGTCCTGCTGGATGGTCCAGCCACTGTGGCCCTCGTGCTTGTTGACGTACTTGTCCTTGGCGTCTCCCAGCTTGCCCAGCGCGTTCGCATCGGGCGGGTTGGCCGCGTCGTAGCCCACGTAGACGATGTTCTTCTGGTCGGCGGCGGCCTTGATGGCCAGCTTGATGCGGTAGCCGCCGCCATAGTTGATGCCCCAGGTGATGGAGTCGCCCAGAGGGAGGATCTTGCAGGCTTCATTGGCGGGGCATGGTTGAAAACCGCCCGCCCCGCCGGCGCCGCCTTCCAAAGCACCACCCGAGTCGGCGATGCCGGCGTCCGGGCGGGTGCTCGTGCCCGACGCGGTCGTGCCGGCCACGCCGCCCTTGCCCCCGCTTCCGCCGGATGCGGTGGTGCCGCCCTCGTACGAGCCGCCGCTGGCGCCGCCGCCGGACACTCCGCCGGTGTGCTTGGTGGTTCCGCCGGTCGCGCCAGCCCCGCCCTTCGCGGACGAGCTGCCCGCGCCCGAGCCGCCCGCGCTGCTGACAGCCCCGCCGGTGGCGGATGAGCCGGCGACCGCCGAGGAGCCGGCCCTGCGCGAGCTGCTCACGGCCGAGCTGCCTCCCGATCCACCCGCCGAGCCCGAACCCCCGCTGGCGGAGCGGCCTCCAGCCTCACTTCCCCCGGTGGCGCTGGCCCCGCCACTTCCTCCGGAGCCAGTGGACTCACTGGTCGAACCAGAGCAACCTGCCAAGGCCAAGGCGGTCAGCATCCCGGCCATCAAGATTCCTGTTGGGTTCTTCATCACCCCCTCTAATGGCCGCGGCCCGGAGTTTTTATTCGCATTTCTGCGCTTGCGCCCAGCTTTCCCGACGTCGAACGCGGCGATTGACGCCCGGGGGGGACAAGTGCGAGAGGTTATCCATGAGCGCCAGCCGTCCCATCGGCGCCATCGCGGCGACCATCGCGGGTGCGGCTCTGCTGTCGGCCGTCACGGGGCTGCCCGCGTGGGCCGACTCCGCGCCAGAGGGTGTCCGCATCCGCTTCTCGGCCCCGCAGGGATGCCCGGACAGCTCGGCCTTCATGCGCGCCTTGAGTCAACGCACGGGACGTTTTCGGCGGGCCGGTGACCTGGAAGACGCGCGGACCTTCATCGCGACCATCACCCGCGATGACTCGGCGTTCACCGGCCACCTCACGACCCAGCTCCCGGGCAAGGCATCGTCCGAGCGGAGCGTGACGGGGAAGACCTGCGACGACGTGGTGACGGTGCTGGCCTTCATGACCGCGCTGGCGATCGATCCAAGCGCCCCGCCGCGCGGCTCACAGACTGCGCGCCCGATTTCCTCACGCCCTCCAGTACCAGCGCCGGCCGAGGCCACGGAACGCGCGCTGGCCCCCGCGCTGGCCGAGCCGTCGACACCCGAACGCCCCGCAGCGCACGCGGCGCCGCCGAGCCCCGCCCCTCCCGCGCCTCGCGTCGCCGAGGTGCCGGCGAATCCTCGCGCCCGCACGCAAGACGCCCCTGCCCGGGAGTTCCCCGCGACCGAGGCGAGCCCGGCCGGCATAGCGTCGGGTACCGATCAGCCGCCGCGCTGGAGGTGGTCCGCCGGAGTGGCTGGCGAAGCGAGCCTGGGCCTTTGGCCGACCGCGGGATGGGGTGGCCTGCTCTTCGTCGAGGCGGCCGCGCCTGGCCGCTCCCGCTTGGGGCCGGTGCTGCGCGCCGGGGTGTCCCTGAACCAAAGCCGCGACCGGCTGAGCGAGGGCGCGGAGGCCAGGTATCAGTTGGCCGCGCTCGTGCTCGAGGGCTGCCCCTTGCGCTTGCTCTTCCTTGATTCCGCGCTCGCGGCGCACGCCTGCCTGGACGTCCATGTGGGCGCGCTGCGCGCAAAAGGTCGAGGACTCGATCGAGCGGCGAAGACGACCGAGGCTTGGCTCGACCTGGGGCCTCTGGCACGCGTGAGGGTGGCCATCAGCAAGCGGCTCTTCGTCGAAGGACAGGGCATGCTGGTGGTGCCGCTCCGTCGCCTCGCGTACGACGTGTACTACGCGGGTCCCGCCGCGGCCGCGACCACGGTACACACCGTGCCGCGGCTTGGTGCGCTGGTGGGAATCGGAATGGGGTACCAGTTTCGGTGATAAATCCCATGCTGCGAGGCCATTCTTAAGACAATGGGCGACGCCAACTCGACCGCACGCCAGCTCGCGACCAAGGAGCCGCCGGTCGCCACGCCCAAGGATCGGCTGCGCACGCTGCTGGTCGACCACCACGCCTTCGTGTGGCGTACCTTGCGGCGGCTGGGGGTTCCGGCCAGCGACGTCGAGGATGCTAGCCAGCAGGTCTTCCTGGTCGCGCACCGCCGCCTGCCCGACATCGCGGCGCAGAGCGAGCGATCCTTCTTCTTCCAAACCGCGCTGCGTGTGGCCGCGGACTGGCGGCGCAGTCAAAGACGACGAAACGAGCAGCCCGGGCTGGCCTTGCCCGAGGTGCCCGACCTCGCCGCGAGCCCGGAGGAGATGGTCGACCGGCAACGGCAACGCGCCTTGCTCGACCAGGTGCTGAGCTCGCTGCCCCTCAAGCTACGCGCGGTCTTCGTACTCTTCGAGCTCGAAGAGATGACCCTGGCGGAGATCGCCACCACGTCCGACCTGCCCCTCGGCACCGTGGCCTCTCGCTTGCGACGGGCACGCCTGGCCTTCAGCAAGGCGGTCAAGCGATTGAAGAACGGAACCCGCGACGACCAAGGAGGATCATGAAGGATCCCATTCGACTGCTGATCCAGGGCGCCACCGAGGACGAGCGGTCCATCCTCCGTTCCGCATCGGCGGACGAACCGCCCCGCGATGCGGTCCAGCGCATGATGACCACGCTCGACGGCTTGCCTGACGGGAACGGCGCTCCGGGCTTGCCTGGGCCAGGCCTGGGCACGCAGGCCGCCGCGCGCTCGATCGAGATCGCCTCGCTGGCCAAGATCGGGCTGGTCGCGTTGCTCGGCGTGGCTGGCTTGACGGCCGGGCTGATGCTGCACGGCCGCGCGGAATCGCCGCCCAACCCCCTCGCGGCACCGCCGGCGCGCTTGCCCGCGCAGCCCGCCACGGCAGCGCCCGGCGAAACACCGATGCCTCCGGCGCCGGAGCAGGCCGATTCGCTGAAGGCCGAGCTTCGCCTCCTCGATGAGGCCCGCGCGGCACTGGATGCCCGCCAACCCGTCGAGGCCGCACGCGCGCTCGACAGCTATGCGCGGCGATTCCCGCATGGGCACCTCGAGCCCGAGGCCCGGGTACTGCGGCTGGCTGTGCTGATCCGCCAAGGCGATGCCGTGGCCGCGCGCTCCCTGGGCCAGGAATTGCTGGCCAGCGAGTCGTACCGGACCTACGCCCCTCGGATTCACTCGCTGCTGCGGGAGCTTCGACCATGAGGCGATGGCCCGGACGATGACGGTGGCAGGCAAGACGCGCTCACTGGCGGCCAGACCCATCCTGGTGATGCTGCTGGGGCTGGGCAGCGCCCTTGTGGCGTGCAGCGCCCAGCGATCGCTCGGCTACAACCTCAGCGATGCTGAAGGCGCAGACCGGCGCGATGGCGCCACTTCGCCGGACGCCGCGGGCGACGGGCGCGCGGCCTCGCCCAGCATTCCCAAGGCAAAGCAGACTTGTCCCGCCATGGCCGGCTTGGATGGGACAGACCTGCGCTTCCTGGGCCAGGCGGTGACGATCTGGTCGGGACCTTCGGGTTCGCTCGGGCCCATGGTGTTCTATTGGCACGCCACCTCGGCGACCTCTCAGGAAGCCGTCGCCGGTCTTGGTCCGGGCACGCGCGAGGTGGTGGCCATGGGCGGGGTGATCGCCGCCTTCACGGAGAGCAACAAGATGGGAATGAGCACGGGCGACTTCACCTGGTACACCGGAGACTTCGAGACCGCCGACGAGGTCTTGGCCTGCGCGAAACAACAGGGGCTCATCGACGTCACCCGCATTCACTCGGCCGGCTACAGTCCTGGCAGTTGTCAGACCGCCGCCATGGTCTACGCGCGCGCCTACCTGGCCAGCGTGATCTGCTATTCGGGCGGGGCCATGACCATGGGCCCCCTGCCCGATCCGCGCAATCCGCCAGCCCTCCTGGGCGTCCGTGGCGGCGTGGGCAAGGACATCTACGGGATCGACATCGCGCAGAACACGATCGCTCTCGAAAACGATCTCAAGAGCAAGGGCTCGTTCGTGATCGACTGCGACGACGGTGGCGACCACCTCACGAGCGGCCCGGCGCGCATCGCCGGTGTGGCCGAGCCGGGCTGGCAGTTCCTGAAAGACCACCCCTACCAAGTCAATCCCCAACCCTACACGAGCCTGCCGGCAACCTTCCCCTCATACTGCAAGAGATTGTGACGACGTCCCCTGCCCCACGAGCACGACCGATTCCCTCAGGGTTCATGCGGATACTACTACGGTGAGCAGCAGCGGAAGCCCAAGTCGGCCGCCATCTTGTCTCGTCGGAGGGCGGGCTTGGGCAGGGACTCGCAGGTGAGCTGATGGGCGTCGTCGAGAAAGCTGCCTCCTCGCGCATGACATGTGTCGGACGCGCCGATCCGGGCCGAACAGGAATCCTCCCATTCCCGGGCATTTCCGCTCAGATCGTACACCGCATGCCCGCCGTGCATGGCAACGCAATCAGGAAAAGACGCGACGGTCACGGCGCCGGCCACCGAAGTCGCCCCGGGATTGCAGGCCTTGCCTTGGTAGACATCCCCGTAGGGGAAGACGTCCCGACAGGCCATTCGCCACTGACCGGCAGAGGGATTCTCGTAGGGCGTGCTGCCGGATGTGAGCCCGCCGCAAAGTCGTTTGCCCACCGCAAGACAGAACGCCCGAGCGTCGCACCAATCCACGCACACCTGTGGGCTCGACCTGCACGACTCGAGCTCCCACGGACACACGGTGGAATCCAAGGTGCATGTCATGGGAGGCTCGAAGCTCGTGTTCCATGCGCATTCCACGGGTTGCTGCGCGCTGTCCGGTCGAAGAGCCAACCAGGCGTGGTACTGGGCCTGCGTGACCTCCGTGCTATCGATGCAGAATGAGCCGACCGCCACCATGCTAGGCCCGCCAGCTCCGGCGCAAGCCGCGCAGACCCCATCTCGGCACAGTGGTTTCTCTCCAGTGCAGGCCGCTTCGACCTGAGACATCCCGTTGGTCGCGCAGGAGACGGCTGTGTTGCCCTCGCACCATCGGACGCCCGGCACGCAAGCCGTTCCCGCGGCGGCGTCGTGGCCTCCCCAAGCTTCGCCGGCGGCATCTTGTGGAATCCCACCGCCCGAAGAAACGTCGCCGTTCGCGCCAGCGGCCGCATCGACGCCAGAGGCGGCATCAAGAGCGACGGTGCCGCCCGCTCCGCCTATCGACGATGGAGCGCTTCCTGTGGTCGCCACCTCGGCGTCCTTTGGAGGAATCCTTTTGCCTCGCCCTCCACTACATCCGTGGCCCATGACCAGCAGGATGGAAAACAGAGCCCAGCCCCAGTCTCTCTGACAGCACAATGTCACCATGCGTTTGCCCCTTGAAAACGATCGCACCTGGGGGCGGCCGAATCAACCCCCCGGTCCGGCAACCACTACGGGAGGCGCAGATGGAAGATTGACCGTCCTGTGGTGGTTCGTTCCATGCCGACCACGTTGGTGGCGCCGCCCGAGCTGGAGATCGATTCTCCTGCCCATTCGGCCCGAACCCGGGACCATGTCCTGCCAAGGTCACCGCTTTCCCAATAGCCGAGATTGGAAACCACGCGAACCTTGTGCCGATCAACCGCAATGGCCTTCGCCCTCAGACTCGCCGTACCCGCGGGACCTTCCAGCCTGGTCGGCGGATTCCAGGTTGCCCCGGAATCCCGGCTGCTGCGAACGAACAGGGTCTGACTTCCCGAGAAGCCGTCCTCGCCAGGCAGGTCAGACCACAGCGCCACGACGTTCGGCCCTGAAACCGCGATGGCCGGATGGGGATCTCCCACGTCTTGGAGAAGTGAGTCTCGCGCGATGGGGGAAGTTAACGGAACCGGCTGAGCACAGGCACGACACCCCGCCTTGCCGCTCACGTACACGACCTCTCGTCGGAGAGAGGTCTGTCCGAAGCTCCACACAATCACGTGAACCCGCGAGTCCCCTCCCGCCGTCGCCACCTGGGTCCAGCCGGTGTCCACATTCATCAGGCCAATCGACTTCGACCACCTCCCGCCATGGTCGGTTGATTCGCGACACCACACACCCCGGTTGTCGGCGTGGATTGCGTACAGCGATCCGTTGGGACCTTGGCCCAGCGACAGCGAAGCCGCACTCCCCAGATCCCATGGCTTGCTCCAGCTCACCCCGCCATCGCGGCTGGTGCGACCGCGAAAGCGACGTCCTTGTTCGGCCCAAGCCACGACGACAGAGCTCTCGTCGGCGATCAGGTTTGGGCGGATTCCGAAGTTGTCGATCGCCTCGTTCTTCGCCAAAACCTGTTCCTTCGTCCAGCTCTGACCACCATCCGTGCTTCGTTTGTACAGGATGGACTTGTCCCCCAGCCACGCGAGATGGACCGATGTCTTCGAGGCAGCCACCACAGGCAGAAGACCAGATGACGAGAGCGGACCTCGTGCTTCCCGACTCTTCGAACGAGCGTCGCGGTTCTCCGAACTCTTTTCGGACGCCGGCCGTGGCGTCTTGATTTTCGCACCCGCACCGCCACCAGCCGTGGCGGCGCGAGGGAATGGACCAGCTGCTTGCCCGATGTTGGCCGGGATTCGTCCACAGAGGCAGGCCGAGAGAGCCGCTCCCATCGTCAAGAGGCGAAACAGCTGGTCCATTTGCCGAGAGCTAGGAGCGTGTTGCGCATAGGGCATTTGGCGCTCCTCGCTGCGCTCGGATCGC
>CAZHUY010000047.1:0-892 GCA_964535465.1 uncultured Myxococcales bacterium
GCCTGCACCGAAGTGATCGAACCCTTGTTGGTCGAGGTGATGCGCTCTTGCAGAATGCCCATCTCGGTCGACAGGGTCGGCTGGTAACCGACGGCGGAGGGGATACGGCCGAGGAGCGCGGACACTTCCGAGCCGGCCTGGGTGAAACGGAAGATGTTGTCGACGAAGAGCATCACGTCCTGCCCTTCCTCGTCGCGGAAGTACTCTGCGACCGTGAGGGCCGACAACCCGACGCGCTGACGGGCCCCCGGCGGCTCGTTCATCTGGCCGTAGATGAGGGCGGCTTTGGAGATGACGGGCTCGCCCGTGGAGAGCTTGGAGTTGGTCATCTCGTCGTAGAGGTCGCGGCCTTCGCGGGTGCGCTCGCCCACGCCGGCGAACACCGAGTAACCGCCGTGCTTCTTGGCGACGTTGTTGATGAGCTCGAGGATGACGACGGTTTTGCCCACGCCGGCGCCGCCGAAGAGGCCGATCTTGCCGCCGCGCCGGTAGGGGGCCAGCAGGTCGACGACCTTGATGCCGGTTTCGAACATCTCGATCTTCACCGACTGATCGACGAACTTGGGTGCCGCGCGGTGGATGGGCAGGAACTTCTTGGCGTTGAGCGGTCCACGCTCGTCGACGGGCTTGCCGACGACGTTGACGATGCGGCCCAGGACTTCCTTGCCCACCGGCATGCTGATGGCGGCGCCGGTGTTCTTCACCGGCATGCCACGCACCAGACCGTCGGTGGTGTCCATGGCGACGCAGCGGACGGTTCGTTCGCCCAGGTGTTGCGCCACCTCGACGATCAGATTGTCGGGTTGGTTGTCGATGGCGGGGTTGGTGACCGCGAGGGCCGTGTTGATCTCCGGCAACTCGGCTCCGCCGAATTCCACGTCCACGACCGGTC
>CAZHUY010000047.1:902-32406 GCA_964535465.1 uncultured Myxococcales bacterium
GCCGGGTTGGTCTTGCGCCAGATCGCCTGCCGCAATGCGAGCGCCGTGTTGATCTCTGGCAGATCGGACCCGCTGAATTCCACGTCCACGACCGGTCCGATGACCTGTACGATTCTTCCTGCTTGTGTGCTCATGCCGTTGCTCATGGTTTCAAACCTCGGGTGGGGTCGTGGCTATCCTTTGAGGGCCTCTGCGCCGCCCACGATCTCCATCAACTCCTTGGTGATGGAGGCCTGGCGGGCGCGGTTGTATTGAAGGGTCAGGCGGCCGATCATCTCGGTGGCGTTCTTGGTCGCGTTCTCCATGGCCGTCATCTTGGCTCCGAACTCGGAGGCGACGGATTCGAGAAGCGAACGGTGCAATTGGGTCTCGACGTACAGGGGGAGCAGATAGTCGAGGATCTCTGCCTTGCCGGGCTCGAAAAGGAATTCGAGGCTGCCAATCCCCGTGGTCGAGGGTGGTTTGACCGGGAGCAGTTGTTCGATGCTTGGCTTCTGCGAGACAACCGAACGGAACTGGTTGTACGCGATCCAGACCGCGTCGACGGTTCCGTTGAGGAATTCGTCGGTCACGATGGCGGCCAGCTCTTTGGCGCGGGTGAGGGCGGTGTCGCCCGCCACGCCGGGCAGATCGCGCGTGATGTTGAGTTTGCGCCGACGGAAGTAGTCGCGGCCCTTGCGGCCCACGACCTCGAAACGCACCTCTTCCAGCTCGCCGGATTTCGTCTTCTCATCGGCGTAGCGCTGGGCCGCACGGCACAGGTTCGAGTTGAAACCGCCGCACAGCCCGCGATCAGAGGTCAGGACCACCAGGGCGATGCGCTTGCCGGCGCGCTGCTCGAGCAAGGGATGGTCTTCCGCGTTGGCGCGCGCCGCGACCTCGGCGGTGATCTCAGCCATGGTCTTGGCATGCGGGCGTGCGGCGATGATGGCGTCTTGACTGCGGCGCAATTTGGCCGCGGCCACCATCTTCATGGCGCTGGTGATCTTCTGCGTCGATTTGACCGACGCGATCCTGAGCCGGACTGCCTTGAGCGAGGGCATTGTTTCTTCTTGTTTACTTGGCCTGCGCGCTGAAGGTCTTGCCGAACTCGGTGAGGACGGCGCGCATCTTCTCGGCCAAGCCGTCGAAGGCCTTGCCGTCGGCACCCTTCTGCGCGATTTCCTTCATCACGTCGACCTTCTGGCTGTCGACGAAGGCGTACAGCTCTTTCTCGTAACGGCCGAGCGAGTCGACCGGGTAGGCGTCCACGAAGCCGTTGGTGGCGGCGAAGAGGATGAGGATCTGCTTCTCCACCGGCAGCGGCACGTACTGACCCTGCTTGAGCAGCTCGGTGATGCGCGCGCCGCGGGCGAGCTGTTGCTGCGTGGCCTTGTCCAGGTCGGAGCCGAACTGGGCAAAGGCGGCGAGGGCGCGGTACTGCGCCAATTCGAGACGAAGTTTACCCGCGACCTTCTTCATGGCCGCGATCTGCGCGGCGCCACCGACGCGGCTGACCGAGATGCCGACGTTGAGGGCGGGGCGTTGACCGGAGTAGAAGAGGTCGCCTTCCAGGAAGATCTGGCCGTCGGTGATGGAGATGACGTTGGTGGGGATGTAGGCCGATACGTCACCGGCCTGCGTCTCGATGATGGGCAACGCCGTCAGCGAGCCGGCGCCCTTGGCGTCCGACAGCTTGGCGGCGCGCTCGAGCAAGCGCGAGTGCAAGTAGAAGACGTCGCCCGGGAAGGCCTCGCGTCCCGGCGGACGGCGCAGCAGCAGCGACAACTGGCGGTAGGCCACGGCCTGCTTGGAGAGATCGTCGTAGATGATGAGGGCGTGGCGGCCGCTGTCGCGGTAGTACTCGCCCATGGTGACGCCGGTGTAGGGCGCGATGTACTGCAGCGGGGCCGAGTCGGAGGCAGTGGCGGAGATGACCGTGGTGTACGCCATGGCGCCGTGCTCGCGCAGCTTGTCGACCACCGAGGCCACGGTGGACTGCTTCTGGCCGATGGCCACGTAGAAGCAGTACATGTTCTGGCCCTTCTGATTGATGATGGTGTCGACGGCGATGGCGGTCTTGCCGGTCTGGCGATCGCCGATGATCAGCTCGCGCTGGCCGCGTCCGATGGGGATGGTCGAGTCGATGGCCTTGATGCCGGTTTGCACCGGCTCGTGCACCGACTTGCGCGCGATGATGCCGGGCGCCTTGATTTCGATCTTGCGCGATTCCTTGGCGACGATGGGACCCTTGCCGTCGATGGGAACGCCGAGCGCGTTGACCACGCGGCCGATGAGCGCGTCGCCCACGGGGACCTGCGCGATCTTGCCGGTGCGCTTGACCACGTCGCCTTCGCGGATGGACTCGAAGTCGCCCAGCAGCGCGACGCCGACGTTGTCCTCTTCCAGGTTCAGGACCAAGCCGACGACGTTCTTTCCGAAGTCGAGCAGCTCGCCTGCCATGGCGTTCTCCAGGCCATAGACACGGGCAATGCCGTCGCCTGTCTCAAGTACGGTGCCGGTCTCGCTGATGGCGACCTTCTGGTCGAAGCCTTCGATTTCCTTGCGAATGACCTGGCTGATCTCTTCGGCGCGAATCTGCATGGTCTTTCCTTGGTTCTGCTGGGGATGTCAGT
Organism: uncultured Myxococcales bacterium; assembly: GCA_964535465.1. GTDB lineage: Bacteria > Myxococcota_A > Polyangia > Fen-1088 > Fen-1088 > Fen-1137. Next base: position 3,518 of record CAZHUY010000047.1, read on the forward strand.
TGAGGATCTTGCTGCTGAGGGAGCCGAGGCGCGCCTTCACGCTGCCATCCAGGACCAGGCCGGCTACCTGCGCGACGATGCCGCCGATCAGGGTCGGGTCCACCTCGGTTGTCATGATGATGGTCTTGCCGGTGCGCTTTTGCAGCACACGGAGAATCTCCGCCTGGGTCGCGGCGTCGAGGGGACGCGCGGATTTGACCGTGGCGCGGGCCCGACCGATCTTGTCGTCGGACATCTCTTGGTAGGCGCGGGCGATGGCGGGCAGGGCGGCGACGCGGCCACGTTCCAGAAGAAGGAGGGCGAGACTCTGCACCTCGCGCGTGGGCGCCACCCGAGGCAGAAGGCTTTGCAGGATGGCGCGCTTCTGCGAGGGCTTGAAGACGGGATTGCACAACGACTGTCGAATCTCCTCGGAGCCGTTCCACAGGGCCGTCAAGGCATTCAACTCGTTACCGAGTGTCTCGAAGTTGCGCTTGTCCACGCCGATGGCGAAGAGGGCGCGAGCGTAGCGGCGGGCAATGGATCCAGCCAGGGCAGCCATCAGCGCACCCCTCCTGTCTGGGGCAGGTCAGCCCCAGCGGCGAATTCCTGGGCCAGGCGGCGCTCGTCCTCGGGACCGACGGAGCGCTTGAGCAACTCATCCGCAACCTTGATGGCCGTGCTGGCCACTTCGGCGCGCAGCCTCAGCTCGGCCTCCTTGACCTGCTGCTCGAGTTGGAACCTGGTCTCCTCCTGGATACGCTTGGCCTTCTCCTGGGCACCCTCCAGCAAGCGGGCGCGTTCGCGCTCGCCCGCCTGTTGCACCTCGGCGCGCAGAGCCACCAGCTCTTTCTCCAGATTGGCCATGCGGCTCTCTTGTTCACGGAAGCGCTGCTCGGCCTGGGCGCGACGATTGGCCGCTCCCTCGATGTCGGTCTTCAATTGTTCGTGACGGCCGCGCAGGGACTTGCTGATGGCGCGTCCCCCGAACCAGATGAGGATGAAGAGAAGAACGCCGAAATTGAGGAGCTGCAGCGCCAGGGTCTTGGGATCCACGCCGGCATGTCCGCCGTGGCTCTCGCCATGCCCTTCCGTGTTGGCTGCCACGTGGGAGGCGGCGCCCTGGGCCCCGGGCATGTCCGGCGCGGTGCCGGTTTGCACCACGTGGTGTTCCACGGTCCCGGTGACCGGCTCAGTGGGGATGGGGCTTTCCGCGGCTTGGGCCTCGCCCGTCGCCAGGAACAGGACCAAAGCAACCCCGAAGAAACCTAGGCGACTCATGACACCAACCCCCTGCCCAAGGCCTTTTCGGCGATCTCTCGGCCAAGGGTGGTGGCGTGGGTGGCCAGGCGAGTCCGCTCCGATGCCAGCGCCACGTCGAGCTTGGTGCGCGCTTCGACCAGTTGCTTGCGTGCGGCCTCCTGCGCGGCCGCGACGATCTCCTGCTCACGAGCGACCACGGCGGCCCGCGCCTGAGCGCGTTCGGCCTGACTGGCCTTGCGGGCTTCGGCCAGCTGGGTCTCGATGCCCGCTAGCCGCGCCGTCGCGTCGGCCTCCAAGCGATCCGCCTCCTCGCGCGCGCCTTCGACACGGCGGATGCGCTCATCTCGCACGCGCAGATAGGGCTTCCACATCCACTGGGTGAGGATGAAGGCCAGGACCAGGAACAGGCCCAGCATGACGAACACGGTGTTGTCGATGTCGAGGAGTTGCGACTCCCCGGCCTGCGGCGCGGTCCCGTTATCGGGGGTGACTTCGAGTAGACAGCGAAACGTCGTCACGATTGATGGTGCCCTGGTGGCTAGCTGTTGGTGGGCGGCGTGGAGGGAGGAGTAGGAGTGCTTCCCCCTTTGCTGGACTTGCCCGAGGGTCGGTGTGGTGTTTCAGGTGGGCCGGCGTTGGGATCCATCTGACACTGACCGTCGAAGAGAACCCCCTTCTCGATGAGGAGCGAGGGCGTGTTGATGTTGCCCTTCACCCGGCCGGGGGTGTGAATCTCCACACCCTTCTTGGCTGTGATGTTTCCCCGCACAGTCCCCTGTATGACGATCGAGCCCACCGAGATTTCGGCGCTGACTTCGGCGCCTTCGCCCACGATGAGAACGTCCTCGGTGTAGATTTCGCCCGAGAGCTTTCCGTCGACGCGGACAGTTCCTTCGAAGGATAGCTTGCCTTCGAATTCGCTACCCCGGCCAAGGAGGGTGGTGACCTGCTGGGAGGAGCCGGTCTCGCCGGTTGTGGGCATGGGGAGGGTCGCAGCCATGAATCCGAGGCGAGACCCTACAACTGTCGCCCCTCGGACGTCAACGCGATAGAGCCGTCGTTTTTGCCGTCAGTAACCCGCCGGTCTTCCCCCCGAGCGTGGTTCAGGAGCGGCCATCAAACCGGTGCGGTTGCGAATGATGAGGTTGACTTTCCCGATCGTCGTGCGCACCTCGGGCTGGTGGCCTTTGGCGCGCAGCCGATCGAGTGATGGCACCGGGAAGTCGGGTTCGTGGCGAAGCACATCGGGTTTCCATTGGTGGTGCAGGCGCGGGGCCCGCTCTGCACGCGCGGCGTCCATGCCGAAGATGAGGACGTCGAGCAATACCTGCAATGTGCTGGAGATGATCGACGGTCCCCCGGCCGCGCCCAGGACCATCTCCACGCCGTCGCTGCCTAACACGATGATCGGCGTCATGGAGGACAGTGGCCGTTTGCCGGGGGCGATCAGGTTGGGGCGCCCCCCCACCAGGCCGAAGGCATCGGGTTGGCCTTCCGACAGGACGAAGTCGTCCATCTCATTGTTGAGGACGATGCCCGTGCTGCCCGCCACCAGACGGGCCCCGAATTCCAGGTTGATGGTCGTGGTCAACGCCACCGCATTCCCGTCCGCGTCGACGACCGAAAGGTGGGCGGTCCCGGCATCCCGGGCCGGTGTTCCCGCGGGCGCCCCCGTCATGCCGTAGGACTCGAGCGGTAGGGTGCGGTCCGGCCGAATGCGCGTGGAGAGTTGGTGAAGATACTCTTCGTCGAGGAGAGTCGCGAGCGGGGTTCGGACGAAGGCCGGATCTCCGAGCGCGCGACCGCGATCGGCAAAGCCGTGCTTGAGCGCCTCGAGCACAACGTGCAGGAAATCCGGGTCGTACGGCCCCGCGGAAACCAGATCCGTGGTGCGCATGCGATGGGCCAGGATGCCGAGCGCCTGCACCAGGATCACGCCGCCGGCCGATGGCGGTGGAAGCGTGAAGACCCGTCGTCCCTGAAAGGTGGTCTGCAGTGGTTCTCGTTCCACGGGCGCATAGCCGGCGAGATCCTGCGGCGAGAGAACGCCCCCCGCGGCCCGTACGCTACGAACGATGGTTCTTGCCAAGTCGCCTCTATAAAGAGAGCCGACGCCCTGTCGGCGCAACGTGCTCAGTGTGTGGGCCAGAAGCCGGCGCTCCACGCGATCGCCGGCGCGCAGGGCCGTCAACGGGCCGCGCGGTCGTCGGAGAACTTGCGAAAGGAACTTGTTCGCGGTCTCGGGCTCCTTTCGAAACAGGTCATTCACATGCTCGACCAGCCAGCTCGAGGCTGGAAAGCCACGCGCTAGACGCTCGGCTGGTTGAATGCAGGCGGCGAACGAGCGCTTGCCCCAGCGTTGCACCAGGGTCGCCAGACCGGCCGCCTCGCCAGGGACGCCCACGGCCAGACCACCATGCACGGACAGCGAGGGAACGAGTTTTCCGGCGCGCAGGAAGAGCTCGGGACGCACGGCCGCCGGCGCGGTCTCGCGGAAATCCAGAACCTCGACCTTGCCGGTCTTCGCCGTGTAGATGAGAGCAAAGCCGCCGCCGCCCAAGCCCGAGGCAAAGGGATGGGTAACGCCCAAGGCCAGCGCGGTGGCGCATGCGGCATCGGCCGCGTTTCCTCCTTGGGCCAGGACCTTGGCCCCCACCTGAGAAGCCAGGGACGAATCAGAGGCCACCATGCCACGCCGAGCGGACACGAGGGCGGGATCGGCGGCAGCGCTCCAGCCCGGGGAGGGGCAGAGGAGTATCCCCAGCCCCAAGGTAGGGAAGAGCCAGCCCGAACCTCGCGAAGAGGCAATCATTAATTGAAGGATTTTCACTGCCGGCGTAACCTCGCTATCATTCCCGGATAGGGAAAACTGCCATGGACGAACCGTCAAGCCCCGAAGGCAACGCCATTACCCTCAGGATCAAGTTCAAGAGTGCCAGCTTGGACGAGTTCGTCGCGCGCTATGGTGCCGACGTCAGTGCCGGAGGGATCTTCATCCGCACCAAGCAGCCGCTCGCGGTAGGTACAACCCTGCACTTCGACTTCACGTTGGGCGACGGCTCACCGTTGGTCGCGGGCATGGGCACCGTCGTTTGGGTGCGCGAGGCCGACGCTTCGCGTGTGGGGAGCGTGCCCGGCATGGGCGTGCGATTCGATCAACTGACCCCTGAAGGCCAGCAGACCCATCAGCAGATCCTGGTGGTCAAGGCCAAGCGTCAGGAGCGAACCGGTGGCGCGCCCGGCCCCCTGTCGCCCGGTCCTCGCCTGAGCACGCCGCCCGCGCCCGCCCTCCGTGTGGCCACCCCCGCGCCGCCAGCCGCTCCGGTTGCGCCCGCGGCCGCCGCGCCAGTGGCGCCGGCCGCCAAGCTGGATGACTTCTCGGACGATTTCGGGAATGGCGGCAAGACCGAGATCGCCGATCGCCCTCCGAGCTTCTACTTCGAGGCACAAGATGGCAAAGCGGCCGGCGCGTCTGCTGCGAAGCCGGCGGCGGGATCGGCGGTTCCGAGCGAGCCGCTGGATGATGCTGTGACCAACTCCCAGCAGATCCCTGACTCGGGATCGGGGGCGCCATCACAATCCGTCGATCTTGCCGAGTTCAGTGGAGGCGTTTCTGTCCCCGTCGAGTTGCTCTCCGACAGCAAGGCAAACGAGGTGGACGGTTCTTCTTCCGCTTCCATCACCGATTTGCCCCTGGCCATCGACGCTCTCGCCGCGCCGGCATCCGCCGCTGCTGGCTCTGTCCCCCTGGCGGGTGGCAAGGAGAGTAGTTGGCTCGATGACGCTCTCAAGGCGACCTCGGATGACTCGGCTGTCCCCGAGGTGGCCCTCAACGAGCCCACCCAGGAGACCTCGGTCGCGCCCGACACCGCAGCCGGGGCTCGGGCACCGCTCGACGAGACGGCCGCAGTGGCGGTGCCGGACGAACGGGCGATCAAGGGCGATCTCTCCGAATCGCCAGCGGAGACGCGTGTCCAAAGGGCGGGAAAATCCGGCAAAGGACTCATCATCGTGGGCTCGGTCGCGGCGGTGTTGGCGTTCGCTGGCGTGTATCTGTGGATGGCCAAACCATGGGAGAGCCGGGCCACTCGCTCCCAGGTGGTCCCGGCCACGCCTGTCGCGTCGGAGGAGACCGTGCCCGCGGCTCAGCCGGTTGCCGCCGAACCGGCCCAGGCTCCCGAGCCGGTGAAACCCGCGGAACCGGCCAAGCCGGCCGAGGTGGTCGCAGCCGCAAAGCCGGTTGTGCCCGCGTCTGAACCGGCCAAGGTCGAACCCTCCAGTGAGTCTGGCAAGCGCAGCGGAGGCGCCGCCAAGAAAGCCTCGGCCAAGTCCGGTTCACCGGCGCTTGACCCTGCGCCCGCTTTCGCGCCGACGCCCGCCAGCGCGGAAACGGCGAAGCCTGGGCCCGCAACCGGCGCCGACCTCGTCTACATGTTGAAGATCAAGTCGGTTCCCCCGGCCGCGCGCATCACCATGGATGGCGACCCCATGGGGACGGCGCCCTTCCAACGGCGCGTTCTGGATATCGACAAGCCGCATTCGATCCTGGTTCAAAAGCCCGGATACGATTCGTACGAACGCACCATCACCAAGGCCGATTTCGGCGCTCCGTCGGGCAACACCTCGACGCTGAGCATCTCAGCCAGGCTGACCAGACTCAAGGCCGGGCCTGGAGCGGCTCCCGCGCCTGCCGTGGCTCCCGAAGAGCCGGCGGCTCCCACTCCGGAACAACCTGAGAAGTTGTAGGACCCACCTTGGGCACTGGTTCGGCTCGGCGCTGGACGATGGTGGGGGTGGGGATGGGCCTGGCAGCCCTGGCCGGTCTGGGCCTGGCCGGGACCTTGGCCAAGAAGTCCGAGGCCAAGAAGGCGGTGGGCGCAAAGGCGAGGCCTGCCATGCCCAAGGCGCCTCGCTTTTCCCGCATCGACATCCATACCCACATCAGTCCCGATGGTGTCGAGCGCGCTCTGGAGGTCATGCAGAACTGGGGCATCGACGGGATGGTGAACCTGTCGGGCATGACACCGGGACCGCCCCAACACGCGCTGGAGACGCAATTGGCGGCGGCGCGCGCTTCGGGGGGGCGCATCGCCGTGTTCGCCAACGCCGGTTTCATGAGGGCCTTGCGCTTGGCCAACATGGGTTTGCGCCCGGACTATGGCAAGGCCATGGCCGAGGAGCTGGGGCTCTCGAAACAACTTGGCGCCATCGGATTGAAGATCCCCAAGGGTCTGGGCCTGGGCTACCCATCACCGGATCTGAAGAAGGCCCTGCCGGTGGACGATCCTGGTCTGGACCCCTTGTTCGAAAAGGCGGGCGAGCTGGACATGCCAGTGGCCATTCACACCGGCGATCCCAAGGCCTTCTGGCAGCCGGCCAACCCGAAGAACGAGCGCTGGGATGAGCTGCAGGCGCACCCCGAGTGGTCATTCCACGGCCAGCCCGTGCCCTCGTGGGAGGAGCTTTACGCCGCGTTCGAGAGACGCGTGGCCCGGCATCCCAAGACCGTGTTCATCGGCGTTCACTTCGGCAACAACCCGGAGGATCCCGACAGGGTGGGGCAGATGCTGGATAAGTACCCCAACCTGTACATCGACACGGCGGCGCGCGTGCCCGAGATCGGCCGACAGGCCGTGGATAAGATGCGGCATTTCTACGAGAAGTACCAGGACCGCATCCTCTTTGGCACCGACCTGGGCGTGGCCGCCGAGCAGGACGACATGATGTACGGGTCGAACGGCTCCAATCCGCCGACCTTGCAGGACGAGGCCCGCTACTTCACGTCCACGTGGCGCTACTTCGAGACGCTCGACAGGAGATTCGAGAGCCCCACGCCCATCCAGGGGCGCTGGAAGATCGATGGTGTGGGCCTGGCCGACAGCATCTTGCGCAAGATCTACTTCGACAACGCGGTCAAGGTCTTGAAGTGGCGGCCTCCGCCCGGACCGGTGACCATTCCCTCCGCGGTCCTCCCGGCGGGACGGCCCTCATCCGGCACTCCGGCCTCGGGTCCTGGTGGCACGGGAAAGAAATGAAGCTTTTCCGGTGCACGAATAGCTTGACGATCGGGGGTCTCTGCTCATAATCATCGCCTCCATCATTCCGGAGTAGCTCAGTCGGCAGAGCAGACGGCTGTTAACCGTCGGGTCGGGGGTTCGAATCCCTCCTCCGGAGCCAAATCTAGTCCCGACCACTCGGTGGTCGGTTTGGTTCACAGAAGGCCCTGCCGGTCACCCCGGTGGGGCCTTCGCGTATTTGCCCCAGATTTCGCGGGCAGTTGCGCGTCTCGCCGTCCTCGGCCCCGCTCTCCGCGACCGCCGCCAGAGATCACGAGCGCCGCCCGCGGCGGCCTCTTCGCGGCCGAGAGCGCTCTCTCGGGGCCGCGCCGGGGAGAGAGCGCCAGAGAGCGTTCAACGGGTCGGAGCCAGGAATCGGCGATGTTCAACAGCCGCACGATCACCCCTTGGGGGAAGTCAGCCGGTACTTCTGAAGTCGGCTCCCAGGCTTGTCGGGGATGGTGTACGCGATCAAGCCTCGCTCAAGCAGGTCCTTCAGGACGACGTTGAGCTGCCCAGAAACCTTGCGTTGGCCGATCTCTCGCGAGATTTCCGAGCGTGAGCGGGGGCCGGCACGCAGGACGGCAAGTACCTTCTTGGCGAGCGCCCCACTCTTGCTGGCCGCACCTGACTCTTGCTGCGACTCTTGCTGCGACTCTTGCTGCGACTCTTGCTGCCCAGGGCGAACAGTACCCGCCGCCCCTGGTTTCGCAGGTTCCAGCCCCGGCAGCTCGAAGCTGACCGGCGTGGCCTCGGCCGCCGGCCGCTCCCCGGGCAGGAAGTAGAAGGTCCGCTTGTGGGCCCCGCCGGATTCCAGCATGCCCCTCTGCACCAGCGACGACAGGGCCACGGTCACGTCGCGGGGGTGCGCGTCGGTCATCGACCGCAGCCGGGCATGGGTGACCGAGCGTTCGACGGCGGCGGTCACGAGGGCGAGCTTCTGAACCTCGGGGGCCTGATCGAAAGCCGTCCCGAAGCGCTGCTCCAGGGCTTGCACGACCTCGGCCGGCAGCAGGCTCGCCATGCGCAAAGTGAAGATGGTCTGCTCGTAGGGCTCGACCTGCTCGACCATCTCGGGCGAACGCCAGTGCTGGGTTCGCCAGGCCGACTGGATCTTCGGAATGCCCGAGCCGGCCTGCTCGCCGAGGCCCACGTACCGGAACATGTCCTGGAGTCGCCGGTTGCGGCAGTCGCTGACGCCGCCGCGCAGGGCGGTCTCGACGGGCATGCGCATGGCGCCGGGGTTGCGGAAGGCGAAGAGGTCGGAGCGCTTCACCACGAGCACCGACACCCGGCCGGTGTAGTCCGCGTGGATGAGGGTGTTCACGAGGGCCTCGCGCAGGGCCTCGTGGACCGGGGTCTCGTCGATGCGGGTGTCGCCGCGGAGCTGGAACGGCACGCGCAGGTCACGGAAGAGCCGTTGGATCGCGAGCGCATAGAAATCGAAGAGGTTCCCAGACCAAGTGCCATCCGTGGTCAGCCGATCGACCCACCGGCTGTCGGGGCGAGCGTCGGCGCGCTCCTGGAAGTCGAGCATGTAGTTGGGGAACGCGTCCTTGATTGGGACGAGCTTGCCGAACATGAGCAGGCCCGCCGAGGTCGGTCCCTCGATGCCGGCATCCCGGTCGCTGCCGAAGGCGCCGACGGAGCGCAGGAACTCCTTCTCGTCGAGGCTGTTCCAGGGATGGTCGGGGCTGCGCGTCTGGTAGCGCTGGCGGTACTTGGCGATCGTCGTCGTGTCCAGGTCGCCGACGCCGAAGCCACGCAGGACGTGGGCATCGCGGGTGTCCTCGACCTGCTCGGCGATCATCCGCCGAACGACCTCCTCGGGGCAGCGGTAGTCGCCCTCGTTGTTGCGGCGGAACGAGCCGGTGAGCGGGTTCTGGCCGACGTAGACCGGCCGCTGGCGGCGCGTCGCCCGCGGCACCACCACACGAATGACCGCCTTGCCCTCGACGTTCAGGGTCTCGACGTCCTGCTCACGCAGCAGGTTCGCGTTCACGCGCTGCGTGTTGTTGAGCCCGTCCCAGAGAGCGCGAACCACCTTGGCCGGCTCGGTCATACCCTTGGCGACCAGCTTGCCGTCTGGTAGTTCCTCGACGCCGAGGAGCACGACGCCGCCGTCGGTGTTGGCGAAGGCTGAGTAGGTCTCGAAGAACGACGAGGGCAGCTCACCGCGACCGTCCCGCCCAGCGGCGAGCTTCGCCTCGAGGTCAGACCCCTCGACGAGCTGTTCGAGATCCGCTGTGGTCATGGACGTCATCTGGCCCTCCTTCGACATCACCGAGTTCGCTTCCGGTGCCGTGTTCTCCCGACTGGTCGTCGATGCCTTGGTGTGTTCATGGCTTTTCCTTCGCCAGAAGCTCTTTGCCAGCGGCCGTTGTGCGGTACTGCTGCTTCGAGCTCCGGGGCTTGTCGGGAATGGTCATCTCGAGGAGCCCGGCTTCGAGCAGAGGAGCAACGACCTTGTCCCGGAACCGCGTCTTGTTCTTCGGCCCGGATGGAGCCATCAGCTCGGGCATGCCGCGAGGAATGTGCGCGATTTCCAGCACTTGGACTTGGGCCGCACTTAGGACCGACTTGGGACCGACTTGGGACGGGGCGCGTCCCAAGTCCGCGACGACCTCGGCCTTAAACGTCACCGTGACGCCGCCCGAGCCCTCCGCAAAAGTCGGGTCCGCGATGCCGTAGGCGCGGCACGCCTCGATGACCCGGTTGGTACCGCGGCCCCAGACCTCGATGGCGCCGGTCCGGTGGAACGCGCCTGCGATGAGCGGGTTGCGTGGGATCGAGCGGTGCTCCTGCGAGAGCATCTCGGCTCGAATACCGGTGGGGAAACCGCCGATGCTGTGGACCTCGATGCGATCGTCGAAGACGGCGATGGCGACGTACGAGCTCGGGTCGCTGACGTCACGGTGGATGACGGCGTTGATGATGATCTCGCGCAGAGCCTCGGCGGGAACCGGCAGACGGTCTTCGCGCAGGATGCTCCCCTTCGGGAAGCGCGCCGAGAGCGGCAGCGTGCGGTCCAGCCACGCGATCGCCTCGCGCACCATCGCGAAGGCGTGCATGTGTTCCTGCTTGTTGTCGAGGATGTCGCCCGTGATCTTGGTGCCGCGAAAGCGGCCGAGCTTGAGCAGCGCCTGCGGGTAGTGGGGCAGGAACTTCGTTCCGTAGAGCATCTGCGCGGCCTGCGTGATCTGTCCGTCGATGCGCAGGCCGAGCCGGTCGAGGATGTCGCCGACATCCATGCTCGTGCCGGCCGAGAGCCGCCGTTGCTCGATCGCGGTCTGCCGCGTGCGAAGGATCTCCTCCCGGTCGAGGTCTTCGAGGCGAACGGACGTGGCGGGCTGGTTCTCCCAGCGGTGGCGCGTGTGGTTGCGATCGAGAAGGAGCCGCGCATACTCGTCCTGCGACATCACCGTGGTCGTCGAGCCGACGCGCTTGTACGGCCTCCCCTCGAATACAAAGGGCGCGTATTGGCGAGCAGGAGCGGCCTCGAGCACGATCACCTGCCGGCCGTCGCCCACGTCCACGCGGCTCATTTCTATTCGTGCAGGCGGCTCGAAGCGGCCGAGCATTGCCGCGATGTCACGCAGCGTGGTGTCGGCGACTTGCTGGCCGACGATCCTCCCATCAGACCCGACGCCAATGAGCACCTGGCCGCCCTCGCCGTTCAGAAACGCGCACAGCGTCTCGCCCGTGCGGTTGAGCTGCGCGGTGGACTTCTTCAGCTCGAGCGTCTCGGACTCGCCCCGGGCGACGAGCGACTGGAGCGTAGCGAGGGTGGTCATGGTGTCCTGAGCCCGTCCGCGTTCATGGTTCAGCATCCTCACGGTCAAAACAGGGCCGCAGGTCGTGCTCGTAGATCCGCCCGAAATCACTCTTGAGCTTGTCCGAGTATTGGGCAACGAGGGCCTCAACTCTTCCCGGCTCGAGCGAGGCTGCCTCTCGGACCTTCTTCATCATGTCGCGGTAGACATCCTCCTTGACACGATCGGCGAGGCGCATCCCGAGTAGGCTAGGGAACACCTGTCGGTACGTTGCTCGTACGTCCGCAAGGCGCGGCACCATGGCGATGAAGTTGAGCAGAAACTCGGGCCGCATCATGTAGCGAGCGCCCCGCTCTCGAACGATCTCCGCGGTGTGTTTAAGAATGGACGTTTCTCCCGTGAGCCACCAGGTACGGAACCCGAACTCGGTCGGGCGTCGACCTTCGCCGCTCACCTGGCGCCGGCCGTACACTGTCATTGCCATCCTTGCGTCGTTGAGTGCGAGCTTGGGACTCGATTTTGCAGCATCAAGGGCCTTTGCGATCCGCTCCACCCCATCCTGCAACTTCGTGGAGGCAATGAGACTTTCAAGCTCCTGGGCGTCCTCGTAGTGCAACGAGAAGGTCGACATCAGGTACCGCTTGAGTTCCTCCCTGCCACGCGAATTCCGTATTCCGGCCGGATCACAGAACTGCCGGAGGTAGGCATCCCACGAACCAGGTGGCTCGGCACCGGCCGGTGGAGTCATGCGAGCGTAGAAGAACGCACGAATGAGAATCTTGGGGCAATTGCGAACGAGCTCGTAGGTGACCTTCGACTCGACGCCTGCGAAGTAGTTCTGAAACTCTAGATCCGAGGTCCGAAGATGGTGCAGCACCTCGTCGAGAACAGGATCCGCCAGGACAAGCGTCGCGCCGGCATCGACAAGAATCCGCAGTAGCGTCCGTACCCGCTGGTCCTCCGGCCTAACGAACCGCTCACTCAAGGCGCGTACCAGTAGGTCGGAGCCGACGTACAGGTAGAAGTCGCTTGCCATGTCCTGGAAGAAGGCGGCAATCCGTGGCTCGGCCTTCAGACTGAACAGCAGGGAATACGTTCGGGCAAACTTCCCGAAGAGCAAGCGTTCTTCCGGGGTGCTATTGTAGAAGGACTCTCTCAGCGCAACCAAGATGATGCGACGGAAGGAGTCTGCTCTTAGCGCCTTGATACCGGCGTCGATAATGACTCCATCTGCGCACTCGGCGATGTTGACGTAGTCGCTCGAGTCTTCCTTCTTCTCCAGGAACGCCGCGAACTCCAACCCTTCCCTCTCGAAGGTTCGTTGCACGGCGAGCAAGGCGAGATTCGCGATCTCTGAAGTTGCGCCCTGGAAGGCCAAAGCCTCCGGAACAGCGAGCACACGCTCTTCGAGCCGCTTCAGAACTCGAAGTCGAAGAGCTTCGTCAACGGCATTCTCCTCTTGGACTTTGAGGCGCGTCTCGAATGGCAGGCAATAAAGTCCTTCCTTGCGGTGGTGACGGATCTCTCGGCCTGTAGGATTCTGCTTACGAGACAGTTCCTTGAGACGGGCGTCTAGCAGTCGGCCAACAAGGTCGTCGGCAAACGGCATGACGGCCTTGATCTTCGAGAGCACCTCATCGCGGGTAAGAAAACGTCCCTGGTCTGGGTCGGTGCCCTCGAGAGCCCATAGTACCAAGCTGTCGACGATGGCTTCGGTCAACTTGCCCTGTCCCGCTCGACGCTCTACTTCCTGTTGCAGGAACACGAACACGGCGGGCGACTGAACGTGGCGCGAGGGTTGAACCACCTGCGACGCGCCGATCTTCTTGAGGAACTCGAGACCAGGTCCGAGGTGAGTGCGAAACGCCCCTCTTGTCTGCACCGTATCATTGATATGCGCGGCAACGTAGGCGCCATCGCGGATACGGACGTTCACCGAGGTCTTCTCAGATAGGTTGCGCTCCTCCACATCAAGCTTCGGGACGCGCCGAGACGTTATGTAGTAAAGGGCTGTGGGCTGCCGGCCAAACTCCCGAAGGCGGCTCACGGTTCCCGTGATCTTTCCTCGGAAGTCATCCTGAATAGACGCTTGGTAGAAGACCCCTGGCTCGCCGGTCTCAGCCCATACATCCTGGAATGCGTCGGCACCGCCGTCCTTGTTGCCTCCTAGCGGAACGAACTCGATGCCCGCGAGTGACGGGTAGAAGGCGTTCACGAACCGCTCGAAGTCACCGCCCGAGGCACGCTGGAGCGCAACCTCAATGAGGTCACCGTGAATGGCTTCATCAGGCACGTTCGCCTCCTTGCCGCATTCCCGCCTTACGGCCCCCACGCGGCAACTTCTCAGGTCCAGCTACTCTCGCTGCCTGTCGGCGCCTTTCCGAATGGCGGGGCATTCTCTGGGCGTCGATCGCCAGCCCTCGCGGCACGTGCGCGGTCGTGAGGGCGCCTAAAAAGCGACCATGCCGCGGGTCTCGAAGGTGCAACACCTCATGGGCAATAACGAGGTCCTCAAAGCGCCTATCTTGTTCTGCGAGGTCGGTGGCGAGCATGCCCGTGCCGCGCGCAGGAGAGGTGCCCAACTTGCCCTGTTTCATCTGAACTCGGTCATGCGTCGCGATCATCGTCAGTCCTCAGTTCATCAAGTAGATCCGCGCCGAGCAGTCGAAGGCCTCCTCGGGCGTGGCCTCGAACGAACCCGAGGCGCCGAGGGATAGCTCGTACTTCTCGTCGCTGTACTTGTAGAAGGCGTACTCCCAGGCGTCGTCGCTGCCGAGGTAGCGCAAGCGGCAGAGGTGCGTTGGGGTGGCCTCGATGCGCTCGCGCTGCTCGCGGGTTGTCCCCGGCATGAACTGCCGCTCGCGCGGGAACGCGTCCACGTAGGCGAAGGCACCACGGAACCGGACGACTACCTCCCGGCACTGCTTCGCCCACTGCTGTTGGGCGTGCTTCTCGAGCCGTGCCTGCAGCGCATACTGCGTCGCCTTGGCGATGCTGGCTGGCTTGGCGCGAACCCAGGTCGTGGATCTCCTCATCATGCAGCCCTCCGCGACGGGAACAAGCCGCTCGCGCTCTGCTGCCAGATGTGGCGATATGCCCGCTTCGCGACGGCCTCCTTTTCCTCGGAGGTGTATGGCGGCGTTGGCAGGACCTGGAAGACGTGGTCTAGGATGAAGACCTCTACCTCAGCCTGCGTCTGCTCCTTCTGGGTCCACTTGTCGAGCGGCTCGATCAGCCGCCGCAGTTCCTCCAGCAGCGCTTTCGCAGCGAGCTTGAGTCGTTCGCGCTCGGTCTTGGCAAGAGTCTCCTTCTTCAGGAGATCGAAGAGCGCCAGTTCCTCCTCATCGAGTCCTTCCTCCACAGCCCGCCGCTGCTCTTCATCGAGGCTGTTCGCCAGCTCGATGAGCTTGGCGAATGTCTCCTCGATCGTGACGCGGTCCTTCTCGCGGTTGTAGTCGGCGATGATCTCGGAGTACTTCCGGTAGTAGTCCATTCGCAGTGGGTTGCGCTGGAGCATCTCGGCGAGCTTCTTCTCCACGAACGCGCGGACGTCCTGCAGCGCCGTCGCCTTCCGCGCCACCTTCTTCGCGAACTCGGCGCGCAGCTTCTCCAAGTCGATCTGGCTGAGATCGAAGAGTCTCGACTCGCTCTGATCGTCCCCGGGCGCCTGCGTCCGGATCGCCTCGTTCACGATCCGGTGCAACTCCTTCAACAACTCGGTCACGTCCGCCGTGTCTCGACGCTCGGTGAGCTTCTTGTAGATCGCCTCGATGTTGTCGTGCCGTTCGGCGTGCGCGAACACCGATGGCTCCATGATGAGCGCCTTGAATCGGATGAAGACCTGCCGCGCCAGGATCTCAAAGCGCCGCTTGGCCTCATCGCTCGTGTAGACGGCATCTACGGCGTCCGCCAACGCCTGGATGCGAGGGAAGCCCTTCGCCCCAGCGAGGCGCGCAGGCTCGAAGCCCAAGGAGCGCAGGTGTGACTCTGTCTCATTGATGGCATCTTGCAGAGCCGCCAGCCGCTCCTCGAGGGGAGCGACAATCTCCTCGTCGCCCCCTCCCTCGTCGCCGAGCGCGTACTGGGCAAGCGCCTCGCGAAGGCTCTTCAGCATGCCGTTGTAGTCGACGATCAGGCCGAAGTCCTTGCCCGGGTACACGCGGTTCGCTCGCGCAATTGCCTGCATGAGCGTGTGCGCCTTCATCGGCTTGTCGATGTAGAGGGTTGATAGGCTCTCGACGTCGAAGCCTGTGAGCCACATCGCGCAGACGATAGCAACGCGGAACGGATGCTGCGGGTCCTTGAAGGCCGTCTCGACGTCGATGCGCTTGCCGTCCGGGGTCTCGAAGCCCTGCTTCATGCGGGCGCGGTGCGGAATGATGTCGAAGTTCCACTTCTTGAAATCGGCGACCTCGTTCTGGGCCTCGCTGATGATGATCTCGACGATCGTCTCGTCGAGCCATCGCGCCTGCGCCTCAAGGCGCGAGCGGCGCTCGGGGTCAGCCTCGACGGCTGCGGCTGCGCGCACCTGTGCAGTCCTCGCCTGCCAGCGCGGGATGATGCGCTGGTACATGCGTGCGCAGGTCAACTTGTCGATGCAGACGAGCATCGTCTTGCCGCTCTCCCACCTGGCAGAGCAGTGCTCGACAAAGTCCGCCGCGATCTTGTCGAGGCGGTCGTCGGCGGTGATGACCTCGTAGTCCTTGCCGAGGAGCTTCTCGAGCAAGGCGGCCTGGTCGGGGTCGAGGTCCGCCTGCTCGATGGCCGCAGCGATGCGATCGTTCAGGTCCAGCCTGGCGATCCCGAGTTTCTCACCGCGGTTCTCGTAGACGAGCTTGACCGTGGCGCCGTCCTCCTCGGACCGCTTGAAGTCGTAGCGTGACACGTAGCTGCCGAAGATCCGCTTGGTCAGGTGGTCGTGCTTGAACAGCGGCGTGCCGGTGAAGCCGATGAACGCGGCGTTCGGCAGGGCCAGCCGCATGTTCCGAGCGAGCTTCCCAGCCTGGGTGCGGTGGGCTTCGTCCGAGATGACGATGATGTCGTCGCGGCGGCTGTAGGGCTCCTTCGGATCGACGTCCTGGTTGAACTTGTGAATGAGACTGAAGACGTAGCGATGATTCTCCTTGAAGAGTTCCTTGAGGCGCTCTCCGGAGGACGCGCGGGGCGTCTTGTCGTCCGCTAGGCCGCACCCAACGAACGTCTTGTAGATCTGCGTGTCCAGGTCGTTGCGGTCCGTCATCAGGACGAACGTGAAGTTCCCAGGGATGGTTCTCCTCACCTTCTCGGTGAAGAAGGCCATCGAGTACGACTTGCCGCTGCCCTGCGTATGCCAGAAGACCCCGAGTTTGCCGAGATCGTGGTGGACGGACTCGACCACCATGACTTTCGTGGGCTCGACCTTGACGGCAAGTGCCAGGGCTGACTCGTCCATCGCCTTCTCGCGCGGGACCTCGACGACGCGATAGCGGAGCCGCTCCTCAGGCGGAAAGCGCCGCTTGAGCTCCTCCTGCTCCACGACCGCCGCGACCGCGTTGTTGACGCCGAGGACCTGCTGATTGCGGGCGATGACCTTGCGAGTCGCTCCCGGCTTGCTGGCGTCGAAGAGGATGAAGTTCTCGACGAGGTCGAGCAGCCGATCCTTGGCCAGCATTCCGTCGAGCAGAACCTGGGCGTCCACGCTTCCCTTGTCCTTCTCGTCGTTGCGCTTCCACTCAGCGAAGTGCTCCCACTCGCTGGTGATGCTGCCGTAGCGCGCGCGGTGGCCGTTGCTGACGATGAGGAAGGCGTTGTGGTCGAACGCGTGCGCGATGACGTTCTCGTCGAGGTAGTCGCGGAGGTTGCCGTCGAAGCCCGCGCGGATGTTCTTGTAGACCGCCTTCAGCTCGATGAAGACGAGGGGTAACCCATTTACGAAGCAGACGAGATCAGCACGCCGATTGTAGTTCGGCGTTCGCAGACCCGTGAGCTTCAGCTCACGGACGGCGAGGAAGCGGTTGTTCCCGGGGGTTCGGAAGTCGATGACGCGCGCTCGCTCCATGCGCACTTGCCCGCGGTCGTCGCGAAAGCTCACCGGCACGCCGTCGCGGATGAACCGGTAGAACTCCTGGTTGTGCTGCAGGAGCGAGCGCGTGAAATCGTGGCGGGTGAGCTTCTGGATTGCCTCGTCGATCGCAGATGGCGGGAGCCCGGGGTTGAGTTTGACCAGCGCAGCGCGCAGGTCCCGAGTCAGGACGACTTCCCGCGCGTCGGTGCGACCGAGGGTGCCGTTGGGCCCGAACGTCTCGTCGTTCCAGGCGTAGACGCTGTCCCAGCCGAGCACGTCGTGAAGGTGGTCCGCGAAGGTCTTCTGGACCAGCCGGTCTTCACTGTTGATGTCGGTGTAGGCCATGGCTCCCCCTTACACCTCGATCTCGCCGCTCATGAGCCGCGGCAGGAGCAGGTCGCGCGCGGCGCGGAGTTGCTTGTTCTGCGCCTGAAGGTTCGCGACCTCCTGGTAGACAGGGTCCGCGAGTTCCTCAAAGCGCTTGAGAAGGGGTTCCGGGGGCACGAGAACGGGAACTGCGCCGATCGTGTCGCGAGAAAGTTCTGTCTGATTGGTCGCGCCGCGCCCCATGGTCGACAAGCGCGGCTCCCACTCCATTAGCGCTTGTCCGAAGTAGTGCCGTGCGGCTCCCGCCGGCCGCACGATTGTGACATGGCTGTCGACCGTACACTCGAGCAGTTCAATCTTCACCTGGGCTACCCGACCGAGGGTTCCTTCCCCTGTTGAGTTAACGAGAACATCCCCAATGTGAAGCTGACGTTCCGGTCCAAACGGGCGTGCTTGTCTCCGAGACGGAGCGAGGTCGAGACGGCCATCCCGTATGCACTTCTGGTTGACAACCCGACTCGGTCCGTCGTCTTCGTATCTTGGGGCAATGCCGCGGCCGATGAACGTCGTCAGTGCGCGGACCGAGGACAACTCCCAGCCCTCGGGCAAGCCCTTCGTGACGCGCACCCGCTCGTGACCCGGAAAGCGGAAGCGAACGAACCACTCTTGATAGAGAAGTCGCGCCGCCTCCTCGAGCAGCACCATGCGCCGGCGGTTGTTCTGGACAAGATCGTCATACCCGGAAAGAACCGCGCCGATACGCTGCTGGACGGTTAGCTCTGGAACCTGGAGTTCTACATCTTCGAACTTCGACTTGCTGACAATCGGCGTCGCAGCGCCACCACCAAGCTTCTTGAACGTCTCCACATTGGCGCACAGCAGGTAGTACAAGAAGCGCGCGTCTGTGTCGGGGTTGGCGATTACCGAGTTTATCTGTTGATTGGTAAGACACTCCGAGGGCGCAATGCCGCATTTTCCAATGGTCGCGCCAATGCATGTGTAGAGCACGGCGTCGGCAGGGATGAACTGATTGGAAAGGGCCGCCCGGGCCTCCTCCGTGACAGTCCTCTCGGTGCGCTGGCAGTAGTAGTGGTTGTATTCCAGATCCGTCGGCGTAACAAAGGGGTAAGCGCCGTCGTAGTACTCCGAGCGACTTGTTGGCGGCGTCTTACCCGTGACGACTCGCCCTAGCTGAGATACCCGCTTCGGACTGACCTTCATGCGCCCAGCTCCTCGAAGCGCTGCTGGATTGTGGCAGCCAGGTGAGCAGCCTCAGCGTTCAAGTCCGCGAGCTCCGCGTGAATCTCGCGAAGGGCTAATTCCACATCGAAGTCTTCATCCACCTCTGGCGGGGCAACGCCGACGTATCGACCGGGACTGAGATTCCAATCGGCCCTCTCGATCTCCGTGCGCGTGACCACCTTGCAGAGCCCAGGCACCGCCTCGATTTCGGCCTTCGGGAATCGGTCCTGCAACCACACGATATTGTGGTAGGCGTGCAGAACGTCGCGCAGTTGCTCGATTGCGCTGGCAGCAGCTTCGTGGAAGGCGTCGGCATACTTCTTGACGTTGCGGATACCGAGCGTCGAAGCCTGCTCCTCGCCCTTCACGAGCGCAGCGGCCGCACGCTGGGCATGCGAGGAGCTGCGCTGGAGACCCTGGAGTCGCCGGACAAGCTCTCGAGCCCGGACCGACAGGGGATCGAATGTCTCTCGCGCGGCGTGCTGCGCCTTGTTCGTCGCCGCCGAGCCGCGCTGCTTCTTCCCGAATCCCTGGAGCGCATCGATGACCGAGCCTGCCCCATCGGCGCCTTGGATGATTGATGCTCGCAGCAGCTCGAGTGCGGCGCTGACCTGCTCCTTGTGCGCCTCCGTGTCGGGACCGTTCGAGCGGACCTCGGCATGAACCCTTTGCAGGTGCTCGGCAAGCTCCTGCCGGGCGACTTCGAGAGCCGCCACGGCATCGGGCACCGCATCGATCGCGTTGCACAGCCGGTCGAAGTAAGACCGAACGAGCCCGAGGAATCGGTCCTGCTGCTCGCGGTAAAGCCAGACGATCGCCGTCAGGTTCGCGAGCTGCTCCGGCGAGAAGTCGTAGATCTTCCGGGTGACCTTTCGGAAGACCTGGCGCGCATCGATCATGAGCACCTGATCGCGACGTTCTTTCGGTTTGCCCTTGTCGAAGTGCCAGAGCTCGCAGGGCACGGTGCGCGTGTAGAAGAAGTTCGAGCGGATGGCGATCATCACGTCCACGTCGCCCGTCTCGACAATCTTGCGCCGGACTTCGGCCTCGGTGTGGCCGCGCTCGAGGCCTGCGACGACATCACGAAGCCGGCGCGGCCCTTCTGGCCCAGGTAGCTGTGGAAGTACGAGATCCACAGGTAGTTGCCGTTCGAGACCTTCTTCTCCTTGTTCACCCCCGGCAGGCCGAAAGGGAGCCGGCGGTCGTTCTTCACCTTCTCCGCGTCGACCATGTCCACGTTGAACGGTGGATTGGCCATGACGAAGTCACACTTGCCGAAGAGGTTGTGCACGTCCTCGTAGAAGGTGTTGGCCTCGCGGATATCTCCTTCGAGGCCGTGGACCGCTAGGTTCATCTTCGCCAACCGGATCGTGGTTGCCGTCTTCTCCTGGCCGAAGAAGGTGACGCGATGTCCCGTGTCTTGCCCGAGCCTCTCGATGAAGTGGCTCGACTGCACGAACATGCCGCCCGATCCGCACGCGGGGTCGAAGACGAGCCCGTGCTCGGGCTCGATGACGTTGACGATGGTGTTGACGATCGACGGCGGGGTGAAGAACTCGCCGTTGTCCTGAGCGCCCTGCATCGCGAACTTCATCAAGAAGTACTCGTAGATGCGGCCGAAGACATCGCCGGACGCCGTCCGGAGCTCTTCGCGGTCAAAGATGCGCAGCAGGTCTTCCAGGAGGCCACTCTCGAAGCGGTCGTACTCGCGCGGCAGCTGTCCCTTGAGGGGCTCGAAGTCAGCCTCGATGGCGTCCATCGCGTCGATGAGCGCCTTGCCGAGGTTCGTCCCCTTGGGCAGCCTGAGAATGGAGTCGTAGCGAGCCTTCTCCGGGAGCATGAGGGAGCGGCGCTTGAGGAAGTCCGCCTTGACCAGCGCACGCTTGGGGATCTTGCCGGCGGCCTGGTCCGCTTCGATGGCACGGCGAGCGGCGTCGTACCGGTTGGTCGCGTGTCTCAGGAAGATGACCCCGAGCACCGGCATGCAGTACTCGCTCGAGGTCAGCTTGGAGTTCGCGCGGAGCTGGTCTGCCGCCTCCCACAGTGACGATTCCATCTGTGCCAAGTTCTCAAGGCTCACGGCTTCCTCCCGCCTCGAGTCCCGGGACTCGGAGATGCTTCGTCGTCGCCACCCGCCCCGCCGGCGTGGACCCACTCGTCGATCTCCGAGAGCTTGAACTTCCACAGCCGACCCACCCGATGCGCCGGCAGGCCTTTGCCCTCGATCCAGCGGTAGACCGACTCCTTGGCCACGCCGAGGTGACTTGCGACTTCCTCTACGGAAACCCAGGGCTCAGGCATCAGCGAACCTCGTGAAAACGGCTAGTTGCCAGATTCCACGCAGGAATCCGGACGATGACCGAAGAATACCACGGGTCATCAAAGGCAACAAGAGACAACTTGATGCCATGAGAGTAGACGAGAAGCGATCGGAGCAGTGCTACAGGCCGGCGAGGCAGATTGTTGCCCACTCCCCCCGCTGCTCGTCCCACGCTGCCGCCCGCACCACCCTTCGCACGGCCCGCTCGGTGATCGGCTCCACCCCGTCGACCGACTCGAGCGCCAGGAGCTGCTCCTGGATGTCGGGGGCCAAGAGGGTCAGGTCGAAGAGTTGGGTGATCCTGGCCCGGTTGAAGCCGAGCCGGCGGGCCGCGTCGGCCTGGTCGCGCAGGTCGCCGTGGTCGATCGCCTGCTGGAGCTTGTGGGCCAGGGCGAGCATGACCGCGACTCGAGCGGGCTTGCGGACGGGAGCCGGTGGCGCCGCGGGCGGCGGGACCACGAAGCAGTGGGCGTGGCAGCGTTGTAGGCGGTGGAGCTGGCCGGTGATGATCAGCGTCCCGTCCGGAGCCTCCCTGGTGCAGACCTCGCTCATGGCGATGCCTCCATGACGCCGGGTGCGGCGACGGCCCTCTGCGGCACCTCGGCGGCGAGGCTGGCGACGCGCATCTCGACCCGGTTCGCGGGTTCGTCGACCTCGATGCGGTGGACGAGCGCGCGAATGAGTCGGCCGCGGTTCTCGGGCGTGAGCACGTCCCAGCAGGTGTTGAAGTCAGCGAGGCAACGGGCCACCCAGCCGGCCTCGACCTCGACGTTGTCGAGGCTCGCAAGCTCGTGCTCGACGTCGGCCAGGCGGGCCTCGAGCTGGCCGAGGTCCGCGCCAATCTTGGCGAAGCGCTCCTCGACGAACTTCTTCCCCGGCGCGCTGACGTCGCGGAGGGTGTCGGCGAGGTGTCGGCCATCGCCGGTCAGCTTGGCAATCTTGGCCGGCAAGTCCCGCCGCTCGATGAGCAGGTCCTTGCGCCGTGCCTCGACGCGGGCTTTCACGCTGGCCGTGACCGCATCCGCGAGAGAGGTGGTGACCGCGGCCTGGCGCAGCCGCTCGACCACGTACTCCTCGATCGCCTGGGCAGGGAGCTGGCGTGCCGGGCAAAGGCCGGTCCCTCCCTTGTCGCGCTTCACGCAGCGGTAGTAGCGGAACTCGCGGCCGTTCTTCTTGGTCGAGGCCGGGGTGAAGGCCGAGCCGCAGTGGGCGCAGAAGAGGACGCCGCGCAGGAAGTAGCTCGGGCTACGGCCCTTGCTGGGCGAGCCGTTCCTGACCGCACGGTCGAGCAGCGCCTTGATGCGGTTGAACGTGGCGCGGTCGATGATCGCCTCGTGCTCGCCCTCGTGAATCTCGTCGCGGAGTCGCATCCAGCCGGCGCAGAGCGGGTTTCGCAGCACGCGGGTCACGTCGTCCTTGGTCCACACGAAGGTCTCGCGCGGCTTGCCCCGACCCCGGTGCCGCTTGGTGGCGCGCCTGCGCTCGGTGAGCAGCCGCGCGACCGCGAGGGTGGAGCGGTGCTGCTCGTACAGGTCGAACACCTCGCGCACGGTCACGGCCTCCAGCTCGTTGATCACGAGGTGCTTGTCCTTGACGTCGTAGCCGAGGGGTACCGGGCCGCCGGTCCACTTGCCCCGCCGGCGGCTCGCCGCGATCTTGTCGCGCGTGCGCTCGGCGATCATCTCGCGCTCGAACTCGGCGAAGCTCATCAGCATGTTGAGCGTCAGCCGGCCCATGGCGTCCGCTGTCGAGAAGTTCTGGGTGACCGAGACAAAGTCGACGTCAGCCTGGTTGAAGCGGTCCATCACCCGCGCGAAGTCGAGGAGCGAGCGCGAGAGACGATCGACCTTGTAGACCACGACCACGTCGACCTTGCGGGCCTCGATGTCGGCGAGCAGGCGCTGGAAGGCGGGGCGGTCAAGGTTGGCGCCGGTGAAGCCGCCGTCGTCGTAGGCCTGGTCCACGAGCTTCCAGCCGAGGTGCACCTGGGAGCGAATGTACTGCTCGCAGGCCTCGCGCTGGGCGTCGAGGCTGTTGAAGTCCTGCTCAAGCCCCTCGGAGGTCGACTTGCGCGTGTAGATCGCGCAGCGCTTGGCCGACAGCGCCTTGGCCGACCCGTTCTTCATGCCGGTGTCTCCGCGGTGCGGCGCTTGAGACCGAAGAACAGAAAGCCGTTCCATGGAGTGCCGGTGATCGCCCGCGCGACTCTGGAAAGGGTGGCGTACCGCTCGCCCTGGTGCTCGAATCCGTCCTCGAGGACCGTGACCTGGTGGTCCACGCCGCCGTGGGTGCGGTGCAGGATGGAGCCGACAGGTGGCAGGCGCTGATCGCGCTGCGGCGTGGTTGCCTCGATCGCGGGCGCAGCCGAAGTCGCAGCGGTCGCTCGCCACCGTACCGGTGCCTCGGGCGCGAGCTGCTCGATGCGTGCGAGGGCCTTCTCCGACAGCCCACCCTCGGCCAGTTCCTGGATGCGCCAGGCGACGCGCTTGCGCAGGTAGTCCTTGTTGCGGGTCCGAGTCGGCACGCCGAAGACCTCGCGGTACTTCTCGACCAGCTCGGCGACCGTGAGCTTGTCGAGAGCCACGAGCTGGGCACCAAGGTCGGCCACCGCCGATCTCTGCCGTCTCTTGGTCTGTGGGCTCGGTTTGCCCATGTCCTCACCTCCTGACGACGGCGGGCATTCGCCGCCGCCCGAGGGCATGAGGGCGTTCTCTAGTTCACAAGGCAAGGCGAACCGCAGAGACGACGCGCTCGGCGCCAACATTATCAACCTGCTCGTCTTCTCGGGTTGCCGTGGTCGTTCCATCTCGGTTCCGTCCTACTCGCGGTCGGTTGCCGCTCGGTTTGGCAAAGCCCCGGACCTGTTGAACGGGGACATCGCGGCGGGCGCGAGCCCGGCTGTGAACCGGACGAATCCGCGCGTGAGGTTGTCCCCGTCCGGGACCGGGCCGGCTTTGCCCTCGTGGGCAGGTACCGCGACCAGCGATCGGTTCGCCGAGCGCCGTGCCGGCCACGCAGGAGCGATGCGTGGAGCAGAACGAGTTCAACCGGCTTGTCGCCGAGATCAAGTCGCGCGTCGATCTCGTGGCTCTCATCGGCCGCGACGTCGACCTGCGCCCCTGCGGGTCGGTGCTCAAGGGCCGCTCACCGATCAACAGCGATGCCGATCCCTCGTTCGTGGTCTGGCCCCACACCCAGACCTGGCGGGATTTCTCGGGCGGCGGATCGATTGGCGGCGACTGTCTCGACTACCTGTGCCGCTGCAAGGGGCTCGGGTTCATGGAGGCGCTGCGGGCACTCGGCGCCGAAGCAGGCGTTCCGGTCCCCGGCGCGACCGGCGGTGACGGCGAGGCCGAGATTCGCAAGCTCAAGGAGCGGCGCCGCATCGAGGAGCTGCTCACCTTCGCCGCGAGCTACTACCACCGCACCCTACCGACCAAGCTCCGCGAGGAGTGGTTCAAGGGGCGCTACGGCTTCACCGACGAGACGATCGACGGTCTGATGCTCGGCTGGGCCGACGGACACCTCTACGAGAGTCTGACCGAGATCAATGGCGCCACCCACGACGAAGCCCTCGCCACCGGGCTCTTCGTGCGCCTGCATGACCGGGTCGTCGACTTCTTCCAGCAGCGGCTCGTGTTCCCGTACTGGAAGGGAGGGCGTGTCGTCTACTTCATCGCCCGCGCAACTGAGCACACGGGCGACGAGCTCTGGGAGCAGGCCAAGTACAAGAAGCTCCTCACCCACTCGGACAAGCATCCCTATGTGTCGAAGCTCGTCGCCAACGACTTCTTCTTCAACGAAGACGCTGTCCGCGGCGCAGAGGAGGTCCTCGTCACCGAGGGCGTGACCGACTGCATCAGCGCACGACAAGCAGGCGTGGCCTGCATTTCGCCGGTGACCACCCGCTTTCGCAGGCAGGACCACCCGAAGCTCCTCGCGCTGACGTCCCGCGCGAAGCGTGTGGTCATCTGCAACGACGCCGAGGAGAGCGGAGCCGGCGAGGCCGGCGCCATCGATACGGCGCGCGTGCTCCTCGCCGCCGGTCGCGACGTGCGGCTTGCCGTCATCCCCAGGCCCGAGGGCATCGCCAAGATCGACGTCAACGAGATGGTCGCCAAGCAAGGGCCCGATGCCCTCAGGGAGGCGCTCGCCTCGGCCAAGACGCTGCCCGACCATCTCCTCGCCAGCATCCCGGATTCGACCCGGCCCGTCGATCTGCAGCGCGCACTCGCCCCTGTGTTCGAGGCGCTGGTGGCGGTGCCGAAGCTCGACCGCGACTTCTGCCTGCAGGAGATCACCCGCCGCTTCAAGGTCGGTAAGCGAGCGCTGAACGCCGCCCTCAAGGAGATAGAGCGGCGACAACGCCAGGACAGGGCGACCGCCGCGTCGCCCGATGGGAAGCCCCAGGTCCGGGTGAACAACCGGCAGCCAAGCGCGCTCGTGGACGAGATGCGGCAGGTGCTCGTCACCGCGAACCAGCGGCGCGTCGATGCCAAGAACTCGCACGGCGAGCCGCCGCTCCTTTTCCGGCGCCTTGGCCGGCTCACGTACCTGAACGTTGTCGAGGACCTGGTCCCGGAGCTGGCCGAGTGCACCGAGGCGCACATCTACGGCGTGCTCATCCGGTCCGCGGACTGGATCTACCTCTCCGAGGACGGCGCCTCCGCGGCCACACCCCCGCGCGATCTCTGCCGCGACCTCCTGACCTTCGTCCCTGCGGGGCTGCCCAACCTACTCTCAGTCATCACTACGCCGGTCTTCGGCTGGAGCGGCACGCTGCTCCTTGAGCCAGGGCTGCACGTGGCTGACAAGACCTGGCTCGAGCTCGACCCGACCCTCGAGCTTCCCGACGTCCCGAGCGCGCCGACCCCCGACGACATCGCACGTGCTCGCTCGCTCTTCCTCGACGACCTGCTCGTGGACTTCACCTTCGCGAGCGATGCCGACCGGGCGCACATGATGTCACTCCTCCTCCTGCCGTTCGTGCGCCGGCTCATCATCGGTACCACGCCGCTCCACCTCGTCGAGGCGCCAGTGATCGGCGCGGGCAAGGGGCTCCTGTGCAAGGTCGCGAGCATCGTGGCCACCGGCGGCGCATGCACCATGAGCACGCTCCCACGCGACGAGGAGGAGATCCGCAAGACCCTCTCTGCCGATCTCATCAAGGGCGGCACCTTCGTCGTGCTCGACAACGCCCGCGAGAACAGCGTCGTCAACAGCCAGGCCCTGACGAGCATCCTCACTACGGAGCAGTGGCGTACCCGCATCCTCGGCAAGTCCGAGGTCGTCCACCTGCCGAACCTTGCCACCTGGGTGCTCACCGGCAACAACGTCAACCTGTCAGGCGAGATGTCCCGCAGGTGCATTCGCATCCGCATCGACCCGGGCGTCGAGCGTGCCTGGACCCGCAGCCAGTTCAAGCACAAGCCACTCGAGAGCTGGACGCTCGCCCACCGCAGCGAGCTCGTGCACGCCGCGCTCGTTCTGGTGCAGGCCTGGGTCGCAGCCGGCAGGCCCGCGGCAAAGTGCGCGCTCGGCTCGTTTGAATCTTGGAGCGCGGTGATGGGCGGGCTGCTCGAGGTGATCGGCATCGACGGCTTCCTCCAGAACCTCGACGAGCTGCAGCAGCGGAACGAGGTCGAGAGCGGACAGTGGTGCGAGTTCACCGCTGCCTGGTGGGAGGCGTTCCACGTCGAGCCCGCCCGGGTCGCGACGCTCAACGACTACTGCGAGCGGCATGGGCTCCTCGAGGCCGTCCGCGGCGAAGGCAGCTCGCGTGCGCAGGAGACCCGGCTCGGCCGCGCACTCAGCTCCAAGCGCGATCGGATCTACGGTGGCCTGCGCATCCGCTTGGTCATCGCCGACAAGCACAAGGGTCGCTGCTACGCCCTCGAACGGGCTGGCCAGGACGGCAACGCGGGAACACGGGGGACATCCGGGGACCTCGGGGGACCTGCCGAAATCGAGGTCCCCCGCGTGCAACCCACTGAAGTGCAAGGAGATATCGACCCCTTTGGGGACTAGGGGACCTCAGGTCCAGCTCACGCGTGAAGAAGATTCTTTTAGGGAAGGAGAGAAAAGAAATGTGTAGCGGCAGGGAAGGAAAAACGGCCGGGAGGTCCCCAGGTCCCCCGGTCATGGTCAATCCCAGCGACGTTGCTGGAGAATCCGTCGGGGGACATGCCGTCGCGGAGGTCCCCCTGGAAGTCCCCGAGACGTCCCCCGCAGGCCGGCAACGGTTCGACGTCGGGTTCGAGGTGTGGCCATGACCAAGCGCGAGCCGCCCCAGCCGGCCTACCCGTGGAAGACGAAACGTCACTACCCGCTGCCCGGCGAACCGCAGGGCATGGCAGTCCGCCGCGTCATCAACGCCGTCACCGCCGAGTTCTTGCAGGCGCTCGCGTGCGCCATGATGAACGGTCCAGCCAGACGCGAGGTCGCGCTCGACTCTCGCCGCCATCGGCGCATGCTCTACTGGCTCGGCAGGGGTGGCCGGTTCGAGACCGCCAGGGTCCAGCCCTACATGCTACCGCATCCGTTCGACCCGGCGCGACCGCTCGTGATGCGCGTCTCGGTCAACTACACCAGCGTCGAGGACTCCGAGAAGCTCATCAAGAAGGCCGGCTGGCGGGAGCGCATACGCGTGCTTCAAGGTCAGCCACAGCTCGAGCACTGGAAGATGGAGCTGAGCGTGCTGCCGCACCAGCTCGTTGGCTTCGCGCCATGGATCGAAGCTCTGGTCCGCGCGCACGATGCGAGCGACGCCTCGCTCGTCCCCGAGCCACCCGACCCTGTGCGCCTCTGGTCCCACGAGCTGCTCGACTGCGACTACGCCTGGTCGAAGGCCGCCTGGGATCGCTACGAGGAATACGAGGAGGCAAGCCCGGTGCGTCTCCGGAAGCTCGTCTTCGCGGGCATCATCAACATGGTCAAGTGGGAGCGCATCATCGGGATCTGCCCTGGCCTGTCCCCGATCCGGAGGCGGCGGGCTTTGCCCAAGCAGAGCACCGAATGCGGCCAAGAGAGTCCGGCCGCTTCGCAGCGCAGCGAGGTGAAGTCCACATGACCACCACCAAAACCCCGAAGAAGACCGGCCGGCCCAAGAAGGGCGACGGCCCGCGCGTCTCGTACCAGGAACTCGACCGGCTGCTCGTCATGGGCGAGGAGGTCGAGACCACCGGAGGCAAGCTGGCCGTGGTCTACCCGACCTACCGCGAGATCGCGCGCCGCTTCGGCGTGTCGCACAGTCTCGTCTCCGACTACTCGAAGAAGCACAACTGCCTGAACCGCCGCGCCGTGGCCGAGAATCGCGTCGCCGAGAAGGTCGCCGACCGACTCGTCGAGCTGCGCGCCCAGGCGATCGCCGTCAGCCGTGAGGACGCGCTCAAGATCATCGACGGGTTCCTCATGGAGTTCGAGAAGGCGCTGCACGACGGCCGCGTGCGCGTCGACAACCCGTCCGACTTCAACCTCATGGTGCGGCTCAAGGAGTTCCTGCTCGGCAACGCGGACTCGCGCCAGGAGATCCGAGGCGCGATCAGCCTCGAGGAGATCCAGAAGCGCCACCGCGAGCTGCTCGCCGAGCTGGAGTACAAGGACGACCCGCGCGAGACCTCGGGCGTGGTTCGCCGCCGTCGGCCGCCCGACGAGCCCGAGACCGGCGACCAGTTGCAGGACGAGAACCCCCCGGCCGCGCCCCTTTCCGACCAGCCCCAGGAACTGACCGGTCAGGTCGACGACGGGACCAAGCCGCCGACCGTGCATTGAGCCGGTGAGGTCATCCTGGGCGCTCTGACGATTGCCGAGATTGTCCGAATCCGGCAATCGTCCCGGTTGCGGACCTCGAAATCTCGCGGAGTTGGGGCCCTGGAACGGCATCAAGA
>CAZHUY010000048.1:0-32242 GCA_964535465.1 uncultured Myxococcales bacterium
GTCGCCGTCGTCCAGATCCGAGCGCACCAGGGCTCGTTCGACCTGCTGCTCGGTCGCGCTCGCGAGCTGGAGTTCCAGCTCGTCCCGGTTCATGCGCTTTCCCGCAAAAAGCCGGTGAGCGGGCTGGAGGCGCGCGCCTGGTCGCTCATGTCCCCAGGGCCGGCCAGGCGGGCCAGTTCTGCGGCTTCGACCGCCGCACGAAAGGCCCGGGCCATGCGCACGGGATCCCGGGCGATGGCGATGGCCGTGTTGACCAGGACCGCGTCCGCTCCCAGCTCGATGGCCTCGGCGGCGTGCGACGGCATGCCCAGCCCGGCGTCGATCACCACCGGCACCGTGGCCTGCTCGATGATGATGCGCAACTGGTCGCGGGTCTGCAACCCGCGGTTCGAGCCGATGGGCGCGGCCAAGGGCATGACCGTGGCGCAGCCGACCTCGGCCAGACGCTTGGCCAGAATGGGATCGGCGTTGATGTAGGGCAGGACCACGAAACCCAGCTTCACCAGTTGCTGGGCGGCGCGCAGGGTCTCCACCGGGTCGGGCAGCAGGGTGTGGGGATCGGGCGTGACCTCCAGCTTGACCCAGGGGGTGCCGCACGCCGCACGGGCCAGCTTGGCCACGCGCACCGCTTCGTCCGCATCACGGGCGCCCGATGTGTTGGGCAACAGGCGGTAGCGTGAGAAGTCGAGCGCCGACAAGGTGCGATCCTGCGACGACCGCATGTCCACGCGACGGATCGCCACGGTGACGAGCTGGCTGCCGGAGGCCTCGATGGCGTTCGCCATGAGCGCGGGCGAGGCGAATTTGCCAGTCCCCACGAAGAGCCGGGAACGCAGAGGTGACCCGTCGATGACGAGCTCCTTGAGCGGCTTCATGTCTAGCCTCCTCCCACGAAATGAATGATCTCGAGGCGATCGCTCTCCCGCAGCACGGCCTTCGCCATCTGCTCACGCTCCAGGATTTCGCCGTTGCGTTCGACGGCGACATGGGCCGGTGTCTTGCCCAGGCGTTCGAGCAGAAGAAGCAGTGGCAGGCCCGCCTCCAGCTCCAGGGGTTCTCCATTGACGGTTACGTTCATCTATCCTCCTTCGTGTGGTGAGATCGAGCCCAAGAGCAGGCGTAAGACGATGTTGGCTTGGTGGCCGGCGGCCACGATGACCCTTGGTGCGAGCAGCCCGCGGCCCGGTTGCGCCGCGGAAACGCCGTCGCCCACCAGGAAATGATTGCCCAGCACCCGGCGAGAGACGATCTCCGCGGCCGGGCCGTAGCCGGCCAGACCGGAGGCCGCCACCAGCGGCACGGAGGGCAGGTGTTGGCGCATGGCCGTGAGCAAATCGACTTTGGCCACCGGGTTGTCAAAACACTCGGTTACCACGTCGCAGCCGGCGAACACGCGGGCCACATCGGCCGAGCCCAGACGCAGCTCATGAAGCTTGCAGGCCACGGTGGGATTGATGCGCGCCAGGTTGGCCGCCAGGGCGTCGACCTTGGGCAGGCCGATCTGGTCTAGGTAGTACTGCTGTCGATTGAGGTTGCTGGGCTCGACCACGTCGAAGTCCACCAGCACCAAGCGGCCCACGCCGGAGCGGGCGAGTGCCACCGCCACGGTGCTGCCCAGCCCTCCACAGCCGGCAATCCCCACCCTGCCGCGTTTCAGCCTGTCGTGTACACGGGGACCGTGGCGCGCCACCAGCATGGCCTCCAGCTCGTCGGGCGCCGGCACGACCCCGCGCTGGATGAAGACCACCTCGTCGCCCTCGGCCAGAACCACGTCATGGCTGGTGGGAAAGCCATTGAGGATGGCGATGTCCGTTTCAGGCGCGCGTTGACGCCGTAGCGCCTGAAGGCTGATACCCTTGGGTATCGTAACGGCCCTCTCGTTGAGCCGAACGTTGACGACTGGATTTGCGATCATGTGGGTGTGAGGACACCGGATCGCAAACGCGAGGTTGAGCTCCCTACGCCGGCATGATCCGGATCAGGTTGTGCGGGTCAGCGGCCTACCGCTTTCTCAGCCCCTAGGTGGGGCTCCCCGGTTGCCGCCCAAGCTAGGACGGAAAGGGCGGAACCGTCAAGAGAGTCAGCAGGTGCCCGAAATCGCCGCCCGCCCATGCCAGACCGCATGAGTCCGCGCGATGACTCATGCGCGGCTGCGCACAGGATTTGACCCGGCTACTTGGCGGGAGCCACGGGCGGCAGCGGGGCCTGCACCGGCCAGGGTTTTCCGGCCAGCGCGGCGCAGGTGGTCCCCGCCGGAACGGCTCGGTAGGCGAAGGCGCCACTCTGTGTCTCGCTGCTGTCTCCGGCCATGGCTCGCAGGCACAAACCCTTGGCTCCCAGGATCTGCTGGCGCTGGTCGACCCGCACCTCCCCGGTCACCCCCTTGTCTGAGAAGCGCACCTTGTCCGGCGTGTAGGTGGCCTGGCTGGCGGCATACAGGTCGCCCGAGCAGAAGGTCCCTCCGACGGTGAAGGTGGCCCCAGGGTGACCGTCGCCATCCATGTCTTCGCGCCCCCACATCACATTCCATGGCGACATGGTGGCCGAGCCATCTGGGGACAGCTCGATGGCCGTCGGGGACACCTTCATGCGCGCGAAGGTGGTGGGGGCCACGCTCACGATGATGTTCTTGACCGGCTTGGTTTCGCTCCGACAGAAAGACTGCCGAATCTCCAGGTGCCGGCCCTGGCGTTGAACGCTGGCCAGCATGAAGACCTGGGTCTCGGTGGGCACCATGCCCTTGAGAGGCACCCGGCGCGCGCCGCGCGTGATGAAATGGCCCACCCACGTCTCGACCGTGACCGGCTCGGGCGGCGGCAGATCAGACATCACCAGCAAGGCAAGCAGCGGCCCCAGCACGACCATGAACGTCAGCTCCCCGTGGCCGCCTTCTTGTCGGTTTGAGAGGCCGGCGTGCTCAGATACTCGGGGAGGGTCCGCCCCGCGCCCTGCAACCAGGCGCGGGCCAGGCGTCGACCCAGCACGCGGTCGGTGGTGGTGAGCATGCGGTAGGCCGCCTCGCGCACCAGCCGATTGCGAACCCGGTAGGCGATTTCGCTGCCGTCCGCCTGTCGCTGCACGAAATCGCGCATGACCAGATTCTCCAGCCACTCGTTCATCTCGCGTCGGCTAGGCTCGCCCAACACGGCGATGAGGGCCTCGGCCGAGAAGAACTTGTCACCGTACAGGCTGGCGGCGCGCAAGACACGACGAACCTCGGGCGCCAAGATGTCGAAGCGCGCCTCGACCGCGGCCAGGATCACCTCGGGAACGTTGGTGCGCCCGGCGAGCAAGCCATCCACCAGCTCTTCCAGGAAGAGCGGATTGCCCTCCCACAGCTCCAACACGAAACGCTCGGCCTCGGGCTTCAGCCCGGACGCGCGCTGGCCGAGCAATGTCTGACCGGTTCTGCGCGACAGCGCCGGAAGCCGCAGGATCTCGACCGCGCAGTCGCCCCACAGCCCGGGGAAGTGCTCCTCGACCTCGGGCCGGGCCAGCGCCAGCATCAGAAGCGGACGCTCCAGCAGGCGTAAGGCGTCCTCGAGCAATTGCACACTGGCCACGTCCGCCCACTGCATGTCCTCGATCACGATGATGGGCGGGCTCTTCTCGGCCCGAGCGCCTAGCCAAGACAGGAAATCGCGCCGAACGTCGGCGACTTCGCGTCCCTCGATCGCGATACCGGCCATGGAGAACAGGGGGGCCAACAGGGGCATGCCCAGCTCGTGACGCGAGGGGGTTCCGGTACAACGGATGATGTTTTCGGGCGACTCGCCCACCTGGGCGAGGAACTCACGCGCCAAGCGGGTCTTGCCCGAGCCCAGCCCCCCCACGATCAGGGCGGCACGGGGAGCTTGCTCTTGCAGCGCGGTCTCGCGCAAAGACGTGAGGATGCTCAGCTCGCGTTCACGACCCACCATGGGGGTCACCTGGCCACCATGGGCGCGCGGCCGTTCCGGTCCCGCACCGCCAGTCTCGGCGAAGAGCAGCAACACGCTCTCGCTTTCACCCACCACGAAACGAGGTGGCAGCAGACGTTTGCTGGTTTCGTCGAGGCGAATCGTGCCGGGGTTCTGGCCCTTCATCAAGGTGGGCAGCGAATCCATCAGCCGCCCCACCGGCACACGCGCCATGAAGGCAGCCCGACCCGATCCCACGGCGATCTTGGCGTCCGGCTCCCGCTCGCGAATGGCCAGCGCGGCACGCGCGATCTGCACCGCCTGCTCGCGCGCCGTCCCCGCGGCCGGGGCGGTCACCAACAAGGTGCGATCGATCAGCCGGTCCATCTCGCCGCCCAGGTTCCGCACCACGGCCTCCAGGGCCGCCACGCGCCCGGGGCTGTCGTCCTTGGGCTCGGTGTTCGCGGGCAAGGGATGCCAGGACGCCGCCGATTGGGGTCCGTAGCGGCGATCGCGCAGCGCCCGTTGCAGGCCGTCGGCGGACTCGCGCCGGGCCAGCGCGATCAGCATGGCGCAGATGGTGCGATCCTCGGCCTCGCTGATGCAGTGGGGACGCAAGGCGGGTGGTGGCTTGCACAACGCCGTCTCCTCCCCCAGATCCCCCAGCTTCTGCGCCAAGGCGCGAAACTCGAGCGCCAACACGCTGGCCGACAGGGGACGCGAGCTGGGGTCCGGCGAGAGCATGCGGTGAATGAGCGTCTCGAGATCGGGCGGCAGGTTGGGCCGTCGCGCCGAGAGCGGCGCCATCGCTCCGGCGCACACCTTCTGCATGACATCGCTGGCGCTGTCCCCAGTAAAGGGCGGCTCGCCCACCAGGGCCTCGTACAGCACGCATCCCAAGGAGAAAATATCGGCGCGTCCATCCACGTCGTGCCGCCCGCGCGCCTGCTCGGGGGCCGCATAAAGCGGTGTGCCCACCGTGGCGCCCTTACGGGTGAAACGCCTGGGGTCCATCACCCGGCGGGCGATGCCGAAATCCAGGATGCGCGTGTCGGTCAGACGCCAACCCACCAAGAAGACATTGCTGGGCTTGATATCGCGATGAACGACCCCACGCTCATGCGCGGCGGACAAGGCCTCCAAGACACGATAGGCGACATGCGCGACCGCCGCCGGTCCCAGGGTGCCACGCGACAACCGCTCTTCCAGAGTCTCGCCCTCGAGCCACTCCATGGCGATGAAGGGTGAGCCATGCGGCGCCGTGCCACGACTGAAATAGCGAACGATCCCAGGATGTGACAGTTCCGCCAGAAGGCGGGCCTCCTGGTCGAACCGAGCACTTTCCGTGGCATTGCGAGCATGAAGCACTTTGAGCGCAACCACCGCCCCCGTCCGTCGATCTATGGCCTGATACACCGTCCCCATCCCACCCGTACCAGCCTCACTTTTGAGCTCAAACCGATTTATGAAACTCGCACCACCCAATGGCGTTCGAGAATTCACTCGTCACCTAATCGGCACGAAGATTGGACCGCCTAAGCCTTCTTGACAAGCGTTGTGTCGTAGGGAATCCTCCCATCGGGATTGCCAGATGGTTACCGTTTCCTCAGCCGTTGATCTCTTAAGGCTTTTCGCCGATTCCACGCGTCTGCGTCTGGTTGCTCTCCTGGAAAAAAATGAGCTGACGGTTGCGGAAATTACCCAGATTACGCAGCTGCCCCAATCGAGGGTATCCACCCACCTGGGCAAACTGCGTGACGCGGACATACTTCGCGACCGGCGACAGGGCGCGTTATGCTACTACGCCCTGAACGAAGGCTCCATGCCGTCCGACACCCATCGCCTGTGGAACCTGCTGGGCCGGGAGCTGGACGAACCGCTCCTGCGCGGCGATCAAGAGCGTTGCCAGTCCGTTCTGCGGGCTCGGCAAGGACAGGCCAGTTGGGCCGAGACGGTGGCGGGGCAAATGGACCGCCACTACTCACCGGGTCGCACCTGGGAGGCGGCGGCCTTCGGCATTTCGGGGCTGCTGCACCTGGGTGACGTCCTGGACGCGGGCTCGGGCGACGGGGCCACGGCGGCGCTGCTGGCTCCGCGCAGTCACAGCGTCACCTGCCTGGACATCAGTCCCAAGGTGCTGCAAGCGTGCCGCCGCCGCCTGCAGGGGTTTTCCAACGTGGACTTCGTTCTGGGTGACATCCAGGCCTTGGACTTCGAGGACGCCAGCTTCGACCACGTCGTGTTATTCAACCTGTTGACCTATGCCAGGAATCCCGCGCGAGCCCTGGCCGAGGCGACGCGCGTGCTGCGCCCGGGCGGCGATCTGATCGTCACCACCCTGGCGACCCACGAACAAGGCGCTGTCACCTCGGGCTATGGTCACCTTCACGACGGGTTCAAGCCGCAGCAGCTTCGCGAGTGGCTGAGCATCGCCGACGTGAAGGTCGAGCGCTGTGAAGTCACGTCGCGCGAAAAGCGCCCACCGCATTTTTCCGTGTTGACCGCGTTTGCCCGCAAGAACAAACCCATCGTCGAGACCACAAAGGAGCCGTCATGAACCGCGCCGAGCGCATCGCCACCCTTCTGTCCGCCCTGCGGGAACGCATCCTGATCATCGACGGGGCCATGGGCACCATGATCCAACGGCGTGGCCTGACCGAGGCGGACTTCCGCGGCACGCGCTTCGCCGGGCACGGGCACGACCTGCGCGGCGACAACGACGTGCTGGTGCTGACCCGCCCCGATGTCATCGCCGACATTCACCGCGCCTACCTGGACGCGGGCGCCGACATCATCGAGACCAACACCTTCAACAGCACCCGCATCGCCCAGGCCGACTACCTGCTGGAATCGGCGGTCTACGATCTGAACCGCGAGGGAGCGCGGGTGGCCCGCCAGGTGGCCGACGAGGTCACGGCCAAGGATCCCTCGCGGCCGCGCCTGGTGGCCGGCGCGCTCGGTCCCACCAACAAGACGCTGTCCATGTCGCCCAAGGTGAGCGATCCCGGATACCGCGCGGTCACCTTCGTCGAGATGCAGGCGGCGTACGAGGAGCAGGTGCGTGGCCTGCTCGACGGGGGCTGCGACATCCTGCTGGCCGAGACCGTGTTCGACACCCTGACGCTCAAGGCCTGCCTGTGCGCCATGGAAAAGGTGTTCGCCGACAAGGGCGAGCGCGTACCCGTCATGATCTCGGGCACCATCACCGACAAGAGCGGCCGCATCATGTCGGGCCAGACGGTGGACGCCTTTTACACCTCCATCGCGCACGCACGCCCCTTGGCCGTGGGACTCAACTGCGGCGGCGGCGCGCCCCAGTTGCGCCCGTACATAGAAGACCTGGCCAACCAGGCCGGCGAGGAGCACATCCTGTGCTACCCCAACGCCGGATTGCCCAACGCCTTCGGCGGCTACGACGAGCACCCGGCGGACACGGCGTCGCTGGTGGCGCAGTTGGCGCGCGCCGGTCTGGTCAACATCGTGGGCGGTTGCTGCGGCACCACGCCCGATCACATCCGCGAGATCGCCAAGGCGGTGGCCGGCATCGCTCCGCGGATCCCCCACAAGAAGACCAACCGCCCGCTGCGCCTGGCCGGTCTCGACACCCTGACGGTTCGCCCCGAATCCAACTTCATCCTCATCGGCGAGCGCACCAACGTCGCGGGCTCGAAGAAATTCGCCAACCTGATCAAGGCCGGCGACTACAGCGCCGCGCTGGACATCGCCCTGGCCCAGGTGCGCGGCGGGGCCAACATCATCGACGTCAACATGGACGAGGCCATGCTCGACGGCGAGCAGGCCATGACCAGGTTCCTCAACCTGGTGGCCAGCGAGCCCGAGATCGCGCGTCTGCCCATCATGATCGACAGCTCGAAGTGGTCGGTCATCGAGGCGGGCCTGCGCTGCGTGCAAGGCAAGGGCATCGTCAACTCGATCAGCCTGAAGGAAGGCGAGGACGAGTTCCTGGCCAAGGCGCGCGCCTGCCGCTGCTACGGCGCCGCGGTGGTGGTGATGGCCTTCGACGAGGCCGGGCAAGCGGTGACCACGGAACGCCGTGTGGAGATCTGCCAGCGCGCCTACCGCCTGCTGGTCGACAAGGCGGCCTTCCCGGCCGAGGACATCATCTTCGATCCCAACGTGCTGGCCGTGGCCACCGGTTTGGAAGAGCACAACGACTACGCCCGCAGCTTCATCGATTCCATCGCCGCCATCAAGAAGGCGTGCCCGGGCGTCCACATCTCGGGCGGCATCTCCAATCTGTCGTTCTCGTTCCGCGGCAACGATCTCGTGCGCGAGGCCATGCACGCGGTCTTCCTGTTCCACGCCATCGCCAAGGGCATGGACATGGGCATCGTCAACGCCGGCCAGCTGGGTGTGTACGCCGACGTGCCCACCGAGCTGCGCGAACGCATCGAGGACGTGCTCTTCAACCGCCGCCCCGACGCCACCGAGCGCCTGGTGGAATTGGCCGGCCAGGTCAAGGGCGCGGCCAGCCAGCGCGTGGTCGATCTGACGTGGCGCCAGGCCAGCGTCGAGAAACGCCTGGAGCACGCCCTGGTGCACGGCATGCTGGACTTCATCGAGGCGGATGTGGAGGAGGCTCGGCAGCAACTGGGCCGCCCGCTCGACGTGATCTCGGGTCCGCTGATGGCGGGCATGAGTGTGGTGGGCGATCTGTTTGGCGCGGGCAAGATGTTCCTGCCCCAGGTGGTAAAGAGCGCGCGTGCCATGAAGGCGGCCGTGGCCTACCTGCAACCCTTCATGGAGGCGGAAAAGGCGCAGGGGCAAACCCGCGGCAAGGTGCTGTTCGCCACGGTGAAGGGCGACGTGCACGACATCGGCAAGAACATCGTGTCCGTGGTGCTGGGCTGCAACAACTACCAGATCATCGATCTGGGCGTGATGGTGCCTTGTGAGAAGATCCTCGACACCGCGGTGGCCGAACGGGTCGACGTGGTGGGCCTGTCGGGCCTCATCACGCCCTCGCTGGAAGAGATGGTGCACGTGGCGCAGGAGATGGAACGCCGCGGCCTGCCGCAGCCCTTGCTCATCGGCGGCGCCACCACCAACCGCGAGCACACCGCGGTCAAGATCGCCCCGCAACGCCAGGGCGTCAGCGTGCACGTGCTCGATGCCTCGCGCGCCGTCGGCGTGGTGTCGGCGCTGCTCGACGCCAGCCAGCGCGAGGGCTTCGTGCGCAAGACGCACGACGATCAGGAGCAACTACGTGACATTCACGCCAACAAGCAGCGCAAGCCGCTTTCGCCGTACCCCATCGCCTGCGCCCATGGCCCGACCATCGAATGGCGTGGCCAGGACATTCCCACGCCATCGTTCCTCGGCCAACGCTTCCTCGATGTACCGCTGACCGAGTTGGTGGCCACCCTCGACTGGACCTTCTTCTTCACCGCCTGGGAGTTGAAGGGCAAGTACCCACAGATCCTCGAGCACCCCAAGCACGGCAGCGCGGCCCGCGAGCTGTTCGACAACGCCCAGAAGTTGTTGGCGCGCCTGGTGGCCGAGGGATCACTGAAGGCCCGGGCCAGCTACGGGTTCTGGCCCGCCAACAGCCAGGACGGCGACATCGTGATCTTCAGCGACGAGAGCCGCACGCGCGAGCTGTGTCGCCTGCCCATGTTGCGCCAGCAGAGCGGCGAAGGGCCCTACCGTTGCCTGGCGGACTTCGTGGCGCCCACCTCCAGCGGCCTGGCGGATTTCGTCGGGGCCTTCGCCGTCACCGCTGGCATCGGCGCGCGGGAACTGGTGCAACACTTCGAACAAAAGGGCGACGACTACAACGCCATCATGGTCAAGGCCTTGGCCGACCGCCTGGCCGAGTCCTTCGCCGAGCACCTGCACCAACGGGTACGACGCGAATGGGGCTATGGCGCCGACGAGCACTTGACCAACGAGGAATTGATCGCGGAGAAGTACCGTGGCATTCGCCCGGCCGCCGGCTATCCCGCCTGGCCCGACCACAGCGAGAAGCGCGAGCTGTTCCGGCTCCTGCGCGCGCCGGAAGCCGGCATCACCCTGACCGAGAGCTTCGCCATGAGCCCGGCGGCCAGCGTGTCCGGCATCTACCTGGCCCACCCGGAATCGCGCTACTTCGACGTGGGGCGGATCGATCGCGTGCAGGTCGAGGACTACGCCCGCCGCCGCGGCATGGGTTTGGCCGAGATGGAGCACTGGCTGGCGCCGAACCTGGCCTACGAGCGACAGTAGCCCTGCGGAGCGCGCCTTCGCTCGGCCAATTGTTTCGTTCGGCGCGCGAGGATTTGGGATAGACTCTGCCGATTCGCGGATGGACGGTGAGCTCGCGTTTCGACTCGATCTGGTGCACGGCAGGTGCGTGGGGATTCGCATACCGGCCGAGATCGACGAGCGGATCCTGGCGCTCCTCGTCCCCGAGGAACGTGGCTTCGTGTCCACGCTATCGCCCGCTCGCCAACCCAGTTGGGTGGCGGGACGGATCGCGCTTCGCCGGG
Organism: uncultured Myxococcales bacterium; assembly: GCA_964535465.1. Lineage (GTDB taxonomy): Bacteria > Myxococcota_A > Polyangia > Fen-1088 > Fen-1088 > Fen-1137. The sequence continues at coordinate 10,388 of CAZHUY010000048.1, forward strand.
CGTTCCGCGATCTGGGCATCGAGCCAGGACCCATCCTGCCCAACAAGCTCGGCGCCCCGACCTTGCCGCCCGACCTGACGGGATCCATCAGCCACAAAAAGACCCTGGCCGTGGGATTGGCCGCGCGCGCGCAGGCCCAGACCCACATCGGCGTGGACGTGGAGGAGATCCCGGCGGTGAACACGGTCGAGGGACAAGTGCGCAGCATGGCGCGTCCGGATATTCGCACACGCGTTCTGACCAAGGACGAGTTGAAGCGGCTGGAGGATATCCCCGAGCAGGGACATCGTCGCACGGTGATCCTGCACTTCTCGCTCAAGGAGTCGCTGTACAAGGCCATCAACCCGCTGGTGTGCCGACACGTCACCTTCCACGAAGCCAGCATGACCCCGCTGCCTGATGGCACCGCCCGCGTGGTCCTGACGCTGGCGGAGGATCAAGGGACCTTCTCCGCCGAGTGCACCTGGACCGAGGTGGAGAACCACTTCCTGACCACGGCGAGAGTCCGCCGGGAATAGCCAGAGTCTGCCTGGCACCTTGCCGTCCACAGGGGACGGTTTGGGCCGATCACGGAACACGCAAAGGTGTTTGGACAGGTCTCTGTCCTCACGTCAGCCGCAGTGGGCCGGGCTGATCCGCGCAAGAGCTGCAGCCCACACCACTGGTCTTTGCGGCCGTGTCCAAGGAACCATACATTTCAGGACGGAGGAAGTGGTGAAGCGGGGATGGGGCGAAGCCGGTCGCGTCTCGGTCTTGGTGGCCGTTTGGGCGCTCGCGCTCGCCTGGGCCGCCAGGGCAGCTCCCGAGTCAGCTGGTGCCAAGCCCGTGGTCTACGAGGTTCGAGTCTCGGGGGTGGTGGATCTGGGGCTGATCCCTTTCATCAAACGCGCTCTCGAGACCGCGAATCAGGAGAAGGCAGCGGCGGTGATCCTCGAGGTCGACACCCTGGGCGGCAGGTTGGACGCCGCGATCGCGGTGCGCGACCTGCTTCTACGCAGCCCCGTGCAAACCATCGCCTTCGTCAACATGCGGGCCATTTCGGCCGGCGCGCTCATCACCCTGGCGGCGCCCAAGATCGCGATGGCGGAAGGGGCGACCATCGGGGCCGCCACGCCGGTGCAGGCGGGATCACCCAACGAGCCCTCGAAGCCCGTGGCGGAGAAGACGGTGTCGTACGTGCGCAAGGAGTTCCGCTCGACTGCGGATGCGCGAAACCGCCCCGGTCCCATCGCCGAAGCCATGGTCGACGCGGACGTGGAGATCCCCGGCCTGGTGGCCAAGGGCAAGCTGCTGACCTTGACGACGGCCGAGGCTTTAAAACACGGCGTGGCGGATTTCCGGGCCGACTCGATGGATGCCGTGCTGGCGCAGGTGGGCCTGACCGGCGCCGAGATACGCCGCCTGGACGAGAACTGGGCCGAGCGCACCTTGCGTTTTCTCTCGCACCCGATAGTCAGCTCGCTGCTCATCAGCATCGCCCTCCTTGGACTGATCGTCGAGCTCACCAGCCCCGGGTTCGGCGTTCCGGGCATCGTGGGCTTGTCCAGCCTGGCGGTGTTCTTCTGGGGCCACTGGCTGGTACACCTGCTGGGCTGGGAGGAGGTGGTGCTCGTGCTGGGCGGCCTCATTCTCCTGATCGTCGAGATCTTCATCCTGCCTGGTTTCGGCGTCGCAGGGGTGTTGGGTATCGCGGCCATGGTGGCTGGGTTGACCTTGGCTTTGGTCGGCGCGGGCGCCACCGGCGGAGCGGTGATTCATGCCCTGTCCTATGTGATGGTGTCCCTCGCGCTTTCGGTCGTGCTGGGGATGATTCTCCTGCGCTTCATCCCGCGCCTGCCCCCCTTGACCTCGCGCTGCAATGCGGGACAATTGTCCCATGTCTCGTCGCCGGTGCACCACCGCCAAGATGTTCAGCGGGAACAGGCAGCGTGGACCCAAGCGCCCCAGCCAAGCCCGCCCGAGCGTGCCCACCGCAACCGGCCGTCGAGTTGAAAGCGACCAGCCCGCCCACAAGGGCGAGCCTCTCACCACGGACACCCTATCGCGTCACCTTGCGGCCGAGGCGCTGCTGCGCCAATCGAGCGAGAGGCGCACGGCCACGGTGATCAAACGCTACTTCAGACTGACCCTCGCCCTGGCGGGCATCAACGCCCTGGTCGCGGGAAGCACCATGGTCGCGCTGTGGGCTCGTTCCGGCAGAGGTCCGGAGGTCGTGACGGCGCCGAGTGCGCCACCGCCTCGACCCCAGCCCCCCATCGCGGCGTCTCCGCCCGCACGAGCGCCCGCTGCCACCGTCGCGCCCGCTCCCGCGGCACCTGTCCCGGCCGTCTTCCCCGCTCCATCCGCCAAGCGAGAAGCCTTGGCTCCACCCCCTCGACCACGACGACCGGCTGCCAAGATCCAGGTCGTTCACAAGCCAGCAGACGATATCAAGGCCGTGGCCCTGGATAGCATCGTCGAACGCTGGTGAGCTTCCGTCGACGGAAGGGCGCGAGGATGGCGCGCCCCGGGCGCCATAGCCCCGGAGGCGCCGCAAGCAGCGCCCCTGTTTTGCGCCGAGGACGTTGGGTGGGCGAGCGTCACGACCGACTGTCGCAGGGCCTCTCGGACAGGTCGTGATCGAGCAGGGTCAGCGCGCCTGCGTCCGTGCGCCTCCCGCCCTGCCGAGCATGACCAGAGGCGGCGGGCCGGCCCCCTAACCCTCCCCTATGATCAAGACTGTGGAAAACGCAGGAGAGGTCAGGCGGGTGGCGATTTGTGGCTCCTATGGCGGCATGAACCTGGGCGACGAAGCTATCTTGCAGGTCATCGTGCGCGAGCTGCGTGAATCGGGGTCGATGGACATCACGGTCATTTCGCGCAACGCGAGCGATACGCGACGTCGTCTCGAGGTCGAGGCCGTGGACATGACGGGCCTCTCGCGCCAGGAAATGCGACCGCTCATCCAGTCCCTGGATCTCTTCATCCTGGGCGGGGGCGGTTTGCTCTACGACGCCGACGCGGAAATGTACCTGCGCCACTTCGCCAGCGCCTGTGACGCTGGTGTCCCCGCGATGACCTATGCCATAAGCGCGGGCCCGCTGGTCGATTCGCAGGTGCGCGCCCGCGTTCGCGACGTGCTCAACCGCGCCAGTCTGATCACGGTTCGCGATCGTCAAGCGCGGCAGCTCCTCGAAGAGGTGGGGGTCGAGCAAGAGATAGAGCTCACGGCCGATCCGGCCTTGCTGCTCGAACCCGAGCCGCTGACCGTGGACGAGATCCTGCGCGCCGAGGCCATCGATCCGCAGGCGCGGCTCATCGGGATCTCGGTACGCGAACCTGGCCCGGCCGCGCCCGAGCTGCAGGTCGAGCACTATCATCGGCTCATCGCCAACGCGGCTGACTTCATGTCCGATCGCTTCGACGCCGACGTGGTCTTCTTCCCCATGGAGCGGCGAATCTCCGACGTGCAACACAGCCACGGCATCGTGTCGCAGATGCATCGTGCCCAGCGGGCCACCGTGCTCAAACGCGACTACACCCCAGGTCAGCTGCTCTCCCTCCTCGACCACTTCGATTTCGCAGTGGGAATGCGCCTGCACTTCTTGATCTTCTGCGCGCTGGCCGGCGTGCCTTTCGTCCCTTTGCCCTACGCCAGCAAGGTCACGGGCTTCTTGGAAGATCTGCAGTTGGATGTCCGTCGCCTCGAGCACATCAGCGCCGGAGAGTTGAGCGCCGATATCGATCGAGCCTGGGACGCCCGGCGCGAACTGAGGGTCCAGATTCAGAACCGCACACGCGAATTGCAGATGCGCGCACGTCAGACCGGACAATTCGCCCTGGAGCTCCTCCGCCATGCGCACGCGTGAACTGAAGGTGGACGTCCTGATCGTCGGCGGCGGACTGGGTGGCGTGGCGGCGACCCTGGCGGCGGTGCGTATGGGGTACAACGTGCTGCTGACCGAGGAGACCGACTGGCTGGGGGGCCAGTTGACCGCGCAGGCCGTGCCCCCCGACGAGCACCCCTGGATCGAAGCCACCGGCAGCACCGCGACCTATCGCCATCTCCGCTCCGCCATCCGCGGGTACTATCGGCGCAATTACCCTCTCCTGCCCGATGCCCGCTTCGACGCCCGCCTGAACCCGGGCCAGGGCCGTGTCAGCCCCCTGTGCCACGAGCCCCGCGTGGCCTTGGCCGCCATCAACGAGATGCTCGCGCCCCACCTGACCAGTGACAGGCTGGACGTGCTGCTGAACACGCGGGCGCTCTCGGTCGAAACCGAAGGCGACCGGGTGCGGGACGTGGTCCTCGAGGTCAGCCACAGGGGGGAGCGCATCGCGGTCGAGGCCGCCTACGTTCTGGACGCCACCGAGTTCGGCGATCTGCTGGAGCTGGCCAACGTCGAGCACGTCATCGGCGCCGAATGCCAGGCCCAGACCGGAGAGCCGCACGCCTTGTCGAGCGGCCCCGATCCTCTCGATCAGCAGGCCCTCACCTGGTGCTTCGCGCTCGATTACCTGCCCAATGAGGATCACACCATCGAGCGACCGACCGATTACGCCTTTTGGCACGACTTTCGCCCCACCTTCAGCCCCGAGCCGCTGCTCGGCTGGATCTTCGTGGACCCGGTCACCCTGGAGCTACGCAACCAAGCCATCTTCGAAGGTCCGACCGACGACCCCGTCAACGACCTGTGGCAATTCCGGCGCATTCTGTTTCGCGGGCACTACCCACGCGGACTGTTCCGCAGCGACATCACGCTGGTGAACTGGCCGCAGACCGACTACTTCCTCGGCCCCGTGCTGGGCGTGTCCGAGCAAGAGCGCGAGCGGAATCTGCGCGGCGCCCGTGAGCTGAGCCTGTCGTTCCTCTACTGGATGCAGACCGAGGCGCCGCGCCTCGATGGTGGCACGGGCTACCGCGGCCTGCGCCTTCGCTCCGACGTGGTCGACAGCATCGACGGGCTGGCCAAGCACGTCTACGTGCGGGAAAGTCGACGCATCCGTGCCGAGTTCACCATCCTGGAACAGCACGTGGGCGTGGAGGCACGAGGGCACATGAGAGAAGCAGAGGTTTTTCCCGACAGCGTGGGCATCGGCAGCTATCGCATCGACCTGCACCCGAGCACACGTCAACGCACCTACGTGGATCTCAGCAGTTGGCCCTTTCAGATCCCGCTCGGCGCGCTCATCCCGGTGCGCGTGGAGAACCTGCTACCGGCCTGCAAGAACATCGGCACCACCCGCATCACCAATGGTTGCTATCGCCTGCACCCGGTCGAATGGAACATCGGTGAGGCGGCGGGCGCCCTGGCCGCCTTCTGCTTGAACAAGCGATGCCCGCCGCGAGCCGTGCGCAACACCCCCCGCCTCCTCGCCGAATTCCAGCGGACGCTGAGCGACACCTTGGGCATCGAGCTGGCCTGGCCCGATCCCAGGGCCACCATACGATAGAGGGCGGAGGTCACGGAGCCGCGCAGGGCAAACCGGCCTTTCGCCGAGCGATCTCGATCAAAGCCCCAGCGCGGCTTTGACCTGCGCGTTGACCTCGCCAGTTTTCGCGTCCATCAAGGTGAACCAGCTCTGCCATGGGATCTGCAGCTCCTTGAAGATGCTGGCCAGGTCGGCATAGTAGTTCACGCGATCCTCGAGTCGATTTCAATGAGCCCGGCCTGACCTTAGGTGAACAGCCCGGGTTTGCATTCGACCACTGCGCGCGATGTCGTAGTCATCGAGGGAACTCGGTGTTAGCCTCTTCGCCATACCGCATGAACTCCAGGAAGGTTGTGGCTCAGGCGCTGCTCTTCTCCGCGTGGATGAGTTGGCAAGCTCTAGGGTGCGGCGGGAGTGAGCTCCAGGCCGAGTCCTGTCAGCCAACGGCCACGGAATGTCTCTCATCTCAGATCGGGCAGATCTGTGACAGTCGCGGCAGGTGGGCCACCTTCCAGTGCACAGCGAGCCAGGTGTGCGAGGCCGGAGCTTGTGCCGAACGCTCCGACGGCCCGACCGGCCAATGCAGCTTCGGCGAGGTCAAATGCTTGGGCGAAAGCGTGGGCCAAGTGTGCCAGGGGAACAGATGGGAGGCCTTCGTGTGCGGGGCAGGACAGGAATGCCGCGACGGACGCTGTGTCTCGACCTGCACGGCCAACGAAAGGACGTGCATCGCGGACACTGTCGTGCGGGTTTGCCCTGCGGACGAAACGGTTCCGGTCTACGTGGAGTGCCCCGCCGGCGCCGTATGTCGGAACGGCGCGTGTACCGGAAGTTGCACACCCAACGCCCGGAGTTGCTCGGCCAGTCAGGTGGTGCGGGAGTGCCGCGCTGACGGCTTCGGATATGTGGAGCACCCCTGTCCGGACAACGGGCATTGCAGGGACGGTCGCTGCGCTGTGGATCCCTCCTCGAAATGCTACCGAGGCGACAGGGTTTGCCTGGATTCATCCACCGCCCTCGTGTGCAAGGCAGACGGCTCTGGCTACGAGGCCAAGACCTGTTCGTCGGGAACCACTTGCAAGAACGGAGCATGCTGGGGTCGAGTCTGCGCCGCCGGCTCGGTGACGTGTTCCCCCAAGAGTCTGTCCAGGGCCGAGGGCCTGAGCACGTGCGATGAAGATGGCAACGGCCACACGCTCACCTTCTGCCCAGCCCATCAGGCATGCTTCCAGGACTACTACGCCAACCACGCCAAGTGTTATTCGGCACCCTGTTCCCAGGCAGACGCCACCTGCGGAGATCCCGAAGAACCCGATTCCATGCCCCACCGGCTGAACCGCTGCGAAGGGCTGGCCACCGGCCACCTCGGATGGGTGACCTACCGGTGTGAATCGCCGGCGGTCTGCAAAGAGATCGATGGCCTGGCAAGGTGCGTGAGCCCGTGCGAGCCCGGTGCCGCGCAATGCGGGGCCGACGGCCTCACCATCGAGACCTGCGATCAGAAAGGCAACTGGGTCAGCCAGTCCTGCATTTCGGACGGCAGCAGCCTTTACTGCGTCAAGGTCCCCCTCACGGGAAAGGTGGTGTGCGGCGATTGGGAGTGCAGCAAGCTGCAGCGCGACGCCACCACCTACAAAGTCTACGGCGACTGCGACGGCAAGCAGATTCGAAGGTGCGGCGAAGATGGCAAGCTCGGCCCCGCGGTGGACTGTGACTACGGGGAGTGCGGGTACGAACAGTCGTCGAGCTACGGCGTGTGTCTGGGGGCGCGGTTATAGGCCCAAGGTAAAGCGGAACGGCCCGCGCCAAGCGCCGTGATCGAGGGACGAGGAAACGCGGAGCCATGTTTCCAACGCAAGGGAACAACACGGGCCCGCACTTTCTGGTTTGAATTTGAATCCGGCTCCTCATGCCACTATCGTTCGCCGGTCGATGGGCGCTGTCCGGCCCGTCGTACCGAACTACGAAGAGGGAAGACCATGACGAAAGCCATCAGGTTTGCTTTGGCCGCGTTTGCTGGGCTTGCTTTGGCATCATCGGGATGTAGCAGCAGCAGTGACTCATCGTCGGCGGGTGGGGGCAAGAGCAGCGCCAGCAGCAGCGGCAGCGCGGGGTCGGGCGGCAGCTCCAGCAAGAGAAGCAGCGGGGGCAGCGCAAGCTCTGGCGGCAAGTCCTCGGCCAGCTCGAGCAGCTCGGGCGGCTCGTCCAGCGGGGGCAGCACGACCTCGGAGGCGGCCTGTGGCAGCGAGAACGGCACCTATCAAGAGAACACGACCTTCTCGACCTCGGGCGCGACGGCTCCCTACACCTTGAACAAGTGGGGGACCTGGGGCAACGAGACCGAGCCCAGCTTGACTCAGACCACCACGGCTCCGGACGGGCTCGATTGCAGCTCGGGTTGTGCCGCCTTGACCATCGATTTCTCGAACGGCACCAAGCAGTACTCGGCGGGCTCGTTGGTCCAGTTCTTCGGCACCAGCGCGGATTCGGTCACCAATCTCCTGAACGAGACCATCACGGTGAAGGTTGCGTTGGAGGTCAAGCCGGCCAGTGACGCCAGTAAGGACGTCCCCATCTCCGTCAGCCTGTTCGGGCAAGATCCCACCACCAGCAGCAACGGCGTGGACAACCTGTGGATCCACGATCTGGGCAGCGCCTCGTCGCTCGCCGCCGCCTCGGGGTGGCACACCGTCACCTTCAAGGTCGTGGACGCGAAGGTGCCAAGCTGGAGTCCCACCAGGACGGTCTGCGCCTCGGGCCTGCATGCGCTCGGGATCACCATCCAGAACAACAACACCATCGATGAGGGCAACGGCGGCGTGATCACGCTTTACCTCCAGAGCGTCACGGTGGGCGACGGCAGCAGTGGCAGTGGCGGCAGCGGCGGCAGCACCGGTGGCAGCGGCGGCAGCGACGGTGGGCAGACCGGGTCCTCGAGCGGCGGCACCACCGCGGGAGGCGCCACCTCCTCCAGCACAGGCGCGGGCCAGGGCGGCACTTCCAGCGCCGGCGCCACCGGGACCGGTTCGGGCGGCGCGGCCGGCGGCAGCACCAGCGGTTTGCCCCGCTTGCAGGCGAGCGGCACCAAGCTGCAGGATCCCAGCGGCAAGACCATCATCCTGCGCGGCTCGTCGCTGCTGGATATCGGAACCCTGTACGTCAGCGGTGGCAAGAGCGCCAAGGGCATCACGGACCGCATCGACAAGCTGGCGGCCGCCGGCGTGCAAGGCCACGTCATTCGTCTCCCCGTGTACCCGCGCAACAACGTCAACGCCGGGTTCCCGTTCTACTCGGAGCTCCCCTACCCCGTGGGCGCCAACGCCCCCAACAACAAGGCCAACTCGGGCAACACGGTGATCGACATGACCGCCGAGGACTACATCGCCAAGGTGCTCAAGCCGGCCGTGGACTACGCCACCGGCAAGAACCTGTACGTCATCATCGACTTCCACCAGATCGACGACGCGACCAAGGGTGAAACGGCGGCGGACGCCAACACCTTCTGGACCACCGTGGCGCCGGCCTTCGCCAACTACGCCAACGTCATCTATGAAGCCTTCAACGAGCCCATCGACTTGTCGTCCACCTGGTCGGCCCTGAAGCCGGTCGCGCAAGGCTGGATCGACACCATTCGCAAGGGCGCCCCGGACACCGTGATCATCGTGCCCTCGCCGAGCTATTGCCAGCGGCCCGGCGATGCCGCCAGCGATCCGCCCAAGGATCCGAAGTCCAACCTGATGTTCACGGCCCACCCGTACCCGGGCAACTGGAAGGATGCTTTCAAGGCCCAGGTGGCCACCGCGGTCACCAAGGCCCCGGTCTTCTTCACCGAGTGGGGCTACGTGCTCAATGGCTCCGACGCGAACCTCGGCACGTCCAACGCCTCGTGGGGCAGCGACTTCCAAACCGTGGTCGACGGCAACGGCGGTAGCTGGACCGCCTGGGTGACCGACAACAACTGGACGCCCAACATGTTCTCCGACGGCGAGATCTCACAGCTCACCGACTTCGGCAAGCTGGTCAAAAGCTGGCTGGCCGCCAAGGCCGACAGCGATTGGGTACAGTAGCGCGGCTTCCGCGCCACCACGGGCCTTGCCGTGACGGGGGCCGCCTTCGGGTCGGGTCACCACGCGCAGAATCAGTTCATTGAAGATTTTCTATATTGACAATCTTCGATGCAGCGATCATCTTGCCGTCGTGACCAAACGTACGGCCACCAAGGATGCGGCGAAGTGCGTGACCGGCTGTTGCGCGCCGCCGAACAAGCTGTCGGCCCAAGACGTCGCCTCGTATGCCGGCTTGTTCAAGGCCTTGGGCGACGAGACCCGGCTGGGCATCCTGGCCTTCCTCCTGGCCAGGCAGGACGCCCTGTGCGTCTGCCACATCGAGGACTACGTCAAGGCCCTGTCGCAGCCCACCATCTCGCACCACCTGCGCCTGCTGCGCGAGGCGGGCTTGGTGACCGCCGAGCGCAAAGGCACCTGGGTTTACTATTCCGTCGACAGGAGCGCGCGCGATCGACTCGCCGGGTTCGTCGCGCTCCTTCCCCCCTGATGTTTCCATGCCTGCTGTATCGAAATTTTTCTATGAACGAAAGGAGCCCATCATGACCAAGCCCCATTCCCCTTGCTGCGGTGGCAAGGCAGAGCCCGTGCAGAACGTTCGAGAGATCGTGCGCGAAAGGTATGGCCAGGCGGTGCGCGCCGTGGTCCGCGGCGGCAAGCCCTCGTGCTGCGGTTCATCGGCCACCGGCTTGGGTGGCACGGACCCCATCACGCGCGATCTGTACGCCGGCGACCAGACCGCCGGCCTCCCGGAAGAGGCGCTCAAGGCCTCATTCGGTTGCGGTAACCCAACCGCCTTGGCCGAGCTGAAGCCCGGGGAAACCGTGCTCGATCTCGGTTCGGGCGGTGGCATCGACGTGCTGCTCTCGGCCCGTCGGGTCGGCCCCACCGGCAAGGCCTACGGTCTGGACATGACCGACGAGATGCTGGAGTTGGCCGAACAGAACAAGGCCAAGGCCGGGGCCACCAACGTGGAATTCCTGCGCGGCACCATCGAGGCCATCCCGCTGCCCGATCAGGCGGTCGACGTGATCATATCCAATTGCGTGATCAACCTGTCGGCCGACAAGGACAAGGTGCTGCGCGAGGCCTTCCGCGTGCTGCGGCCGGGCGGCCGCTTCGCGGTGTCCGACATGGTCCTGCGTCGCGAGCTGCCCGAGGAACTGCGCAAGTCGCTGAACCTGTGGACCGGCTGTGTGGCCGGGGCTTTGGTCGAGGCTGATTACCTATCCAAACTCCGGGCCGCGGGCTTCCAGGACATCGCCATCGAACCCACGCGCGTCTACACCCGAGAGGATACCGCCGAGATGGCCTCGACATCCTCCTGCTGCGGGAGCGATCTCGGGGCCACCCTGAGCGCGCTCGACGGCGCGGTGATGAGTGCCTTCATCCGTGCCAAGAGGCCATGAAGGGCATCTTGTTTCTGTGCGTGGCCAACTCGGCCCGCAGCCAGATGGCTGAGGGAATCGCGCGGGCGCTTTTGCCTGCCAGCGTGAAGGTATGGTCGGCGGGGTCGCGACCAACCCAGGTTCGTCCCGAGGCCATCGCGGTGCTCAAGGAGATTGGCATCGACATCTCGGGGCATCGGTCCAAGGCTGTATCCGAGATTCCCGCGACTGAGGTCGACACCGTCATCACCTTGTGCGGGGAGGAGGAGTGTCCGCGCTTTCTGGGTCAAGCCGCGCGGCTGCACTGGGGCCTGCCCGATCCCACCGCAGGCGAGGCCCATGCAACCGGCGAGGAGGTCCTGGCCCGATTCCGCGCCGTGCGAGACGAGCTTCGCAAGCGGATCGCCGGTTTGACGGGCTAGGATCACCAGGAGGGACGTCAGGTATTCCCGACTACCGCTGGCGGCCACGTCTCAACACCACGATCGTCGCGAATAGCCCGGCCACGAGCCGAGGTCCGAAGGCCCTGGTCGAGACCCAGCCGCCAACCGAGCAACCGCTGTCGTTCTGCGCCTTCTCCTCGTGGCTGTTGGCACCCTGTCAAGCCACGCCGGACTTAGCCCTGGGCACCGGATCACATCACCGAGTGCGACCATGCTCATCGACAACTTGGTCGGGCCGATGCGGACAGGGCTTGCGTCCCCCCTGGAAGCACGCCCCGACCGGACCGCGATCGTGACGGCATCCAGGAGGGCGACAAGGTCGGGCTTCTTAGGCCCGCTGCCCACGCGCCCGGCTCATCGCCGGCAGGCGAAACTCTCGGCGCTCTCCACGTCGCCGCCTTGGTACACCGCGATCCGAGGATAGGCGCACAGCGGGCGCGTCCGATTGGGCGACCAGGTGGCGGGCAGGTCGAGGTTGGGGCCGCCGGGGTTCTCCGGTCCGCGTGCGCTGGCCACCAGGTGGCGGGGCGCTTCGCCTTCCTCGACCCAACGGACCAGCGGCGTCAGCAGGTCGAACTGGTCGGTGGCCGGACCGTCACCACAGTGGTTCATGCCCGGCACCAAGTACAGGCGCACGGATTCCTTCGAGCCGCGCTCCAGGCCCGCGTACCAGCGGGCCGTATCGTTGGGAGAAAAGATGGGATCGCTGGTGCCGTGGTACACGACCATGCGGCCACGATGACGTCGCAGATCAGCCAGCCGCTCCAGGTCGGGCGGGACCATGAACGACTGAGCTGACTCGGTGTACGTGCTGTCCGTGGCGCGGGTCGAGGCCGCCAGTTGTTCGATGTTGCTGGTCAGGGCGAACAAAGGCGGAATGAAGGTGGCGGGATTGACCGGCGGGGTGCCGAAGACGAAGGCCAGCGCGCCCGAGTCCAGCAGCAGCGGCGAGATGAAATCCCAGAACACCGTCCCGTTGGCAGCCAGCCCGGGGTCGAAGGGGAAGTCGGAATAGAGGGGCGTCCCCTGGCTGTCCTCGGGGCCGGCAAAGACCTTGGCAATGGCCAGCTTTTGGCTGGCGTCGAGGCAGGTGCCGTCACGCGCACCCAGGCAGGTCGGCACATCGCGCTCGAGATCGAAGGCCTGCTGACAGGCGGCGGTGTCTTGCACCAGCCCGTCGGCCACGCCATCCAGGGCATCGCAACGCTCGAGGATCTTCTGCGCGACCAGTTGGCGCTCGGACAAGGTGAAGCCGGCCGATAGGTCAGGCAGCCCGGCAAAGGGACCGGCGGGGATGACGGCGCCCCCAGCCACCGTGGCGTACTGCTGGCTGCCGTAGATGCTGGCCACCGCGGCGTTGGGCAGGTTGAAGCCGGGCGCTCCCACCAGGTAACCGTCGTACTCCTCGGGGTAGCGCGCCGCCGCCACCATGGCGTGACGGCCGCCGTTCGAGCACCCCCCAATGTACGAGTAGGCCGGTCCTCGGCCGTAGGCGCTGCGGATCACGTCCTTGGCCATCGAGGTGAGCTTGCCAACCGCTTGATAGCCGAAGTCGAGCCGCGCCTGCGGGTCGAGGCCGAAGCCCGGGTTCTGAAGGGCGTTGTGGCCGGCATCAGAGCTGATGACCACGAAGCCTTGCGAAAGCGCGCTGGTCAAGGGACCACCCCCGCTGGTGGGACCGGTGGCGGGGACGATGTTGCCGTCGAGTCCGCCGTTCGCCTGATAGAAGAAGCGCCGATTCCACGAAAGCGGCAGCCTCATCTCGAAGCCGATGGCGTAGCTCTGACCGTCCACGGGGCTCACCCGCTCGTTCATCGTGCCCAGCATGAGGCAATGGGCCGCGATGTCCTGTCCTGCCTGTTTGAGCTCGCCCGCGGCCACAGCAACCGAAGACGTGAAGGTCGTGCCGGGAAAGGCCAGCGAGGTGGCAAGCTGCTCACACGGCAGCCTGAGATCGACCTGTGAGCGGCATTGGTGCAAGGCCGATACACTCAAGGACCGCTCTTGATCCCCATTGATTCCTTGCTGGGCATCGTCGCAACCCAACCACAAGGTCACCAGAAACAGACTGCCAACACAACAGACGGTGCTTTTCATGATGCTCCTCCTTGAAAACAGGTACGACCCACAGGTTTCGAAGATGGTCTAGGGGAGGCAGAGTCGCGGCCAGCTTATTACGAAGAGGCCGCCGCGGGAATGGCTGTGACCAGGCGGATTCAGTTGCCTCCGGAGCGTGTGGCCTCGTACAGTTGGCCGTGATGTCGGGGCGAGGCATGACCATGAAGACAACCCTGAAAATCCTTGTCCTGACCTTGGGCGGTGCGCTGGCGTGCTCCTCCCACACGAACAAGCCGACCGTACCGGACGCCGGCCAAGACGGCGCTTCCCCGGTGTCCACAGCCGATGCCCCGGTAGGAACCGCGGGTGCGGGCGGTTCCCGTGCCGGGAGCAGCGCCGTGGCGGTCCCCGATGCCAACGGCACGGGCGGCATGACGGGTGCGGGAACAACGTCGAGCCTCAGCTCCGCGGTCGGCGGTGGCGGGGCACCCGACGCCGGCGGCGGAGCGTCCGATGCCGGTGGCGCGGACAAAGGAGGAACGGGAGGACTGACGAGCTCAGGGGGCGGCGCGCCCGGGCTCGACGCTGCTTCAGCCCATGGTGACACGCGGACGGATCCCGCCGCTTGTGGCAATGGCGTGCTGAGCGCCGATGAGCAGTGCGACGACGGCAATCTCATGCCCTTCGATGGCTGTTCGTCGCTTTGTCGGCTTGAACCTCAGTGCACCACGGCTGGCTGCATCTCGAAATGCGGCGACGGTCTCGTGATGGGCGAGGCCTGCGATGACGGCAACACCCGCGACGGTGACGGCTGCTCGTCGGCCTGCAAGGTCGAGGCGGGGTGGACCTGTGCGCAGCCACCGCCCGGCGACAAGATGATGATCCAGGCGGTGTACCGCGACTTCCGCTACCACAACCCAACCGACTTCCAAGGCCACGTCCCGGGGTTCGGCTCGAACCTGGTCAGTTCCGGAATGGTCAAAGATGATCTCGACGACGAGGGCAAGCCAGTGTTCACGGGTTTGCCAGGCAGCAGCGTGCAGGTCGAGAGCGTCAGCTCGTTTGCCCAGTGGTACCGCGACGTCTCGGGGGTCAATCACACGACCACGGGCCCGCTCGCCATGTGGAAGACCGCCGATGGCCTGTTCGTCAACCGCCACGGGCCCAACGGCGAGCCGTGGTATGCGACCGAGAAGGCCTACTTCTGCGGCTACGTCGGCGAAGAAAAGCTCGACGCCAGCGGCAAGCCCATCCCGTGCACATCCAAGACCGGATCGACCGAGTGCACACCCCGGGAGGCCAAGGGGTTGGAGATGCTCAAGTGCCTCGTCAGCGACGGCATGTACCAAGCCCTCTACATCACGCATGAGCTCGACGGTGCCCCGCTGTGGTTCCCGGTGGATGGCGACACCGTCATCACCCCCAAGTCCGAGTTCGAGCCCGCCAAGATTCCGCCCCTGTATGAAACCGGCGACGAGGCCAACCTGAGCGGCACCTGGCCCTTCGAGCTTGATGCCAGCGGCAACAAGGTCCTGCACAACTTCAGCTTCACCTCGGAAATGCGCAGCTGGTTCAAGTACGAAGCCGCCAAGCCCATCACCCTGGAGTTCATCGGTGACGAGGATGTGTGGGTCTTCATCAACAAGAAGCTCGCCCTCGATCTCGGCGGCATCCACATGCCCGTGAAGGGATCGGTCACCTTGAACGCCGCCACGGCAGACAAACTGGGCCTGCTCGACGGCCGGGTCTATGAGATCGCCGTCTTCCAAGCGGAGAGACAGTCGGACGGATCGACCTTGAAAGTCATGCTGCCCGCCTTCAACAGCGCTGCAAGCTCTTGCGCGCGGCGATGAGGAACGTCTCCACCGGAGCCACGGCAAACTCCGGCATACGAGAGTTCGCGAAATGTTTGGTGGTATGGTCCCGGGCCATGCGCACTCTCCAACTCAGTAGTATGGCTTTGCTGATGGGTATGATCCTGGCGTGCAGTTCGTCAGGTGAAGGAGGAGGCTCATCCTCTGGCGGCGCCAGTGGCGGCCACAATTCGGGAGCGGCGGGGGCGGGCTCTGCCAGCAGCGGCGGGGCAGCGGGCGGTTCATCGGCGAGCCAGTCATCGCAGACGAGCCAGCCGCAAGCCGGCCGAACCGGCGGGACGGGTTCGGTGGGGACGAGCGCTGGCGGCGCGAGCACGTCGAGCCGCACCGGGGGAAGCCCCCTGGGGGGCACGTCGACGGCAGGAGGGGGAAGAGGCGGCAGCGCGACGGGAGGTAAG
This sequence comes from uncultured Myxococcales bacterium, assembly GCA_964535465.1. Taxonomy (GTDB): domain Bacteria; phylum Myxococcota_A; class Polyangia; order Fen-1088; family Fen-1088; genus Fen-1137. The sequence continues at coordinate 26,025 of CAZHUY010000048.1, forward strand.
GCGACGGGCGGCTCCAGCCCGGGCACGGGAGGGAAGACTGAAGGCGGTTCCTCGACCGGCGGCCGCGGTTCCGACGATGCGGGTGCGACCGGAGGCAGCAGCAGTGAGCACGACGCGGGAGCTAGGCCCGATGGCAGGAGTGCGGACCTTGCCATCGACGGCTCGGGTGCGAGCCGTTCAAAGGGTTGCGGCAAGGCCGTCACCCGGCCCGATCCGTCCGCCCAGCAAAGCATTTCCGTCGCGGGTTCGGCGCGCACCTACCAGATCTATGTGCCCACGGGCACTTCGTCGGAGACGGCCCTGCCGCTGATCTTCGCTTTGCACGGTGGTGGCGGCAATGCCGCCGGGGCCAGGAACGATTACAAATTGGAGGCGGTGGTCGGAAGCAACGCCATCATCGTCTACCCCAACAACATGACCAACTACGCCTCTGGCGGCGATATGGACTTCTTCGATGCCGTTCTGGACGACACGCTCGGCAAATACTGCATCGACAGCCACCGCGTCTTTGCCACCGGGTTCAGCATGGGCGGTATCTTCGTCAACGGCGTCGGGTGCCTGCGCGGCGGGAGCACGGTGCGCGGGATCATCCCGGTGGCGGGTTCCGGTCCCAATCCGAATCTCGGTCCGGCCTCGGAGGCTGACATCGCGTGCCCCAGCGGCACGCCCAAGGGCGATGTGGCCGTGATGATCATCCACGGAACCGCCGACACCAACGCGCTTTTCAAGTACGGGCAATGGGAGGCCAACTACTGGACGCGGGCCGAGGGCTGCAGCTCGACCACCACGAACCTCTCCTCTCCCTATCAAGGCTGTGTGGGCTATCAGGGCTGCCGCGTGCCCGTGGATTTCTGCCAGCATTCAGGCGGCCACATGGTGCCTTCGACCGCCGCCGCCAACATCTGGGCCTTCATCGGCAATCTGCCCTGAGCCTCAGGCAACCTCAGTTGATGATGGCCGTCGGGACCAGCCTGATGGCACGTTTGACATCAATGCGATCGGGCAGAAGGAGTCCGGGGGCCAACCACAGGCGTCCTTGTTCGAGAGAGGCTGCGACGGAGGACGCCTGAACCGGGGCGGTGCTGAGCACCACGCCGATCCAGCGCGCCCCCTTCTGGAGCAAGCGCGGGTCCGCGCAGGCAAAGGCCAGGTCGGGCTCATGCATGGTGAGAGTGGCCAACTCCTCCAGAAAGAAAGGTGTGCGTAGTCGGACCACGTATCCCTCGGCGCGCTTGCTCACATCCTCGATGGTGACGAGCGTCGGCGTGCCGGCCATGAGGGCCGAGAGCGCCGAGACCGGGGTGGACCACAGCGCGACGGCGGCGGGCGGTGCAAAATCCTGGGCCGCGAGATCCTGGCCGGCTGGATGCAGTCGCAGCAGCGGGGGCGCACTCGCCACCCACTGCCGGGCCAGGGCGAGATTCTCGGCGCTGGCAGGAAGCTCGTGAATGACCTGTGAGGCGGCCCGTGTGGAGAGGTCCCCTTTGCCTGCGCAGTCGAGCTCGAGCCCGTCGGCCAGAACCAGCGACGAACCCATGGCGACCAGGAAACGATCGCCGCAAGCCTTCTCGGCGTAGTAGCCGTGACCGCCTGTGAGCACCTGGCCCGCGGGAGTCTGGCCGTGCAGCACTTCGCTGACCGAGCTTGCATGAAAGACTCCGCCAGCGCCCGTGCAGCATTCGCCAGCGATACCGGTGATCTCGAGGGCCGCCACCAGGTCCGCATGCTTGTACATCCAACCGAGTCGCAGGCGGACCGCCTCTGCCTTCAACTGGTCGAGCTCCGCCTGGTAGCGCGTGGCGAACCCCTGGGGCTCGAGTGATTACAGGGCCGTCATCACAGAGGCACGGGCCTCGGTGGTGTTCGATCGCAGCTCACGCAAAGTCACGCTCGCGGTGGAGCCGGCGGGCAAGGTGAGCAGCTCGCTGAAACCGCCAATCCAGGTGCTCCCCACGGTCAGGCCGAGTGGCGGCCAAAGTTGAGACAGTGAGGTGACGAACGTGGTGGGAAGGTTGCCGCGCAAGCTCTCGACCAGCGTGAACTTGATGCCACCGTCGAGGATCTCCTGCACGCTCACCACGCCCACGTTGGGCGTATTCCAGGCATGGAAATCCAGGACCTGCGCGGCCAGCGAGCGCGATTTCGTGGTCAGCGCTTGGGGCTGGTCCCACGAGGGGTTCGGCGTACGAGAGTCCAGCGAAGGATGGGTCTGGCCGAAGCCCAAAGTTCGGGCGCGGACCAGAAGCTCTGGTCGAGCCGCTCGCTTTGGCCACCTCATCGGCACATTTCCTGCCGTAGTACCCCGGAAATTCTTTGAAGTTATCGGCGGATGGAAGACATCAGTAGGGTGCAAGCCCACGCTTCAAACCAAGGAGCCCGCATGCTCACCCTCCCGCCACGAGTCAGACCTGCCCTTGCTTCGGCCCTCCTCGCGCTCTTTTCCGTCGCTTGTGCCTCTGATTCGGAGTCGGACGCTACGTCCACCTCCACCGGCGGGACCGAGGCGCCAGCCAGCCACAGCAGCGCCGCCGGGGGTGCACAGGCATCCGCACCCACGGGCGGCAACGTCGGCGGCGGAGGGTCTTCCGCTGGCGTGAGCTCCATCGCCGTCGGCGGAAGTTCGGTGGTCCTCGGCGGAAGCTCCATCGCCACCGGCGGCATGGCAAGCGGCGGCGTCGCCTCCACCAGCCGGGCCTCTGGTGGCGCACGGACCGGCGGCAATCCATCCTCGACCGGCAGTACCACTCGCGCCACGAGCGGCAGCAGCGCGACCGGGGGCACCAGCGTGTCCAGCGGGGGCGCGAAGTCCAGCGGAACCACCGCGAAACCAGGCACCTGCGGCTCCTCGAGCCTGGTGCCCTACCCCTTCGGCTGCAAGTTCGCGTGGGGCGCTGCCGAGGACAAGATGGGCGCGCCCAGCAGCGCCACCTACCTGCAATTCGTGTCCACCTGGGTGGATTCCAGCATCAGCGCGGCCGGCAAGTACACCACCTGCAATGCCTGCAACTGGCTGACCAAGTCGATCAAGAACACCAACCTGATCCCCGCGTACTACGCGTACATCATCGGGTTCTTGGGGCACGCCAACGGCATCGTCGACGGCAACCAAACCGGCGGCAAGAAGCTGACCACCGACGGCGGCGCCCTGGTCAAGGCCAACCGACAAGCCATTGTGGATGCCTACGGCTGGTACGCCAAAGAAACCTACAAGGTGTGGCCGAGCAAGCCCCTGGTCTGGCTGCTGGAGGGCGACTTCGTGCAACTGGTGGACGCCGGTCAATCGAGCCCGCTGTCCTACGCCGAGCTTTCCAGCCTGGTGGTGGACATCACCTGCGCCATCAAGGCGGGCATGCCCAACGCGGTGGTGGCCATCGATCATTCCTCCTGGAACCCTGACGACGTCAGCAAGAAATTCTGGGACGCGATGAAGCCCGCCAACTACGACCTGGTGTGGACCACCGGCGTGGGCAACAACAACGGCTTCATCAACGCTGACGGTAAGGCCAGCGCGTACAACGGCACCACCGCCAAGTACGCGTGGCTGAAGAGCTACACCGGCAAGCCCATCATCGTGGACACCAGCGCTGGTGCCTCCGCCGCGGGCGACACGTGGAGCGTCCTGTCGGTCGCTGACCTGAACGCCCGCATTTCCGAGGGCGTGATCGCCGCCAACATCACCGGCAGCTCGCCATCGTCGGCGAACATCGGAAAGCTGTCCGGGGTCAACGCCCTGCCCGGCTGCCAATAGGTGCCTGCGTGAGGCTCAGGGACCAGCGAGAATCATTCGGTGGGCGGCTGACGTAGGCTGCCAGGCGGGCACAGCGTACACCGGAGGGCGGCATCGCACAGTCTCTCCGGAAAACTTCCCGGAGCAGAGATACTTCCTTCCGCGGGATGGTAAGGCGGCGTACTCTATATAGAGTGAGTTCCGAGCCTGCAACCTCGACTGAAGTACAGTCGCTGATTGGTCTCAACACCAATCTCACTCTCGGAGACCAACTCTTTCACGTGCAGACCGAGGATTTGGGCCGCCAGCGGGCCTGCATCGTCACCCACGTATTCTCGAAAGACGGACGGGTGCTGCAAAAAGTTCGGTTCGACTACTCCCAGCATCTCGGTCATCCCAATCTCCCCAACATTCTTCCGCGAGCGATACGGGCACAGCACACGGCGGTCATGCAGCGACTGCGCAAGGAGGGCGCGGAGCCGGCGACCAACATTTCGCAGACCGATTTGCCCTGCGTGCCGGACGCTTCGCCAACCCCACCTCCCGACACGCCAAGACCGGCGGTCAAAACACGGCCACACCTGGATCCGGGTACTTGGGACCGCTTGGTGGCCAAAGCCAGAGCCGAACGGGAGCGCGAGCGCGCGGCAAGTCCAGCGGTTCCTTTGCCCGAGGCGCAAACCGGGCCGATCGAACTGAGTCTGTTGTTGCAGGACGAGAAGCCTGGCGCCCCTCGGACTCACCAATGGGAAGCAGCCATCGCCAGCGCACGGCGCGAGTTCGAGAACACGCCTTCTCCGGATGAAACGCCAGCCACCGTCAGTGAAATGGAGGCACGGCGCCACTACGAAAGGTCGAAGGTGCAACTGCGGCTCGGCGACTCAGAGGCGGCGCTGGTTCTGTTGTGCAAAGCCGTCGCTTTGGACTTCCGGAACCTGAGTTATCGCCAGCATCTGTCGCAGCTTCTCGATCAGATGGGGAGCAGGTAGCAGCGGAGCCTGTGCCCGAACACCACGCGAACCATCCCACGCGAAGGCTCACGAGCAGCACGAGATGGTGTAAGAAGGACGCCGATGCGTTTCCTATTCACCAAGGTCCCCACGAGACTCCTGGCGGCGCTTGCCGCCGCATGCTTGCCGTTGGCGGCCTGCGGAGGCCGAACCACGTTGCACAACCTGGGCGGGTCCGTTGCCGGGAGCGGAGGTGAATCGATCCGGCCCGATGCGCGGTTGGGCACCGAGGACAGGCGACCCGATGCACGACCTGTGATGGGCGACGTGGCGATTCACCCCGTGGTCGCCGATGCAGCGGCCGATAGCAGGGCGGACACCCCCAACGACACGACACGCTCCCCAGCCGATGGGCGCGACACCACAGGAACAAGCCGCCCCGACGGTCCTGCCTCGTGCACCGAGCCCGATGCCCCTCGTGTGAAGAGCCTTGCGACGAGCTACGAACACACCTGCGCCCTGCTCAGCAACGGTGCGGTTCGCTGCTGGGGCACCAATTCGATGGGCCAACTCGGCGACGACAGCGACACGGTCGACGGCCTGAGCGCGAGCCGGGAGGTGCTGAGCGGTGTGGCGGCCATCTCGGCGGGAACCTTCCACACCTGTGCGGTCATGGAGAGCGGTGGCGTCCGCTGCTGGGGTGACAACTCCTCAGGGCAACTGGGCGATGGCACGACGGTCAGGCGACGGCGCCCTCCTGATACCGACGTGCTCGACGGCGCCATCATGGTCGCAGCCGGGGGCACGTTCACCTGTGCCTTGCGCAGGGACGGCGGGGTCAGGTGTTGGGGCGAAGCCTTCAGCGCGAAGCCCGACGGCGGCGCGGCAGCGGGCGTGAAGCCTCCTGCCACGGACCTGCTGACCGGGGCCAAGTCGATCCACGCCAAGGGATCGGTGGTTTGCGCGGTGATGGCCCAAGGCGCCCTCCGTTGCTGGGGAGCCTTTGTGCCAGGCGGGCTGGACAGGGGGGCATTCTTGGTCGCCCCCGATAGGGACATCCTGACCGGCGTCGAATCCGTGGCGATAGGTCTCTCGCACCTCTGCGCGGTGATGACCCACGGAGGGCTGCGCTGTTGGGGGAGCAATCAAGATGGCCAGCTGGGTGAGCCAGGCATCACGTCGCGGGCGATTCCTCCCGACAGCGATCTCATGAATGGAGTGCGCGCCGTCGCCGCCGGACAGAGCTTCACCTGTGTCCTGCTGAGGACCGGTGGTGTCCGATGTTGGGGAAATGGTTCCAAAGGTCAACTCGGGGATGGCACGGTCGCCAGCCAAGCTGAAATTCCCAAGGATGACTTTCTCGCGGATGCGCAGGCCATCGTCGCTGGCAAGACTCACGCCTGCGCCGTCACCACGAAGGGCGGCGCTTGGTGCTGGGGCAACAATGAAAGGGGCCAAGTCGGCGACGGCCGGGAGCGCATGCGCCTGACTCCCCCGGAAACCGACCTGCTCTCGGGCGCGCAGAGCCTCTCGACGGGGAC
>CAZHUY010000049.1:0-24002 GCA_964535465.1 uncultured Myxococcales bacterium
GTGTTGTGAACGTACGCACCAGGCCGCGCATCGTCGTCATCTACAATCGCGACTTCGAGGGAGCCGAGGCGGATCCCGATAACAAGTCGCGCGAGGACGTGAAAGAGATCGCGGATGACATCATCCGCGTCTTGGATGGCAACGGGTACGACGCCATGGGCTTGGGGATTACCCACGACATGGTTTCGGTGCTGACCGAGCTGCGGGCGTGCAAGCCGGCAGCGGTCTTCAACCTGTGCGAGTCCATCTACGGCGACAACCGCTTCGAGAGCTTGCTGCCGCAACTCTTGGAGCTGGAGAACATTCCCTTCACCGGCTCGGGGCCCTTCCCGCTCTCCCTGGCGCTGCGCAAGGAGAAGGTCAAGGAGGTCCTGCAGGCCCGAGGATTGCCGGTCCCGCGCGGGGCCATGGTCTCGAGCGATGCCGAGCTGGCCGGCCTGCAGCTGCGCTTTCCCGTGATCGTCAAGCCGACTCGCGAGGACGCCTCGGTGGGGATCACGCGTGCGTCCGTGGTCCACGATGCCGTCGCCATGGCCGAGCGCGCGCATCACATCCTCGAGCACTACCACCAACCAGCCTTGGTCGAGGAATACATCGAGGGCAGGGAGGTGTACATCTCCTTGCTGGGGCGGCAGGGTCAAGAGCCGCAGGTTTTTCCCTTCTTCGAGATCGATTTTTCGGACCTGCCGGCGGACTGGCCCAAGATCGTGTCGTTCGAAGGCAAGTGGGCCGAGGACTCCATCGAATACAAAGGGACCCGCCCGGTGCGCTGCCAGGGGCTCTCCCCCGAGCTGTACGACAAGCTGGCGCGCACCGCGACGGACGCTTTCCAGGCCATCGGCTTGCGTGACTACGGCCGCGTCGACATTCGCCTGTCTGCCGACGGGACGCCCTACATCATCGACGTGAATCCCAATTGCGATCTCTCGGCCCTGGCGGGTGGCTACTGCAAGGCGGCCAAGGCCGGCGGTCTTTCCTACGACGACGTGATCCTCCGTCTGGTGGGCCTGGCCTTGTCCAGGACCGACGAAGCCGGCCTGGCGCGGCTCATCCAAGGTCAGGCCGTCGTGGCGTCCCGACCCGTTCCGGCGTCCGATGCCTCGGCGCGGGCCAAGATGGCTGATCGGGGCACGCAGGCGAGCTAGGGCGAGATGGCTCGGCTGGGTCGGGCAGGACGAGTTCTTGGTTGGGCGGGGTTGGCCGCCCTGACACTCCTGGCCCAGCCTGTCTGCAAGCGTCCGGCGGGTCAGCCGGCGTCGGTGGGGCTGGGCGCCATCTCGGTCGAGCCGATCCCGGCCACGGGCGAGTCCACGCCGCTTGATCGAGACGCGCTCGTCCGTCAAGTCCGGACGCAACTGCAGCAGGCGGGGATCTTCGCGCGAGAAGATCCCAAACGGAAAGAGGTCACGGTGGTGGCCAACGTACGCATCGGGCTGGCCATGGAATCGGTGCAGGCCGATGGCAAAGCCCTGGCGCGGGCCGTGGTGCGCTTGCAGGTCGCGACCCGTCCCGAGGGCAGGGCGCCCGCGCACCTCTCAGATGACAGCCGCGCCAGCGCCGAGATGCTTTATCCGCCCGACACCGAGGAGGGGACGGTCTTTCAACGGCTGGCGGAGCGTTCCATCGCGGACTTGCTCGCTAGCTATGTCAGTCGTCAGAAGCTGTGGACCGCCGACAGCTCCGCCCTGCGCGCCAGCCTGTCGACCGCCGGCGAGCTGCGCGTGGAGGCCATCCGCGTGGTGGCCGCGCGCAAGGCGGTCGACGAGGTCCCCATCCTCTTGACTCTGCTCAACGACGAAGACGAGACGGTGCGCGACGCCGCCTTGGGGGCGCTGGTCACCATGCGCGACGCGCGCGCCGTGCCGGTCCTCACCAAGAGCCGCTCCATGCGCGACGGGCGCGAGATGGGGAAGATCGTGGAGGCCCTGGCCGTCCTGGGCGGGCAGGAGGCTGTGGACTACCTGGCTTTCGTGGCCGACACACACGAGAGCGAGGAGATCCGGCAGCTCGCGAGGCAGGCGTTGCAGCGCGCCAAGGGCCAGGCGCGCGGTCGCTGAGACCCGCAGCGCATTGCGGTGTTTGCTCGCCAACAAGATAGGCAGCTTCAATTCTGCCCTGGAAAACGTATAATGGACGTTCCGTGGAACCGGTCAATCAAGTTGGCACAGCCGAGACGGACGCCCTTGTTGGCTCCGTGCTCCTCGATCGTTATCGGATCGGTCGACGGCTTGGCGAGGGGGCGAGCAGTCGGGTTTATCTGGCCACGGATGTCGCGGATCAAAAGCTTCACGCCGTCAAAGTCTTCGCGGCGGAGCTGGATGCCCTGGCGGTCGCGCGTCTGCTGGATGAGTTCAAGCACCTCAGCGCGCTCGAGCATCGAGGCATCGTCAAAGTCAAAGACGCCGGCCGCATCAGCGCGGGACCACTGGCCGGGCGGCTCTTTCTCATCACGGACTTCGTTTCCGGGCCCGACCTGACGGCGTGTCTCGCGCAGGGACCCTCTGGGGATCGGTTGCGGCGTTTCTCCGAGCTGTGCGAGGACGTGGCCGATGCCCTGGCCTATCTGCACAGCCAAGGCTTGATCCACGGTGACCTGAGCCCGGCCAACATTCGTTGCGATGGTGATGGCCGGCCGGTTCTCATCGATCTGGGACTCTCGCAGGCCATGGGGCAGAGCCCACGCGTGGGCGGCGGAGCGTCCGGCACCTTGGGTTTCGTCGCGCCCGAGGCATTGGTGGGTGAGCAGGGCCCTGCGGCGGATCTCTTCAGCCTCGGCGCCACGCTCTACGCCGTGTGGACCGGCGTGGCGCCGTTCGGCACGGGACTGGAATCGATCCGACGTCTGATGGAGGGTCCCGCTCTTCCCCCCTCATCCTTGTGCCCGGGCCTTCCCGCCGAATGGGATGCGCTCTTGGCTCAGTTGCTGGCCGCCTCGCTGGAACGGCGGCTGGCCAGTGCCGCGCACCTGCTGCGTGAGATTCGCCGTCTTCGGCCCGGTGGTGCTCCGGTCGAGATGGATTTGTCCATGCCGCAACCCGCGGGCGATCCCCTGGCCGGCCTGCTGGTGGGCCGCGAGAGCGAGCTGCGCATCTTGGCCACCCTGCTCGAGCAGCTTGCCGAGGGCGCGGCCTCGGCGAGCGTGGTGACCGTCTCCGGGCCCGCGGGCTCCGGGCGGCGGACCCTGGTGCGGCGTGCTCTGCGCGATGCTCGACTGGGCCTGTTGGCGCACACCCTTCCCGTCTTCACCATCGATGAGCGTGGCCTGGCGGCGCTCGTGGCGGAGCTGCCCGGCGGGGGGAGCGGTCTATCCGAACCCTGGGAGGACCCAGCACGCACCCTGCAGACCCGCACCTTGGCTCTGGCCGATGCCCTCGAGGCGCGGAGCCGGCAGAGTCCGCTGTGTGTGGTCCTGGCGCCCGGGCCCGAGGAGGAGCTGCTGGCCCGGGCCGTCGCGGGGAGCGCCGGCAACGGTCGCCTGTTGTTGCTGTTGGTCAGTGAGCGAGGGCTGCGCGGTGCCGTCGATGTGGCGCTTGGGCCCCTTGTCGCCGCGGATATCCAGAGCCTTGCCGCGCGCGCGGCGGGACTCGATCCCCCCGAGCAGGTGGTCGCGCGCATCGCGCGAGCCTCCGGCGGCCTGGCAGCGGTGGTGGCGCTCCTGGTGCGTCGCTGGGTCCACGGCGCGCGCGAGGGCAGGGCACAGGCTTTCCCCCTGGACGACGATGCCGATTGGGCGCACCTACTGGATGTCACGTTCGCGGCTCTGGACGGCAAGACGCGGCTCTGGTTGGCCCACAGGATCTTCGTGGGCTCGCCCCGTGCGGGCGCGCCTGACGCTCTCGTCGAGGCCGACGCCGCTCGGGAGGCACAAGCCGCCGGGTGGTGGGATGGCGTGCGCATGACCGTGCCCACCGAGGCGCATGTCTCCGCGGTGGTGCGTGCCGCCCACGAGGACCTGAATCTGCACGAGGCCGCGCGTCTGGCCGCCACGGTCCTGGCCGAATCGGATCCTCGACGCGCGGATGCTCATTGTGTCCTGGGCGAGTCGCGGGCCGCGGCGCTGTGCTTTCAGGCTGCGGCCGCCATGGCAGCCCAGGCCGGGCGCTTCGGCGAGGTCGCCCATTTTGCCCTGCGGGCGCGCTCTCTCGAGCCGACCCTGGGTTCCACCTCCGAGCTCACGACGTGGGCCACGGCCCTGGGATTGGTGGGGCAGTACGACGCCGCCCTTCAGATCCTGTCCTCTGCCTCTCCCGAGGATACCGGGGCGACGCTCGCGGTGGCGGAACGCCGCGCTTGGCTTCTGGGCCGGCGCGGCGATCCCGTGGCCGCGTGTCAGGTCCTCGAATCCGCCTTGCGGGACGCCGAGCGGACCGGGCCGTCGACGTCCCATGTGCTTCTGCGTGCTCGGCTGGCCCGTCTCTTGGTTTCCTGCGGCTCCTTCCTCGACGCCCTCAAGGTGGCCGAGCCGGTGCTGCACGAGAGCTCGAGCGACGGTCTTCACGCCCGAGAGGCCGCGGCCTTGGCCTTCTGCTACGCCGGAAGGCTGCCCGAAGCCTTGGAGTTGATCGTCGCGCTGGAGAGGACCGTCGAGAACGGCCAAGACAAGCCTTTGGCGGCGCGGGTGGCCGCCTTGCGCGGCCTGCACGCTCTGCTGAGCGGACAACCCACGCCGGCCGCCGCCGCCTATCGAGAGGCGGCCCATCGATGCGAGGAGTTGCACGACGTCCACGGCCTGGCCGCCGCCACCTTCAACCTCGGCTGCGTGCTCGCCGACATCGGGCAGTTCGGCGAGGCCTTGACGTCCTTGCAGCTGGCCCTGCGCGAGCTCGGGCGGCTGGGCATCACCACCGATTTCGCCCTGGCCCTGTACAACACCGGCGTGCTCCTGTTGCAGTTGGGAGATCTGGATGCCGCCGTCCGCCTGGCCGGGCGCTTGCGCGACGAGGCCACCGCCACCCGCGCCCAGGCTTTCATGGCTCATGCCCACTCGCTGGAAGCGGACCTTGCCCGTCGACAGGGCAAGCCGGACGCCGCGCTTTCGCTGTACCTGGCCGCCGAGCAGGCTTCCTCGCAGGCCGGGAATCGGGCTTTGGCCGATGCGGGTGGCCTGGCCCGGGCCGAAATCATGGCCGAGGCCGGTCGAGCCCAGGAGGCGCTCGACCTGTGGAAACAGATCCAAGCGCGTGTCTCTGGCGCCGCCTTGGATTTGTCCGGCGAGGAACCCTTGATCCTGAGCCGGGCGCGCATCTTTCTCGCCGGAGCCAGCCAGCCGGACGGTGAGATCGGAGCACGCCTGTGGGCCTTGGCGAACCAGGCCGCGGCGCAAGGACGAAAGCCCACCGCCTGGCGAGCGGCGCAACTGGCGGCGCGCGTGTTCGAACGCAACGGAGAGACGCGCGCCACCGAGGCGCACCAGCGCGCCGCCAGCCTTTTCGAGGAGATCCTCATGAACACCCCTTTGCAGTACCAGGCCGGCTTGCACCGCGATCCCGACGCCCCCTCGAACGGCTCTTCGCCCCAGGATCGCCACTCGGCCGCCCAACTGGCCGAGCGTGCCGCCCGCGCCGAGGGGCGCCTGCGACGTCTCCAGCGCATCAACAAGCGACTCAACAGCGATCTGCGGCTCTCGCGTGTGCTCGAGGCGGTCATCGACACGGCCATCGAGATGACCGACGCCGAGCGAGGCTTCCTCCTGCTCAAGGACAGCAGCGGCGAGCTGGTGGTCAAGGTGGCGCGCAACATCGATCAAACCACCCTGGACGCCCCGGATTTCGTCCTGTCGCGTTCCATCGCCAAGCAGGCGGCGGAGAAGGGCGAAGCGGTGGTCACCGTGGATGCGACCGGCGACCAGCGCTTTCGTGAGGCGGTCTCGGTCAGCGATCTGCACCTGCGTTCGGTGCTGGCGGTGCCCCTGTTCGTCAAGGGGACGGTGGTGGGCACCATCTACGTGGATCACCGCCTGCGCAAGGGCGTGTTCGACGATGACGCCTTGGGCATGGTGATGGATTTCGCCGAGCAGGCCGCCATCGCCATCGAGAACGCCCGCCTGCTCTCCGAGCTGCGCCGTCGCGAGAACCAGGTGCAGTCACTCAATCGTCGCCTGGAGCACGAGCTGCGCGTGCAGACCCAGACCCTGCAGGGGGTCAGGGAGGAATTGAAGGAGAGCCGACAGGTGGCGGCCCTGCGCTACGACTACCGGCAGATCGTGGGGCGGACGCCGCGCATGCTTGAGCTGTTCCGCTTGCTCGACCGCGTGACCGACACGGCGCTGCCCGTGGTCATCGAAGGTGAAAGCGGCACCGGCAAGGAGCTGGTGGCCCGCGCCATTCACTACAACGGCCCTCGGCGCGAGCGACCCTTCGTTTCGGAGAACTGCGCCGCCATTCCCGAGACCCTGTTGGAGTCGACGCTGTTCGGGCACGTCAAGGGCGCGTTCACCGGGGCGGATCGCGACGCGCGTGGCCTGTTCGCGGTGGCCGACGGCGGAACGCTCTTCCTGGACGAGGTGGCCGAGATGTCGCCGGGCATGCAGGGCAAGCTGTTGCGGGTCCTGCAGGAGGGAGAATTCCATCGCGTGGGGGGCGAGCGTCCCCAGAAGGTGGACGTGCGTGTCCTGGTGGCGACCAACAAGAACCTCGAGCGATTGGTCGCCCAGGGCAAGTTCCGTCAGGACCTGTTTTTCCGGGTGTGCGTGGTTCGGCTGGTGCTGCCGCCCCTGCGCGAACGCAGCGAGGACATTCCCCTCCTGGTCCAGCACTTCCTGGGCAAGGCCGCCGCGGGGGGCGCGGCCAAGACCGTCGAGTCCGCCGCGATGGCCAAGCTGTGCGCCTACCGCTGGCCAGGCAACGTGCGCGAACTCGAGAACGAGATCACGCGCGCCCACGCCTTCTCCGGCGCGAACGTCACGGTGGCCGACCTGTCTCCGGCCATCGGGGCAGGCGCGGACGCGGTGGTGATGGACGAGCGGGATGGGCTGCGCCTCAAGCCCAGGGTGGAACGCCTCGAACGGATGCTCATCCGCGAGGCCATGACCAGTCACGATGGAAACCAGACCCAGGCGGCCAAGGCCCTGGGGCTTTCTCGGTTCGGTCTGCAGAAGAAGCTGCAGCGCTACCGCATCGCGACCTGACAACTCCGTTGCCAGCGGTGAAATGATGGTTGGCGCAGGGGACGCGCAACATGGCAGAATCCTTGGAGGCTCACTTGGCGCAATGCCTGCACTGCAAGCGAGAGAGAATGAAAGAGCACCTCGGACATAGCTTGGGCAGGGGCCTGCGTCGCCTGTTGGTGGCGGCTCTGTTGTCGTTTGGCCTGGCCACCGGGATGGGCGGCTGCGGCGCGCCTCCCATGGGGTCACCCTTGCAGCCCATTCCTCCCCCTGACCCGACCTTCGAGCCAGGCATCCCCGAAATGGATGCTGCTGGCGTTAGCCATCTTTACTGGAAGGTCACAAGTCCCCCAGAGCCTCAGTTGGGCCACGTCTGGATCTACCTGAACAACGACAATCTGGGCGTGGGCGTCAGTCTGCGTGCCTTGGCCGACGGTTCATACAGCACGCGCATCGAGGGCCAGGAGGGCGACCGCATCCTCTTCGGTTTCGGCGCGGCCTACACCGATGCCGAGGTGAGGTTCTGCCGGCCGCTGCGCCCAGGCCTGGCCAACACTCCCTGCCGGTAGGGCAGGGGGCACACCTTCATGCCCATGCGACCGCAGTCAGACGAACGGGCGGCTCGGCACCACCGCTGAGCCGTCAGGATACCAGCGTTCGGGGCGCTTCGGGGCGGCTGGTGGGCGTCTGGCCCGGCATGGGGGAGTCGGTGGTCTCGTCGTCAGGCGGTGGCTGGGTCTGAAGGGCGCCAGGCATCTGCCTGATGGCGTCCCGGGCGATCCGCCAGGAGGCCTGGATGATCCACGAGATGGAACGGTCCTGTCGCAAGGCCTCGCGCTGGGTCTCCGACAGCATGGCCGCGTTGAAATAGAGCGTGACTTTCCTCTTCTGCGACACGACGGCTCCTGACCCTCGCCCTGCCAAACGACTAGCGGCTTGATTTCACGTCCGCTGGCAGGAAGAACATGAAATTCAGACCCACGAACATGTTGTGTGTCCATGTCTGGTCATCCGATTCCGTGTCCTTGCGGCTCGTGATAGCGCGGCCGGCGGCGTTGTTCTTGTACATGATGTCGCGCAGTTCGACGTTGAGCGCGAAGAAGTTGTTGACGAAGGCGTGCATGCCGACGCCGAAGTTCGGGCCAATCTTCAGTCCGGTCACCGGACTCATGTATCCAGGCGGATCGTAACCCCCCTCGCTGTTCTTGCCGACGCTGACATTGCCCTTCTTGATCAGGTTCACGAAACCGGCCCCGCCGAACAGGTACATGTCGTAGTTCATGAAGATCTTGCTGAAGAGCGCGAACTTCCCGGTGACAGGGGCGAACTCGACCTGGGCCAAGCCGATCCATCCGATGCGATTCTGGGCCGCGGCCGCATCAGACGGGGCGGGGGCCTTGTCGTTCTGGGGGGTGGGGCGTGACGCCTGGCCGTCGCATTCCTGGTTAGGACCGGTCTTGTCGGCGTTCTTGGGATCGTGGCAGGAGGACCCCAGCGCATCGTTCAGCTTGTTGTTGAAGGACGTGCGCCAGCTTGGGGTCAGGTTGTAGGCGAAGGAACCCGTGATGGCCAACCAGTCCGTGATGTGGAATCCGACCTTCACGTCCACCAGGAGGGCGTTGTAGAAGTCCTGGTTCAGCGTCTGCATGGCACCGACGCCGAGCTCGAAACGCTTGTCGCGCAGCTCGAGGCGCTTGCGGATAGCGGGAGCATCGGCCAGGGGGCTCTTGCGCTCAGGTGCGGCTTGCGAGACAGCGGGGATGCCAACGAGACATCCGACGAGCAACGCGATTCCTCTTTTCATTGCGTGCGCTTTCTTCGTCATGGCTACGACTCGTTAGCGGGGCGTCTTGTATTGGAAAGAGGGCGGAAGATAAATACCGACGGACACGAAGACCATCATGTTCTGCACCAGAGAGCTCGAGGTGTTGTCCTTGGCCTCTTGCAGGGTCATGGCCCGTGTCTTGGGAACGTTCGGGTCAAAGTTTGGCTCGCCCTCTTTGACCGGGACCGAGTGACGGGTCAGCGGCTCGAACTTATCGAGGAAGATGTAGTCGCGCAGGCCCACGCTGAGCGACAACCAATCGGTCACGAACATGCGGGTCGAAAGGCCGACCATCGGGCTGATCCGATAGCCGCCGAAGGACTCGTCAGTGGGAAGGATGGGGATGATGTCGCTGCGGACGACGCCGATGCCGCCGTTGATGCTGACATCCCAGTGAATGATGTACTTGTTAAACAGACCGAACTTGCCGTACGCCGGGACATAGCCGAACACCAGGTGGCCCGAGTACTTGAAGCGGTTGAGGGAGGAAACCCGGTTGAACTGATAGCCAACCAGCGATTCGCGCTCGGACCGTTCCTTGATGAAGTACTGACCCTGCAGACCGATGGAGAAAACGTCGGTCAGGTAGTAGGTCAGGTCGGCGCCGAAGGAGTAGTGCCGAATGAGGGAGTCGTTCACCGACATGCCCGTGAAGGGTGCCAGCTCGAGTCGTCCGCCCTTGAGGAAGGCCTTGCGGGGGACCGTCACGATGTCATCCCAGGCGCGCTTGGCGACCACTCCCGCCTTTGCCGGATCCCCGCTGGTCTCGGTCCCGGCTTCCTTCACCTCGTCCGAGAGGTCAGGAAGCTCGTCAGTGACTGGCTCTGACTCGATGGCCTCCGCGGGAGGCGACTCGGCCTCCGCGGGAGGCGCTTCCGCTCCCTCATCGGCGGCAAATGCAGAGTTACCTGCTACTACCGCTAGCCCTGGATTTCCAAGAAGTAGAAAAAGGCCGAACGCAAGACGTTTCATGCGGTTCCTTGCTTGGGGCCCGCCGTTCACCCCATGTCAAAAATCTCTTTGATTTCAAAGGCTTGGCTATGAATGGCGAGGAGCACGCAATGTAACACAGCCAAATTCAGCAGATCAACCAAAATAAGTAGTTGTGTTGGCGAGGTTGTACGTATGGACCTTACGATAACTGCTCTTCGCTGTCGGAGACGCCCGTTTGAGCGTCCCCGAAGAGGGCTTCGACAAAGTCTTCTGCGTCGAATTCCCGCAGATCGTCGACCCTTTCGCCCACGCCGATGAAGCGGACGGGAATGCCGAGTTGGTCCGCGATCCCCAGGATGACGCCCCCCTTGGCCGTCCCGTCGAGCTTCGTCAGAACGATGCCGGTGACCGACATACCCTTGGTAAACTCCTGCGCCTGAGCGATGGCGTTCTGTCCGTTGGTCGAGTCGATGACCAGCCAAGTCTCGTGCGGGGCGCCTTCCATGGCCTTGCCGGTGACCCTGCGCACCTTCTGCAACTCTTCCATCAGGTTTGATTTGGTGTGCAGGCGGCCAGCGGTGTCGGCGATGACCACGTCGATGCCGTCGGTGCGTGCCTTCTTGACACCGTCGAAAATGACCGACGAGGGGTCGCCGCCCTCCTTGCCACGCACCACCGGCGCTCCCACCTTGGTGGCCCAGATCTCGAGCTGCTCGACGGCGGCGGCGCGGAAGGTGTCGCCGGCGGCCAGAAGCACGCTCTTGCCTTGCGATTTGAGCTTGGAGGCGAGCTTGCCGATGGTCGTGGTCTTGCCGCTGCCGTTCACGCCTATGACGAGGAGCACGAAGGGGCTGGCGGCGCGGAAGTCGACGGGTGGCGCGTCCAGGGTCAGGATCTCCGCACTTCGCCTGCGCAGGAAGGCCCACACGGCGGACGGATCCTTGATGGATTTCTTGTCCAGGGATTCTCGGATCTCCGCCAGCAGTTTCTGACTGGTGCGGACGCCGATATCGGCTGTGAGCAGGACCTTTTCGATCTCCTCCAGCAGCGCGGGATCGATCTCGCGTTTGCCGGCGAACAGCTGGCCCAAGCGTTTGACCCAACTCGATCGGGTTCGCTCCAGGCCAGGAACGAGGGCCGAGACGTCGCGTTTCTTCTCGGGCTTTTCCGGGCGTCTGGGCTTCTCCACCGGAAGGGCCGTCGGGGCGGGCGCCTCCTGGACCGGCGGCGATTCGACCGGGGCTTCAGCCTTGGACTCAGGCGCAGGCCCCTCTTGGGCGGGTTCCCTCTTGACGCGAACCTGAGGCGGGGCCTCCTCGCCTTCGCATGGCTGGGCTTCGGGCTCCTCCTGGGGCGCGGGCTGGCCCTCGGCTTCGACATCCTCGGGCCGCAAGGCGCGCCGCTTCTTGGGCGGAGCGGGTGCCTCCAGCTCGGCGATCTGCCGCATTTTCGCGGCCTTGGCGCGCCGAATGGCATAGGCAGCCAGGCCAATCAGGCCCGTCAGGCCGCCCACTGCAACGAGGGCGGCAATTAGATCGTTATGGAAGCCTCCTTCCATGGAGCCGGCAACTTAACAAACAACCCGCCGCAAAGTAGTAATTTTTTGGTGTTTCTGGAGATGGCGTTAAAAGTTCGAGCTCTGGGTCTCTAGCCCTTTACAAGACCCGAGGGCGGGTGGTACCTAAGTGACACTCAATGAAGTGACCCCTATGGTCACGTATCGTCACGCAAAGCGGTGCCAGGATGAGGATAAGACGTCTCGAGATTTGCGGCTTCAAGTCGTTCGTTGACCGGACAGTCCTAACCTTCGACGACCCCATTACTGGTGTCGTGGGACCGAACGGCTGCGGTAAATCCAACATCATTGATGCCATCCGGTGGGTCATGGGCGAGCAATCGGCCAAACACCTCCGTGGTCGCGCCATGGATGACGTGATCTTCGCGGGGTCGGAGACGCGTGGGCCGGCTGGTCTGGCCGAAGTCTCGGTCACCTTCGATACCTCGAGCATGCCGGGCGATGCCGTGGCCGGAGGGGTGCCGTGGGGTATGGCGGGGCCGGCCGAGGTGGTGGTGACCAGGCGTCTGTACCGCGGTGGCGATAGCGAGTATCTGCTGGGCGGCGTTCCTTGCCGTCTGCGCGACATCGTCGAGTTCTTTCTCGGTACCGGCGTCGGTTCCAAGGCCTACGCCATCATCGAGCAGGGGCGCATCGGCTTCATCGTCTCCTCGCGTCCCGAGGAACGCCGCACCCTCATCGACGAGGCCGCTGGGATCACGAAGTACAAGGCCAAGAAGAAGGTGGCCGAGCGGCGCATCGAGGCCTCTCGCCAGCACCTGCTGCGGGTCTCGGACGTCATCTCCGAGATCGAAACGCGCTTGCGCTCCTTGCGCCTGCAGGCTCAAAAGGCCGAGCGTTACAAGCGTTACAAGGCCGAGCTGAAGGATCTCGAGCTGTGCGCGGCCACGCAGAAGCAGCTTGCTTTGGTGGCCGAGCAGAAGTTCGTGAAGGCCGATCGGGAACAGTTGGCGGAACGCCATGCTCAACAGACCACGGCCTTGCACATCGAAGAGACCGCCATCGAGAGCGAACGTCTGGCGCTGAGTGAGGAGATGGCCGAGTTGGCTCAGGCCAAAGAGGAGCTGTTCGCGCTCGACAACCAGGCGCGCCTGTCGGCCCAGAAGGCGGAACACTACAGCGACGAGTCGAGCATGCTGGCCCAGAGGGCCGAGCGGTCGCGGCGCGAGCTGGAAGGGATCGCCCTCAAGGAGGCCGAGAACGCGGAGGCTCTGAGCAGCCTGCAGAGCGAGGTGAGCAGCTTCGACGAGGATGCCGAGGCGCGCGGGCTCGAGCTGCAGGCCACCGAGCTGGCCTACGGGACAGCCCGATCGGCGTTGGCCACGGCACGCCAGGGCGTCGATCAGTCGACCGCGGCGGCGGCGGCGGCGGCCACCAAGATCGCGCGTCTGGAGGCGGACATCGAAGCGGCGCACGCACGGGCGCAGGAGCTGGCCGGGCGCTTGGAAAGCGCGATGAACGACGATGCGCTGGCGCTCGAACAAATCGAGCAGTTGATGATGGAGGGCGCCACCGTCGAGGAGCGCCTCTCGCAGTTGCGCATGCGCGCCGAGGAGCTCAGCCAGCAGCGTACGACCGCCGAAGCGCGTGCGGCCGGATTGCGCGACGACGTTGCCCGCGGCGAGCTGGAGCTCGAGACTCTGCGCGAGGAGGCCCACCGGCGCCGTTCGCGTTTGCAGTCGCTGGAAGAGATTCAGTCACGCTACGAGAGCTTCCAGCGTGGCGTGCGCGCCATCATGCAGCGGGTGCGCGAAGACGCGCCGGCGCCCGTCCCGGGTGAAGACAATGTGGTCAGCCAGAAGCCCTGGTCGGTGGGCGGGGTGCGCGGCGTGGTGGCCGACATCGTGCAGCCTCCGCCGGAGCTGGAAGCCGCGCTGGAGGCCGTCCTGGGCGAGCGCCTGGGTAACATCATCGTCGAGTCCCACGACGTCGGCGTCGAGGCCATCGAGTTTCTCAAGTCCAAGAGCGAGGGCCGGTCGAGCTTCATCCCGGTTGCCTTGCGCACGCCTCCGGCGCTGGCCGCGGCCCCTTCGGGAGCGGTGGCTTTCGATGCGGGTGATGGCCTGGCGGTCGAGCAAGCGGCGTCACCCTCGACCGCGCTGTTCCCGACAGGGGCGGGCGTACGCGGCCCCATGCTGGAGCTGATCGGTTACGATCGTCAGTTCGACAAGGTTGCCGCCTATCTGCTCGGTGACGTGGTGGTCGTCGAGGATCTGCGCTCGGCCCTGGAAGTGTGGCGGCAGACCCAGACCGACAAGACCTTGGTGACCCTGGAAGGCGAGGTCATCGAGCCCCAGGGTGTGGTGACGGGTGGCTCGCGCGAAGCCGCCCTGGCCGGCGTGCTCTCGCAGAAGCGCGAGATTCGCGAGCTCGAGGCGGTGGTGGCGCGGCTGGAGTCGGACTATCAGGCCGCGCTCGAACGACACATCAGCAACAAGCAAGCGCTGGCCGATGTGACCCGCACCGTCGAGGAGCTGACCGTCGCGGTTCGGCAGGATGAGATGGAATTGCTGGCTCAGCGCAAGGATGGCGACCGCTTGCTGCGCGAGCGCCAGCAACTCGAGGCCAGGCACCGGCAGTTCCAGGCGAGCGTCGAGGACCTGCGCTCCGCTTCGCTGCAGAATGAGAAGCGGCTTTCCGATGCCAGCGGATCCCTGGGTGAGCTGCGCGAGATGGTGGTGGTCCATGAGACGCAAGCCACGTCTCTGCGCGCGGAGGCCGAGGAGCTGCAGGCCAAGACGGATCTTCTGGCTGCGGACCTGACCTCGCATCGTGTGGCCGCGGCCCAAGCGAATGATAGGCGCAAGAACGCGCATCAACAGTTGGAGCGTTTGCAGCGCGAGGGCGAAGAGCACCAGCGTCGGCGAACCCAGCTCGAAACAGAAGCCGCTTCGGACACCGAGCGGGCCGAGACCCTGCGCGTCGACGCCGAGAAGCTGCGCTCGGAAGCTTCCTTGTTGCAGGCCGAGGCGCACGAACGCGCCCGCGTGCATGGCGAGCGACAGGGCGCGTTCGAGGAGCGCAACGGCGTTCTCTCGCGGCGAGAGGCCGAGCTGCGCGAAACCCGCGCCCAGACCACCAAGTCGGCCGAGGAGCTGGCGGCTCTGGACCTGCGCTGCCAGGAGGTGGCGCTGCGTTTGGCTTCTCTGGAAGAGCACGTGCGCGAGCGCTACCCCGATGTGTTGCACGTCGAGGACGTCCTGGTGGACTTCCACCTGCGTCCCTTGATCGGCGAAATAGAGGAGAGTCGCCTCAAGGAGCTGCGTGGGCTGCTGGAGCGCATGGGCGACGTCAACCTGACGGCCATCGAGGAGTCGGAAGAGCTGCAGAAGCGATACGACTTCCTCACCGCCCAGAAGGCGGACCTGGAATCGGCCATTTCGCGCTTGGAGGCGGCCATCGAGAAGATCAACCGTGCCTCGCGCAAACGGTTCCGCGAGGTCTTCGACGCGGTCAACGGGAAATTCCAGGAAGTCTTCCCGCACCTCTTCCGCGGCGGGCGGGCCCACCTGGCCCTGACCGACGAGGCCGACCTGCTCGAGACCGGGGTGGAGATCGTCGCCAATCCCCCCGGCAAGAAGATCATGCAGAACATCGAGCTGCTCTCGGGCGGCGAGAAGGCGCTCACCGCCGTGGCGTTGCTGTTCGCGATCTTCCTGGTCAAGCCCTCGCCCTTCTGCGTTCTCGACGAAGTCGACGCGCCCTTGGACGAGGCCAACGTGGGACGCTTCAACGAGGCCGTGCGCGAGATGACGGATCGTTCGCAGTTCATCATCGTCACCCACAACCAGCGCACCATGGAGATCGCCGATAAGCTGTGCGGCATCACCATGCAGGAGCCGGGTGTGTCCAAGTTGGTCGCGGTCAACCTGCGGTCGACCCGCAAGGCTTCGCCACCACCCTCGCCGCCGGAATCCATCGAGCCCTCGTCTTCGACCGAAGAAGGTTCGGTGGAGGCGTCTGCAAACCAGAGTTGACCGTCCCCGTACCTGTCATTACACTTTCCGAGTTTTTGAAAGACAGCGCCTGCAAATAGGCCTGCGCGAAAGGAACACCATGGCTACCCATATCACTGAGGAATGCATCAACTGCGGCGCTTGCGAGTCTGAATGTCCCAACGAGGCCATCAGCGAGGGCGATAGCACCTACGTCATCGACCCCAAGCTGTGCTCCGAGTGCGTTGGTTTCTACGACCACGAGGCCTGCCAGGCCGTGTGTCCGACCGAGGCCTGCTGCGCCGATCCCAACAACGTCGAGACCGAGGACGTGCTGCTGGCGCGAGCCAAGAAGATTCACCCCGACAAGAATCTTCCGGATCTGGCCAACCTTCCGGCCTCGCTGTCGCGCTTCCGCAAGGCTTAGTCTGGACCGGGGGGCAACGGCCTCCCGTGCTCTACTGCAACAACTGGGGGTGGGCCTCGATACGATGGCCTTCCCCCAGTTTCGTTATGAGGCGCTCTCGTTGCAGGTCGCGCCAGCGTTCGTAGAAGCGCTGGAGTAGCTCGGGGCGGGCCTCGGCGAATGAGACGTTCTTCGGAGGTCTCTCGCCCGCGTAGGTCGCGATGTAGAACCCGGTTTCGTCCTCTATGAGGCTGGTCGTGTCGCCCGAAGCCTTGAGCTTCGCCACGGCTGAACCGACCTTCATCGAAAAGGGCGCGTCGTCGCCCTGCAGGGCCCGGCGGAAGGTGACTTTTTTCTCATGCCAAGCCGGATCCCGGGCGATGGCTTCGAAATCCTGCGGGCCGGCGATGGTCTTGCTGGCCACGTGGTCGGCCAGCGCGTAGGCCACTTCTCTTCGCTTGAGCCTTGGCTCCTTCTTCATCGCCGGGCCGGTGAAGATGGCCAGCACCCCGATGTCCACCAAACGCGGGTGGACGAAGGCCTTGATGGCTTTCTGATAGAGGGCCTGCAACTCCGAGTCGGGGACGCTGTCCTGGGTGAGCTTCGGGGTGATATCGCGAGCGATGAGGCGCTCGGCCAAGGCGCTCTTCAATTCCGCATCGTTCAACCATGGGGGAGAGAAGTCTTCGTGGCGGCGAGCGGCCTCGGCCAGCAGGTGCAGGGAGATGAGGGCGTCGAGGGCTTGGCGGGCCGTGCCCCCCAGGCGGACCCTTTCGGCTTCGACCTCGCGGGCGTGAATGGGGACGTCCCCGACCTTGGCGACCACCGGCCCAAGGTCATCCACCGGCGCAGGGGACCACGGGGTTTCGCGTGCTGCGTTTCGCCGCGCGCACCCGGCGCCGACGGCGAGGACGAGTAACAGCAGGGACAATCTCACGGGCGCATCTTATCAGATTGGCCCCGTCAGCCCGGTGGCCTTTCCGCGGCGGGACTGCTACGTTGCGCCCTGATGTCGGTCAAACAGGGATCCTTCGTCGTCACCATCGATGGCCCGGCCGGGGCGGGCAAGTCCACCGTGGCCAAGGCTCTGGCGCGGTCTCTGGGATACACCTTCCTGGACTCGGGGGCTCTCTACCGGGCCGCCGCGTGGGCCGCCAAGCGGCGTGGCGTGGCCTGGTCCGACGGTCCGGCCCTGGGCGTGTTGGTTCATGGCCTGGACATCCGCTTCGTCGGCGAGGCGAACGCCATCACGGTGGACGGCCAGGATGTCTCGGCCGAGATTCGTCATCCCGAGATCTCGCAGGGGGCCTCGCAGGTCTCTGCTTTCCCCGAGGTGCGCGCGGGTCTGCTCGCCCAGCAGCGACGCATGGGCGAGAACGGTCGCGTGGTCGCCGAGGGACGGGACATGGGGACGGTGGTCTTTCCCAAGGCGGGCGCCAAGTTCTTCTTGGTGGCTCCCATCGAAGAGCGCGCGAAGAGACGCGCCCTGGAGTTGGCCGAGAAGGGGCAGGCGCAAGATCTGCAGTCGGTCATCGAGGAGATGCGCGAACGCGACCAACGCGACAGCACGCGCGCCGTGGCCCCCTTGCGGCGGGCCGACGATGCCGTCGAGATCGACACAGGCGGTCTAACGCCCGGCGAAGTCGTGGCGCGCATGGCCGAAGTGGTGCGTACCCGTGGCGGTTAGGCGGGACGGCTTGCTATCGCGTCGGCGTGGGGCCAAGGTTCCACCATACGTTGACAGTGGACTGGCCTGGCGGTAGTTTTCGCCGCCCTTCGCCACTCCGATGGTCGGAGTGTCGTTTTTGACAACAGGTGCTTGGTCGTTTCCTCAAGGGCAAGGATCGCCAGGACAAGACGGCCCGCAAGGGCCGGTTAGAGCAGCAAAAGGATCTTCATGGCTTTGAACCCGTCTTCTCCCCAGGACCAACTCTCCTCCTCTGACGAGAGCTTTGCGGCACTCTTCGAAGAGTCCATTCGCAAAGAAGAGGTCAAAGAGGGTGAAATCGTCAAAGGGAAAATCATTCACGTCGGTCCCGACAATGTGATCGTGGACATCGGTTACAAGTCCGAGGGCACCATCGCCGCGCACGAGTTCCTGGGCGCCGATGGCACCATGACCGTCAAGGTCGGCGATCAGATCGACGTCTTCCTCGAGAACC
Source organism: uncultured Myxococcales bacterium (assembly GCA_964535465.1). Lineage (GTDB taxonomy): Bacteria > Myxococcota_A > Polyangia > Fen-1088 > Fen-1088 > Fen-1137. Next base: position 17,943 of record CAZHUY010000049.1, read on the forward strand.
GTGAAGATGCCAACGGTCTGTGCGTTCTCTCCAAGGAGAAGGCGGATCGACTCAAGGTTTGGGACGAGATCTCGGCCGCGTGCGAGCGCGACGAGCTCATCGAGGGCACCATCAGCACGCGCGTGAAGGGCGGCCTCTCGGTCACCATCCGCGGCGGCGTGAAGGCGTTCCTCCCGGGGTCGCAGGTGGATCTGCGCCCCGTGCGCAACCTGGACGGCCTCATCGGCAAGAGCCATCGCTTCAAGGTCATCAAGTTCAACAAGAAGCGCGGCAACATCGTGCTCTCGCGCCGCGTGCTGCTCGAGAAGGAAAGGGCCGAGCTGAAAGAGCAGACCCTGGACAAGTTGAAGGAAGGCCAGATCGTCGAGGGCATCGTCAAGAACCTCACCGAGTACGGCGCCTTCATCGATTTGGGCGGCATCGACGGCCTCCTGCACATCACCGACATGTCCTGGGGCCGCGTCACCCACCCCTCGGAGCTCTTCCAGGTGGGCGACCACGTGCGGGTCAAGGTCCTCAAGTTCAACACCGAGACCGAGCGCGTGTCTCTGGGCTTGAAGCAGATGATGGAGGATCCCTGGACCCACGCGCAGGAGAAGTACCCGCCGGGCACCGTGGTGCGCGGCAAGGTGGTCTCGCTCAAGGACTACGGCGCGTTCATCGAGATCGAGCAGGGCATCGAGGGCCTCATCCACATCTCCGAGATGTCGTGGACCCGCCGGGTCAAGCACCCCTCGAAGATGCTGGCCATCGGCGACACCGTCGAGGCCGTGGTGCTGGATATCGATCCGCGCCAGAACCGCATCAGCCTGGGCATCAAGCAGCTCGAGCCCAATCCCTTCGCCTCTCTCAAGGAGAAGTATCCGCCTGGAACGGTGGTCAAGGGCGTGGTCCGCAACATCGCCGACTTCGGTATCTTCGTGGAGATCGAAGAGGGCATCGACGGCCTCGTGCACGTGTCCGACTTGTCGTGGACCCAAAGGGTCAAGCACCCCTCCGAGCTCTATCAGAAGGGTGATGAGGTCGAGGCGGTCGTGCTCAACATCGAGTTCGACGGCGAGAAGCCCAAGGTGTCGCTCGGTATCAAGCAGCTGGTTCCCGATCCGTGGGATCGCATCCCCTACGATTACCCGGCCGGCAAGATCGTGGACTGCAAGGTGCTCAAGGTCCTGGACTTCGGCGCCTTCGTCGAGATCGAGAAGGGCGTCGAGGGCCTCATCCACGTGTCGGAGTTCTCCGACGAGCGCATCGAGGATCCCAAGCAGTTCGTCAAGCCCGGCCAGGCCCTGAAGGCCGAGATCATCTCGGTGGACAGCGCCGAGCGCAAGATCGGGCTGTCGTTCCGCGGGGCGACGCGCGCCGAAGAGGTCGCCGACGCTCAGGGCTTCAGCGCGGGCGTTCCCACCGCCACATTGGGCGATGTCATGCGCGAGAAGCTGGCGGCGCTCACGCCCAAGAAGAGCGAATAGTCAGTCCGTTTAAACCAAGACGGCGAGGTGAGGTTCGCTTCACCTCGCCGTTTTTGTTTGCAGCTTGAGGTGCGGGCCCACCAGCAGGGCGCCCCCCTCCGGGAGCCTTTGCCACCCGGGGCGGCTCGCCTGTTGGTGGTCGGCCTCGACGATCACCGCGCGCAGGCGTTCGTGGGCGATGGGGCGTTCCCGTTTGCCCTCGCCTTGTTTGGCCTGGCAAACCTGGCAGCTCGCGATGCCGCGGATGTCGAGGTACTGCACGGGATGACCGAGGGAGAGCCCCACCAGACATCGGCCGTTGGTGGCGAGCAGCGCCAGGCGCGTCGGAGGCACCCCCGCCTGCGCCAGCAAGCGGTTCGCGAAGGCCACGCTCTCGCTCAGCGCCCGTTCCACCGGTTCGGGCTGGGCCAGCAGCGTCTCGAGCAGGCCGGCGTCGTGAAGGAAGGACAGGAAGAGATAGAAGAGCTCCTCACTGGCCGAGTGGCCGCGGATGTTGCGTCTCAAAAACTCGGGGATGCTGTCGTGCAGGTGCGTTCGGATGGGCGCGAAGTCGCCGAACTCGCCGATGGCGCCGAACAGCCAGTGGCGGAAGCGAAAGGGGTCGGCGTTGCTGGCGCTGACCCGCTCGACGTCCCCCAAGGTGGCTCGCCCCAGCAAGGCGTCGGCGCGTAGTTCGTGCGCGAGATCGTAGAAGTCCACGTTCGGGCTGTGGCTGCGCAAGCGCTTCTGCAGCAGGACGTCGCCGCTCTGAATGAAGCCCAGTCCCCAGTCGGCGGCGGGCCCGGAGGAGAACATGTGTAGAGCCTGGCGGGCGGGAGAGAGCGCACACGCGACGCGCTCTGGATCGTTCCCGATATAAGCAATCAAGCGATTCACGACAGCACCTCTTCAAAGTATAGCCGTGGTCGCCGACGACGCTTGAGGTGCGACGGGAAAACTCAGGTGCGCAAAAGCGAGTGGAGCGAGGTCACCTCTGCGCGCTGGACAGCCAATTCGTGATGTCGTCGATGACCTGATCGCGTTCCGGTTCGAGGAACATCTCATGAAAGAGCGGTTCGTAGCGACGGACCGTGACGATGTCCCCGGCCTGTTGGGCGAAGGCGATCGCGGCGTCGGTGGACACGATGCGATCCTGGCCGGCCACCACCAGCAGCGTAGGGACGTGCAGCTGCGCGGCGGCGGCCCGCATGCTGGCCTGGGCGCGCAGGATTCCGGCGAACCACCCCGCGGTGGCCACGTGGTGGAGCAGCGGATCCTCGTGGAACTTGGCGACCACCACGGGGTTGCGCGAGATGTCCTCGGCCTTCAGTCCATTGGCGATGGAGAGGGTCGGCTTGAGGCGCGCGAAGACCTCGGCGGCGGCCCGCTTGGGCATGGAGACCTTCAGCTTCAAGTCCAACCACGGCGCCACCAAGACCAGCCGGTCGGCCTGCGGCTGGCTGCGCTGACGAAGCACGTGATCCAGAACCACCGCGCCCCCCATGCTCTGACCCATGAGGGCCCAGGGCGTGTTGGGCGAGCGCGCCCGTGCGGCGCGTGCCACCTCGGCCAGGTCCACGTGGTAGTCGTCGAAGTGTTCCACGTGCCCGCGCCGGCCCTGCGAACGGCCGTGGCCCCGGCTGTCGAAGGCGGTAACGGCCACACCGTGCGCCCGCAGGGTGGCCGCCACGTGACGGTACAAGCTGCAATGGGCGCCATAGCCGTGCACCATGACCAGGACCAGGCGGGGCGGCCCCGACGGCGTGAAGTGCTCGACGTAAAGCTGGCAGCCCTGCGAGACCAGCGTTTCCTGTTCGTCGGGCAGGAGAGGACCTTGCATGACGACGAGATACCACGATGGACGCGGCCGTCGCCAGAGACCATAGTGTGCCCTCCCATGCGCATCACCGAGATCTACGCCAGCATTCAGGGCGAGACCCAGTACGCTGGGCTGCCTTGCACCCTGGTGCGGACCACGGGATGCGACCTACGTTGCACCTACTGCGACACCGCCTATGCCTTCTCGGGCGGCAGGGAGATGGCGCTCGACGATGTCGTGAGCGAGGTTCGTCGCCTGGGGATCCCCTTCGTCACCCTGACCGGGGGCGAGCCCATGCTCCAGCCCGACATCGTCCCGTTGTGCGAGAGGCTGCTGGCGGAGGGCTTCCGGGTGGCCATCGAGACCTCGGGGGCGCACCCGGTCTCGCCGCTGCCGGCCCCGGTGGTGCGTATCGTGGATGTCAAGACCCCCGGCTCGGGCGAGGTGGAGCGCAACTGCTGGGCGAGCCTCGCCTCCTTGCGGCGCCAGGATGCGGCCAAGTTCGTGTTGTGCGACGAGTCGGATTACCTGTGGGCGGTCCAGGTCGCGCGCGAGCGCGGGCTCATGGGCCAAACCGAGGTCCTGTTCTCGCCGGTGTTGGGCCAGCTCGATCCTCGTGACTTGGCGGGTTGGATCGTTCGTGACCGGCTCCAGGTCCGCCTGAATCTGCAGATACACAAGTACATCTGGGGGATGACGGCGCAGGGCGTCTGATTGACGCGATCATAACCGGCGAATTGTGCAAGTTTTTTGCAATTGACATCAGAATCTGCGCCCTGCTAGCGTCTGACCGCGCCAGGTCAGCTAACCTAGCGAGAACAATTGGGAAACACCGAAAACTACGCCGCCGATCTGAAAGGATTCCTGATCACGATGGGGACATGCCTTGCGCTCATGCTCGATCTGGGGTGCGCCTCGCCCCCCAAGCGAGACCCTGAGCAGTCCCAGATCAGGTACCAACTGGCGGCCGGTTATTTCCGCGACAAGAGGGTCGAGGCTGCCGTCGAGGAGTTGGACAAGGCGCTGGAAGCGGACGCCGAAAACGCGGACGCGTACAACATGCTGGGTCTCATCGCTCTCAAGCAAGGGCACGACTACATGGCCCAACTCGAGATCTCTTCTTGCCTCAAGGGCAGGGACGCCGAGCTGGTTCGCACCGACGCCCAGGCGCAGTTCCGACTTGCCGCCAGCAAGCTACGCAAGGCCGTCGAGCTTCGGCCGGATTTCCCCGAGGCCTGGAACAATCTCTCGGTGGCGGAGCTGCAGCAGCAGAACTGGGACGCCGCTCTCGATGCCGCTCGCAATGCTTTGAAGTACGCGACCTACGCGACGCCCGAGATGGCGCGTGCCAATCTGGGATGGGCCTACTACCAGAAGAAGGGCAACCAGAACGCGTGGAAGGAATTGCACGATGCGGTCAGCCGCGCCCCGGGCTTCTGCGTGGGACGCTACCGTCTGGCCAAGGTTTACGTGGACCGAGGCGACACCGAACAAGCCAGCCAGGCGCTGGCCCCGGTGTTGGCCGACGTCACCCGATGCCCCATCCAGGAGGCACAACTCTTGGGGGGGCTGCTCAGCGAACGAAGGCGGGATTCGGTGGCGGCGCGGGAACTATTCCAAAAATGCGTCGACATGGCTCCCCGCAGTTGTGCTGCGGATGAGTGTCGACGATACACTCAGTTGATCCACTGAGACGAGAGGCTCTAGCGAATGGAAACAGCAAACTTCGGCTCGGTGTTGCGCGAAGCCCGCGAGCGACGAAACATCTCGCTTGCGGAAGTCGCCCGACAGACCAAGGTTTCCGTCTCCTCACTCAAACTTCTTGAACAGGGCAGGCTCAACGACTTGCCTCATGAGACCTTCGTGCGCGGGTTCATCCGCTCCTACGCGCGCAGCGTGGGCGTGTCGCACGAGGAATCGCAGTCCTTGTTCGACGAGGCCGTGGCGGCGCGCAAGAGCGAGGAGGGCCTGGTGTCGCTCATGCCGGCTCCGCGTCCGCGCGCCGAGCCCGTGCCGGCCCCCGACGTGAGCATGGATGAAGAAGGGCAGGCCCCCCGCCACGGCATCGGCCTGGCGGTCTTCGTGATCATCGTGTTGCTGATCGCCACCATCACGCTGTCCCTGTTCATGCGCCAGCAGCCGCCCTCGGGCGAGGGCCTCAGCTTGGACACGGCCGGGGAGAGCAACGACACGCCGTCTCTGCTGACCGACGCGAAAGCCTAGCGCCAAGGCCGCCAATGCGCTGAAGATGGCGTTTCGACCTCCGGGTGGGCGGTGGGTGGTCAGAGAGTCAATAGCTTGGTCGGGTGGGTGGGGTAGACGCAGCCGGGGGCGATCTTCAGGACGCGGACGGCCACAGTCCGCTGCGTTCCCTGCTCCATGACCAGCCAGTCGGTGGTGCCGTCCGAGAGGAGCTGCATCTCACGGTAGTCGACGGTGCCGCTGCTGCCATACGGTTGTTTCTCGGTTAGGGGTCGAACCGCCGAGATCCGGTCACCGTTCACTTCGTAGGTGTACAGAGCACTTCCGGTCGACAGGACGAGCAACGCGCTCTCTGGACTCCGGGCTAGAAGAGAATGTGTCATGCATACGAGTTCGTCGAACCATATGGTTTGCCCCAAGACTCCGTCCGCGGCGATGTGCTGGATCCCCACCGTATTGGCGGGCGTTCGGTTGGTCGATTGGCTCCACGCAATCCAGGCCCCCCCCGAATCATCCGTCGATACCGTTGGTACTGACGCCCCGCCATCGGGATCGATGCCCCTGTCGGTGTCCGAATAGAGCGGAAGGGTG
>CAZHUY010000049.1:24102-32012 GCA_964535465.1 uncultured Myxococcales bacterium
CGTATTTTGTGGGTGGCTGTCTCACGGAGCCGTCGGGATTCAACCTGACTGCCCATGTGGACTTGTCGCTGCTATCCAGCTCCATGCTGAAAGCCTCGCCGTCCCAGGCGATAAAGTCGACATCGGCGGTAATTCCCAAGTCTTCAGGCATCGCCAACGAGGTTCTAGAGGATTCTGGGTCGCCCAGAGTCCCGGCAAGCACCGAGAAAGATCCCTCATCGCGTCCTGCGGCCAAGAATCGACCCTCATGCGTTCCCACGGCCGTGATGGGGTTAACCATCGGCCACAGCTCTCGTCTTGTTGTCGAGAGCTCGCCACCACTAGTCGCTATTGATACTTCTGAAAGCGCACGTATTCCCGGTTCGACCAACAGCCAGTCATCGTAAAAGACGTGGAGTCTCTTACTCCACAAACTACCCCCGCCACGAATTCGGCGCCCTAGCCACGCCACATCCACACAATCGTCAACCCGCACGTCGGTGGAGGGGGCGGAGGTGCTCCCGCCGGCTCCGTCGGGACGGGCTCGGTTTTGCGTGGAACACGTCAGCGCGAAGAGCGTGCCGCTGAGGATGAGAAGCCCATGGCTGCTCGGCTGCATGGACGAACAGTGTGGGCGGCGGGTGGTCAGAGAGTCAATAGCTCGGTCGGGTGGGTGGGGTAGACGCAGCCGGGGGCGATCTTCAGGACGCGGACGGCCACAGTCCGCTGCGTTCCCTGCTCCATGACCAGCCAGTCGGTGGTGCCGTCCGAGAGGAGCTGCATCTCACGGTAGTCGACCCTCTCGGCTAGTCCATAGGGCTGCTCTACTGTCAGGAGTCGGGGCTCCGAGATCTGGTCGCCGTTCACGTCGCTCAAGTACAGTTCATACATGTTCGATGTGAGCAATAGTGCGCGTTCTGGGCTCCGGGCCAGAAGGGCATGGGTCATGCTCCCGAAATGCTCGAACCACACGGTCGGCCCCAAGACTCCGTCCGCAGCGATGTGCTGGATTCCCAGGAGACTATGAGCGCGACTGGTGGACTGCTTCCACGCAATCCAGGCCCCCCCCGAATCATCCGTCGATACCGCTGGAACAGCCGCCCCGCCATCGGGATCGATGCCCCTGTCGGTGTCCGAATAGAGCGGAAGGGTGAGCACACCTTCTTCGGATATCCACGACAGGCGTTGGCCATCTCGGGTGTGCCCGGTGATGCTCCGCAGGAAGTTCGCCGAGAATAGGTAGGTCACCCCACTCGTTGCGTTGGTCGAAATCTTGTATCCCAGGTCGTAGCCCGCATAGCTGCTGTCGACCATGAGTCCGTATTTTGTGGGTGGCTGTCTCACGGAGCCGTCGGGATTCAACCTGACTGCCCAGGTGGACTTGTCGCTGCTATCCAGTTCCATGCTGAAAGCCTCGCCGTCCCAGGCGATAAAGTCGACGCTGTCGATATCCGCGTCTGCAGGTACCACGAATGAGGTTTCCGAGAATTCCGGGTCTCCAAGAGCGCCCGTCACCACCGGGTAGCCATCCTTACTGCGTGTGCCGGCCAGGAATACCCCATCGTGCATTCCCACAGCACTGATTGGGCTTGAAATTGACCATACTGACCTCTTTGTGGTCGACAGCTTGCCATCGTCGGTCGCGATCGATGCCTCGGCCAGATCAAGCCCTGCCATCCAAAATGCATGAAGTCGCCCATTCCAAAGACCGGCTCCACCCCGGATAGGATACGCCTGCCACGCAACATCCACACAATCGTCAACCCGCACGTCCGTGGAGGGGGCGGAGGTGCTCCCGCCGGCTCCGTCGGGACGGGCTCCGTATTGGGTGGAACACGTCAGCGCGAAGAGCGCGCCGCTGAGGATGAGAAGCCCATGGCTGCTCGGCTGCATGGACGAACAGTGTGGGCGGCGGGTGGTCAGAGAGTCAATAGCTCGGTCGGGTGGGTGGGGTAGACGCAGCCGGGGGCGATCTTCAGGACGCGGACGGCCACAGTCCGCTGCGTTCCCTGCTGCATGACCAGCCAGTCGGTGGTGCCGTCCGAGAGGAGCTGCATCTCACGCGGCAAAAAGCCTCTGGCACCTCTTCCCGGCACCTCTTCCCGGGCCTAAGGTATCTCGACAAAACGCAACACGCGCGTGGCCTTGCCTGCAAGGAAGGGCCCGCGTACGCTTTTTTCATGTCCGTTCTTGCAAGAGAGTTGACCGAGGAAGTCCTTGCACTACCCGCTGAAGCGAGGGCGGCGTTGGCGGACCGGCTGGTTGAGAGTCTGGACCCTCTGACAGACAATGCCGTTCGTGGCTTGTGGTCTACCGAGGCTGTGCTTCGTCGCGATGAGATTCGGTCAGGCCAGGTCGAGGCGGTTCCTGGCGAGATGGCTTCTGCGCACGTTCGTTCGATTCTGCGCAAATGAAGCACGCTTTCCACCCAGAGGCGTTGGCCGAGTACGCCTTTGCTGTGCGTGGATACGAATAATTTCAGCCCGGGCTTGGGACTCGCTTCATCGAGCATGTCGAGGCCGCGATCGCGTCGGTGTGCGAATCACCGGAACGTTGGCCTATTCTGGAGCAGGACATCCGACGCCGCCTCACGCGCATTTCTTCCTTTTGCAGTCCTGTATACGATCGAATTGGGCTTGGCCGGCTTCGATACTGCGGTCAGGTCGGAGGTCTCTGCACCGGCTCCGTCGGGACGGGCTCCATATTGGGTGGAACACGTCAGCGTAAAGAGCGCGCCCCCGAGAAAGAGCAACCCACGTCTACTCGGCTGCATTGTTAAACTGTACATCGTCTGGGACGCCCCGACCTCGTTCTGAGAGACTGGCCAGACGTCCGTCGCGCTCACCGCCTCGGGCCATCGTCCGCGGCGGTGGGCGCGTCGGGCCTGTTCGGCGGAACCCTGGACACGCGCTCGTGCTAGCTTCGACCCGTGGCTGCCAAGATTGAAACCCGCGCCATCATCCTGCGCACCGTGGCCTACGGTGAGTCGGATCGGGTGGTGACCCTGCTGGGCGCGGCCACCGGGCGCGCCTCGGCCTTGGCGCGGGGGGCGCGCAAGAGCGTGAAGCGGTTTGCCGGCGGGTTGGGCATGGGGCACGAGGGGCGGGCGGTCCTGCGCGAACGGCCAGGTGCGGAGCTTCTGGGTTTGGAGGAGTTCGAGGTCGAGCGGGCGCACGAGGGACTGGCGGGCGATGTGGGCAAGACCGCGCATGCGGCGTACGCCCTGGAGCTGTGCGACCGCCTTTGTCCGCCCCGGCATCCCGAGGACGCCGTCCTGGTCTGGCTGAGTGAATTTCTCGCGCACCTGGACGGCGGGCGCCCCAGCGCGGAACGCCTTCGCGTGTTCGAGATCGGCCTGCTGGTCCGCTTGGGGTTGGGGCCGGCGCTGGACCGCTGTGCCGTGTGTTCCCGGCGGGACTTGGGCCAGGACAACGTACGCTGGCACCCCGACCGGGGAGGCGTGGTGTGTCTGTCCTGCGTGGCGCGCGGCGACCTCATGAGCGGCGCCACCCGGGCGGCGCTGGCGCGCCTGGAGGGCATGGAGCTGGCCGAGGCGGAAGCGGTGACCTTGGATCGCGACCTCAACGCTGGGTGCCGGCGGGCTATCCTGGGCCTGCTGCGTACGCACATCCATGGTCCCCTGCGCTCCCTGGAGTTCATCGAGAAGATGGGGGCGGGGTAGGTCGCCCCCTGTGCTTGCCTGTCGACGGGCGGCTTTCTCTCAAGTAAATTCCCGCCCCATGCCAGCGTCATCTCTCGAAACCATCGTCAGTTTGTGCAAACGCCGCGGATTCGTTTTCCCCTCGTCGTCGGTATACGGCGGGCTGGGAAGCACCTGGGACTACGGCCCCCTGGGCGTCGAGTTGAAGACCAACGTGAAGCGTGCCTGGTGGCGCTCGGTCGTACACGAGCGCGATGACATGGAGGGACTGGACGCCGCCATCCTGATGAACCGGCTGGTGTGGAAGTACTCGGGCCACGAAGCCACTTTCTCGGATCCCATGACCGACTGCCGCGCTTGTAAGTCGCGGCCGCGCGCCGACCACGTTTTCGTGGCGCAGAAGGGGCGGGATCCCAAGGGCTTGCCGGAGATCAACGCCGCCATCGCCGCCAAGGAGCTGTCTTGCCCCAAGTGCGGGTCGAAGGATCTGACCGAGGCACGCCCCTTCAACCTGATGTTCCGCACCACCGTGGGACCGGTCGACACCGGCGACGAGTCGGGGCTGGTGTACATGCGGCCGGAGACCGCCCAAGGCATCTTCGTCAACTTCGGCAACGTGCTCGATACCATGCGGCGCAAGCTGCCCTTCGGTATCGCCCAGGTGGGCAAGGCCTTCCGCAACGAGATCACCCCCGGCAACTTCACCTTCCGCACGCGCGAGTTCGAGCAGATGGAGATCGAGTACTTCGTGCGTCCGGGCGAGGACGAGGCCGCGCACGAGATGTGGATCAACGCGCGCAAGCAGTGGTACGCCGATCTGGGCATGCGCCCCGAGAACCTGCGCGTGCGCGAGCAGGAGAAGCACGAGCTGGCTCACTATGCCAAGCGCTGCGTGGATCTCGAATACAAGTTCCCCATGGGCTGGAGCGAGCTGGAGGGGATCGCCAACCGCACCGACTTCGACCTGAAGGCGCACAGCCGCTCCGCCGACAACCCGGACGCTGTGGGCGAGCTGCACTACTTCGATCAAGAGCAGAAGAAGCACTATGTCCCCTACGTGATCGAGCCGTCGGCGGGCGCGGATCGGGCGACCCTGGCTTTCCTGTGTGACGCCTACAACGATTCGCTGGTCAAGGAGCCGCCGGCCGCGGACACCGCCAAGCTGCGCGAGCTGGTCGAGAGCTTCGCCCGTTCGGTCAGCCGGCGCGAAGGCATGGATGCCGACGTGAAACAGCGGCTGCAGGCGGGCGCCGAGCGCATCGCCGCCGGCCTGCCGGGCACCCTGCCCGAGCTGATTGGGCTGATGGACGACGCAGAGGCCGGCAAGATCGAGGTCATGAAGAAGGTGCGTGGGGTGGGGGAGAAGATCGCGGAGGAATACACCCGCACGGTGCTCAACCTGCACCCGCGCCTGGCCCCACTGACGGTGGCGGTGTTCCCCCTCAAGCGCAACGAGCCCCGCCTGGTCGAGCTGGCGCGCGGCATCAGGCGCGACCTGCAGAAGGCTGGCGTGCGGGCGGTGTACGACGACACCGGCGCCATCGGCAAGTTGTACCGCCGCCAGGACGAGATCGGAACGCCCTGGTGCATCACGGTGGACTTCCAGAGCCTGGACGACAAGACCGTGACCGTGCGCGACCGGGACAGCATGCAGCAGGAGCGGGCCTCCATCGACTCGCTCGGGGCGACCCTGGGCGGCCGGCTGCTCTAGAAAATCCCGCGATAAACGAGCAGGGTCGTGGTCGTGGACCTGGTCGTGGCCGTGGCCGTGGCCGGACATTCTTGGTCGAGCAGGTCTACGTCTACGTCTACGGCCACGGCCACGGCCACGACCACGGCCACGGCCACGGCAATACCTCCGGACGATGTCCGCTTGGGGGCGGCTCATAGTCGCTGCCCGGCGGGGAGCTTCGCTTTATCAGCCCGGCGGGCTTGGACTCAGGGCTCTTTTCATCATGGGCGCCTCCTGATAGAAACGTCGAACTTCTGTCTTTCACCTCCACCCGAACCCCAACAGAAACAACACCATGAAAAAGAAAAAAGCCCCAGCCCCCAAGAAAGCCAAAGCGAATGCCAAGGCCAAGGTCAAGGCCAAGAAAGTGGCTGCCCCGAAGTCGGTAGCCCCCAAGCGCACCAAGCGCATCTATTTCTTTGGTGGCGGCAAGGCCGAGGGGAACAAGGACATGAAGAACCTGCTCGGCGGCAAGGGGGCCAACCTCGCCGAGATGACCAACATCGGCGTGCCGGTACCTCCCGGGTTCACCATCACCACCGAGGTGTGCACCGAGTTCTATGCCAACGGGCGCAGGTTGCCCAAGGGCCTGGAAGACGATGTGCGCGCCAACGTCGCCAAGATGGAGAAGCTGCTCGGTAAGAAGTTCGGTGATTCCAAGGACCCGTTGCTGGTCTCGGTGCGCTCGGGCGCCCGGGCCTCGATGCCGGGCATGATGGACACCATCCTGAACCTCGGTCTGAATGACGAGACCGCGGCGGGTCTGGCCGCGGCGTCTGGCAACGAGCGCTTCGCCTTCGACAGCTACCGACGCTTCATCGCCATGTACGGCGACGTCGTGCTGGACATGAAGCCCGAGCGCAAGGAGGACCACGATCCCTTCGAGGTCATCCTGAGCGCCAAGAAGAAGGCCCTCGGCGTCAACGTGGACTCCGAGCTGCCGGCCTCGGCGCTGAAGGAGTTGGTGGCGGAGTTCAAGGCGGAGATCAAGCGCCGCAAGGGCGTGGACTTCCCGACCAACCCCCTCGATCAGCTGCGGGGCGCCATCATGGCGGTCTTCAATTCCTGGGAGAACGACCGCGCCAACGCCTACCGCAAGCTGAACGGCATCCCCGCCTCGTGGGGCACCGCCGTCAACGTGCAGGCCATGGTGTTCGGCAACAAGGGCGACGATTCGGCCACCGGCGTGTGCTTCACGCGCAACCCGGCCAGCGGCGAGAACGAGTTCTACGGCGAGTTCCTGATGAACGCGCAGGGCGAGGACGTGGTCGCCGGTATCCGCACGCCGCAGAAGATCGTCGAGCTCGAGAAGAGCTTCCCCACGGCGTACAAGCAGCTCCTGGCGATTCGCAAGAAGCTGGAGAAGCACTACCGCGACATGCAGGACATCGAGTTCACCATCGAGAACAGCAAGCTCTTCATGCTGCAGTGTCGTAACGGCAAGCGCACCGGCTTCGCCAGCGTGCGCATCGCCGTCGAGATGGTGCAAGAGAAGCTCATCGACAAGCAGGAGGCGCTTCGTCGCGTCGAGCCCGAGGCGCTCAACCAGTTGCTGCGTCCGGTGTTCGAGACCGCGGCCAAGCAAGAGGCGGTCAAGAGCGGGCGGCTGCTGGCCAAGGGCCTGCCTGCCGGGCCCGGCGCGGCCACCGGTCGTATCGTGTTCTTCGCCGACGACGCGGAGGCGTGGGCGGCCAAGGGCGAGAAGACCATCCTGTGTCGACACGAGACCTCGCCCGAGGACATTCGGGGCATGAACGCCTCGGAAGGCTTCCTGACCGCGTTCGGCGGCATGACCTCGCACGCGGCCCTGGTGGCTCGCCAGATGGGCAAGGTGTGCATCGTGGGCTGCGACGCCGTCAGCTTCGACTACCACAACCGCACCATGACGGTGAACACGTCGAGCGGCACCGTGGTCCTGCGCGAGGGTGACTGGATCTCCATCGACGGGTTCGCCGGCGAGGTGATCAACGGGCGCGTGGACACCACGCCTTCCGAGGTCATCCGCGTGCTCATCGAGAAGAACCTGGATCCCAAGACCGCGCCCGCCTATGAGCGCTACGCGCGCCTCTTGTCGTGGGCCGACAGCGTCCGCCGTCTCAAGGTTCGCGCCAACGCCGACCAGCCCGATCAGGCGGCGGCCGCCGTGGCCTTCGGCGCCGAGGGCATCGGTCTGTGCCGTACCGAACACATGTTCTTCGGCGAGGGCAAGATCGGCCCCATGCGCGAGATGATCGTGGCCGAGGACGAGGCGACCCGGCGCAGGGCCCTGGAGAGGTTGTTGCCGCTGCAGCGGGAGGACTTCGCCGGGATCTTCCGCGCCATGGGCAAGCTGCCCGTGACCATCCGAACCTTGGACCCGCCGCTGCACGAGTTCCTGCCCCACGACGAGGCGGGCGTGCTGGAGCTGGCCCGCGCCACCGGCAAGAGCGTGGCCGACATCGAGGCCCGCATCAACGAGCTGAGGGAATCCAACCCGATGCTCGGCCACCGTGGCTGCCGCTTGGGTATCTCGTACCCCGAGATCACCGAGATGCAGGC
>CAZHUY010000050.1:0-31789 GCA_964535465.1 uncultured Myxococcales bacterium
CTACAGCTCTACCCAGCCCCCTCGACGATTACCCACGGAAATCCCTGAAGCGCCGTCTTTTCGTTGGTCTGCCTCGGCTCCCTCTCCTGTTTTCGCAGCCTCGATGCTTCGAGGCTGAGATGTGACGATAGCAAGTACTGCCCGAGCAACTACGTTTGCGACACGAGCAAGCATCACTGCGTGCCCTCGGAGACTGCGTTGGGCGACGCCTCCAGCAGCGAGGAGGTTGGCGGGGGGGATGGCTCGCGTTCGGAGGTCATCGTCTCCGGAGGCATGAGCGACAGCGGTTGGGACGGAAGCCGCGACACTCTGGATGCCTATCGGCCACCCGTGCAGCAGTCTGACGCGGAGACGGTGGACAGCCCGGCCGTCAATCCAGGCACGGGCGGTACCGGTGGCGTCGAGGGCACGGACGGAGGCGGCGGAACCGAAGCCACGGGCGGCATCGGTGGGACGCCCGAGACGGGCGGCATCGTCACCACGGGCGGCGCCCTCAGCACCACCGCCAGCGCAGGCCGCGGCGGTGCGGGTGGGGTGGACGACGGCGGAATCGGAGGAACCACCGCGCGAGACGCGGCGGCGGACACGGTCGACGCCTTCGTTCCTCGTCTCCTCGGAGCGGCCTGCGTGACCGGCGCGGATTGTGCCAGCAGCTTCTGCGCCGATGGCGTGTGCTGCGATGCCAGGTGCAACGGGCAGTGCGAAACCTGCAACGCCGCGGGAAGGTGCACGTTGGCTCCTGCTGGTCCGGCTCCGGCCACGCGCACAGCCTGCCCGGGCACCGGCACGTGCGCCTCCAAGTGCGATGGCAAGGTCCGCACCTGTGTCTATCCGACGGGCACGACCTGTTCCGAGCCGACCTGCACGGCCGGCTCGGCGACCGCGGCGGGAACCTGCAGCAGCTCCGGGACCTGCGTGAAGCCCGATCCCACCGTCTGCAGCACCGGGGTGTGTGGCAGCGACGGCCAATGCGCCGACCGGTGTACCGCGACCAGTTGTCCCAGCGGCAGCTACTGCAACAGCGCAGGGGCTTGCGCGCCGAAAAAGGCCCCAGGCGCGGCATGCGCGAATGGCAACGAGTGCGGCGCGACCGCTCCGGTGTGCGGAATCGACGGTGTCTGCTGCGAGTCCGCTTGTGAAGGCGCATGCCAAGCCTGCAACTCCCAGGGGATGTGCGTGGCCGTCGCGGCAGGATCACCCAGGCCCGGACACCCGACCTGCAACGCCTTCGATGCCACCTGCGCGGGGAGCTGCAACGGGACATCGACCTCGTGCTCCTATCCGAACAACAGCGTTCAGTGCACGCCCGCCAGTTGCACCGTCAACCAGCTCTCTCTGAACGAAGCCACGGTCTGCGACGGCAACGGTTCCTGCACCGTTCCCTCCACCACCAATTGCGCGAGCGGGTACTACTGCAAGGACGCGAGTTGCAGCAACCCCCAAGGCGACAGCGGCGCCATCTGCAATGGCAACATCGAGTGCCTCGGCGGCCTGAGCTGCGTGGCGAATTCTCCCAGCGGCAAGCGATGCTGTTCATCGGGTCTGATCGCCTGCGGCGGGACCTGCACCAACCCCAACGTGGAACCCAACTGTGGCGTCTGCGGGACCTCTTGTGGCGCGAACAAGAACTGCCAGAACAAGGTTTGTACGTGCACCATGGGCACCATCACCTGCGGGGGCGTCTCGACCTGCGCGGGGTCCAACTTCGAGAAGGATGTGGATATCGACGGTTGGTCGATCTTCCCGAGCAGCACCAACTTCGCATGCTGTCCGGCGAGCAGCTCGGCCCAGGCCCATGGCGGATCCAAGGCTCTCCAGTTTTCAGTCAATCCCGCCGGCCCACCGGCGGCCGTGCACTTCCAGTGGAGCTTCTGTCCATCGGGCACGACCACGCTGACCTCCCTATCCATGTGGCTGTACAGCACCAGAACCGTCAGCCTGTCCTCTTCGAACGTCACGGTTCTGGATGCCTCCGGCAACGAAGGCGCTAGCAGTCAAATCATGCTGGGGTCCATCACCACGACCTGGACGCAGGCCACGGTGACATTCAGTCCTGCTCAACCAGCCAGCGGGGTCGTGATCCGACTCAACGGAGGCGCCCCCATGTCAGGCGACACTTTCCAGGTCTACGTGGACGATGTGGTCGTCCAGTAGCTCCAAGGTCAGGGAGGGCCAGGTTCGGAAGATGGACAACCCGAGACCAGTCATGCAACCAGATGGGGACCCCATGGGATCACGACGCTCAACTTGGCAGTCAACCGGGCAGGCTCTTGCCGGGTTGATCTTGGTCCTCCTGTCATCCTCCCCCGCCCTTGCGGCCAGTCGACAGACGCAGGAGAAGGAGGCTCGCAAGGCGTGTCTGAACGGGGACTTCGCCCAAGGCGTGTCCATCCTTTCGGATCTATTCATCAGCACCAAGAACCCCACCTACCTGTTCAACCAAGGCCGCTGCTTGGAGCAGAATCGCAAATACGAAGAGGCAATCGCACGCTTCGAGGAATACCTACGCGCGGCGGAAACGGGCAAGTTCAAGTTGAAGTCCTCCGACAAGGAGCAAGCCCACAGGCGTATCGGCAAGTGCAAGGAGTTGCTGGCCGAACAAGAAGCGCGCACGATCGCCCCCCCGCAGACCTTCGCGCCGCCAGTGGCACCTGTGGCTCCTCAGCCCCAGCCGGAGGCGGCTCCCGCGCCCATTGTGGTGAACGTGCCCGCACCAGCCCCCGCGGAAGAGTCGCGGAGGAACTCGGGGCTGCTGATTGGGGGCATCATCACCGCAGCCTTGGGCGCGGGGGCGACGGTTACCGGGGTGATTCTAAACGTCAAGGCCAACGGTATGCTCGACGACATGTACGGGAAGCAGAACGGCTACTCCAGCGACGATGAGTCCACCCGCAAGACCTACGAGACACTGGCGTGGGTGGGCTACGGGGTCGGGGGAGCGTGTCTGCTAACGGGGGCCGTTCTCATCTGGTTCGGCGCACGCAGCGACAGTCGCCCGCCATCGCAGGTGGCGTTGGTTCCCACCCTGGGCGCGGGTCAGGCGGGTCTGGTGCTCTCCGGGGGCTTCTGATGAAGCGGGGGAACCCGAGCCTTGGCATGGCCCTTCTGATCTCGATGAGCGTCGCGGGGTGCTTTCGCGACCTGCACGTCTCGAAGATCAAGTGCGATTCGCCCGAGAGTTGCCCGAGCGGCACCTTCTGTTCGATGGGAGATGCTGGATTTGGCACCTGTCTCCCCCTGTCATCCGCGGGGACGGGGGGGATAGCCGGCGGACAGGCTGGGACGACCGATGCCGGCTTGACCGACGCAAGCGACACGGGAATAGCGAGCGACGACTCGGGACCCCGCGACTTCGACGGCGGCGCGAGACCCGATGTCGGGAGCCTCGCGGACGTGAGTGGCGCAGGAGGCGTTGGGGGAAGCACGAACACCGGCGGAGGAAACGCCGCGAGCAGCGGCACGGTGGCGGGTGCCACAGCAACCTCCGGCGGGGCCGTGGTGAACGGAGGCTCCGGGGCCGGGGGCACGAGCGGCACCTTAGTCGCGACCTCTGGACCCGGAGACGGTGGCGCTACCTCCGGCCCGATAGATGCGCCTGTCGATGTTCCCGTCAACCCGGGGCTCAAGGCCCTGGGAACGGCCTGCGGCGAGGGCAATGAATGCGAGAGCGGGTTTTGTGCGGACAAGGTCTGCTGCACGGCCGCCTGCAACGGCAACTGCGAGACCTGCAACACCGCAGGAAAGTGCACGATCGCGGCCAAGGGGCCCGCGCCCGCCCTGCGCCCCGCTTGTGACGGAACCGGCGTGTGCGCGGCCCAGTGCGATGGTGTCAGCGGTGCTGCGTGCGTGTTCCCCGACAGCCAAGTCATTTGCACCCAGGCAAGCTGCAAGGACGGGGTGGCCACCACGTCCTCGGTTTGCGACAAGGGCAACTGCACCCAGACAACCACCAACACGTGTGACAGCAACCAGTGTGGGGACGATGGCAAGTGCGCGGGCGGATGCACGCCGGGCCCCGGCACCTGCGGCAAGGGCAAGTACTGCAACGACAGTCTTGTCTGCGTGCCGCTGAGAGTGCAGGGAGAGTTCTGCAAGTTGAAGGATGAATGTGGAACCGGCTTCTGTGTCGATGGCGTCTGTTGTGAATCGGAGTGCCAGGATCAGTGTCGGGTCTGCAACTCGGGAGGGAGCTGCGTTCGCATCGCGGGCGCTCCGCAAAACGGGCGCCCCCTCTGCAATGGCACGGACACGGGGTCCAAATGCGCGGGCAAGTGCGATCTGACCTCGAACACCTGCGTCTATCCAGGCGCCGGAGTCGTCTGCAAGCCGGCTTCCTGCAGCCTCGATGAGAGCAAGAGGATCCCAGCCTCCGTCTGCATGGAGGGGGCTTGCTCCCAGGTTGACGAGATCCCCTGCGACCTGTCCAACTACTGCAGCGGTGGATCGTGTATGGCCCAAGCAGACAACGGCGGCAGTTGTCGGACGAACGCCCAGTGCAAGAGCAACTTCTGTACCCCGGTCGGTATGTGCTGCGCCCAGGGAAACATCAGTTGCTCGGATGTCTGCGTTGACGGGCAGAACGATCCCACCAACTGCGGCGCTTGTGGGGCCACCTGCGGCGCCGATCAGACCTGCAGCGCAGGTGCTTGTCGATGCAGCGGCAGCTCTCTGCAATGCGGAAGCACGACGACCTGCTCGAGCACCGGTTTCGAGAACGGAACCAGCGGTTGGGTGGTTGACGCCAACACCAGCGCCAACGCGCTCTCCAATGTGACCGTGACTTCGTCGCTCGTTCACGGCGGCGCCTCCGCCCTGCTGGGTCGGATCTACTTCGACACGTCCAATTACTTCTACGCGGATGCCATGGTCACCTTGTGTCGTTCGGGCACCGCGCCGGTCACATCATTCTCCATGTACGTGAACTTGGATGCAGATGGCGCCTTCAGCAGCCGTCTGGTCTTCTACTCCGGCTCGACGGTGGTGAACACGACCACGCCGAGTGCCCTCATACCGAGCGACTCCTGGTTCAACCTGAAGGGGAATGTCCAGGGAGGACCGGTTCAAGCCGACAGGGTCCAGATTCGCTTCCAGCCCAGCGGCGCGGAAGCGGTCAGTGGCTGGTTGTACGTCGACGACGTAGAGTGGAAGTGAGCACCTGGCCGGGTGGGTGTGACCTGGCCGCGCGCGCTCGCTGAGGCGACGTGAGCGCGGCCGCAACACGCGCGTCTCCGCCCCAGTCCAGGCTCCTTCGGGCAGGGTTCACGCACGCAGCCCCTGCGCCACGGACCAGCGGCCCCGGCTGGCGTCGGAGTCGGTCCGAGGGCAGAGTACGGCCCATCCCCAATGGCGAAATCGATCCTCTCCGACATGGATGGTGTCATCTACCGGGGCAAGTCCCTGGTGGATGGCGCCCAGGCTTTCATTCGTAGGCTGGTGGAAACGAATACCCCGTTTCTCTTCCTGACCAACAACTCCGAGCAGACGCCCATCGACCTGCTCCGCAAGCTGGAAGGCATGGGCATCGAGGGGCTCACCGAACACAACTTCTATACCTCGGCCATGGCCACCGCGGCCTTTCTGCACAGTCAGAAACCGGGTGGGTCCGCCTACCTCATCGGTGGCAACGGGCTGGCCAGCGAGCTCTACAAGGTCGGCTTCTCCTTGACCGAGACCAAACCGGACTACGTGGTGGTCGGCAAGACGCCCCATTTCAATTTCGACATGATGAGGAAGGCCCTGCGCCTCATCGACAAAGGCGCCAAGTTCATCGCCACCAACCCCGACGTGGTGGACCCCACCGAGGCCGGGCTGGAGCCCGCGGCGGGAAGCATCCTGGCCGCCATCGAGGTCGCGTGTGGCAAGAAGCCCTACGTCGTCGGCAAACCCAACGCCCTGATGATGATGAGTGCGCGCAAGAAGCTGGGCAGCCACTCCTCCGAGACCGTGATGATCGGGGACCGCATGGACACCGATATCGTGGCCGGCCTGGAGGCAGGCATGACCACCTGCCTGGTCCTGTCGGGCGTCTCCACCCTCGCGACGCTCGACGAGTCCCCTTACCGTCCCACCCACGTCTTCAAGAATGTGGGTGAAATCGACCCTCTCGCGCTGTAAGCCCCTGTCTGAGAAGCACCCATGGAAATCACCGTCCCCTCTCTTCTGCGCATCAAACCGAACGCCCTTCACAAACTGGGCAAGTACCTGCGCAGCGACCGTTTCACGCACATCGCGCTTTTCTATGGAGAGGGCCTCAAGCCCATGCTCTCCCGGACGGTCGAGATCTCACTGGAGTCCTCCGAAATCAAGGTCGCGCACGAAGGGGTGGCGGTCTCCAACGACATCGAGGCCATCTTTCGGGAGAGCCTGACCCTTCCGCAGAAGCTCGACGCGGTGGTGGCCGTGGGCGGGGGCAAGGTCATCGACTGCTGCAAGTACCTGGCCCTGCTCAAGCAGATCCCCCTGGTGTCGGTGCCCACTCTCATCTCCAACGACGGCTTCTCCTCACCGTTTTCATCGCTGGTGGTGAAGGGTAGCCGGCGCACGGTGCGCACCGTGATCCCCCACAGCGTGATCCTGGACACCGAGATCATCCGTGCCGCGCCCGAGGCCTTCTTCTATTCGGGCCTGGGCGATCTGTTCTGCAAGTTCACCTCCGTGTTCGACTGGAAGTTGGCGTTCAACCGCCGCGGCGAGCCGGTCAACGACTTCGCCGCCACCATCTGCAGGAACGCCGCCGACACCTTCTTCTACTACCCGAACAAGCACCCACAGGATTTGGACTTTCTGCGCGTGATGTCCAGCTCGCTCATGATGTCGGGCATCGCCATGGAAATCGCGGGCAGCAGCCGTCCCGCCAGCGGCAGCGAACACTTGATCTCGCACGCCTACGACCGTCTGGCGGAGAAGCCTTCGCTGCACGGACTTCAGGTGGGTGTGGCCTCGTACGCGGTCAGCCACTTGCAGGGCGAAACCCACAAGCTCCTCAAGCAATCCATCGAGAGCTGCGGGTTCCTCGCCTTCATGGAGAAACAGCCACTCTCACGCCGTGATTTCGTCGAGGCGGTCAAGTTCGCGCTCAACGTGAAAGAGGACTTCTACACGGTGCTTTCCGAACGTGGCGCCATCGAGGACCTGCTCACCTTCATCGAAAAAGACGAGCTCATGCGCGTGATGCTCGCCTGAGCAAGAGCGACGCGCGCAAGGCCCCCCTCCGGCTGAGCGCGCGACGCTACGTCGGCTTGCGCAAGGCGTCCGCCACGGTGACGGCTAGCGTGTTGCCCAGGCGGGCCAGGGTCAGATCGTCGAAGCCCACCACGGCGACGTCCTCGGGAACGCGCAGGCCGCGCCTGCGCAAGGCCTGAATGGCGCCGATGGCCATGCTGTCGTTGGCCGAGGCGACCGAATCCAAGGGCACACCCCGATCCAAGATCTCGTCCATGGCCGCGCGACCGAGCGCGGGCAGGAAGTGTCCGCTGGCCACGCGCGCGCGGTCGAAGGGGATGCCGTACTTCTCGAGGACGCTTCGGTAGGCGTCCAGCCGCGCCTCGGCCTCCGGGTTCTTGGGCGTGCCTGCCAGGAACGCCACGTGCCGCCGACCGTGGTCGCGCACCAGGTGCTCGACCGCCTCCGCCATGGCGGCCCGGTTGTCGAGCAGAAGGCTGGGCACGCCGGGCAGGGCCAACCCAATGCTGCACATCTTGACCGTGCGATAGCGCTCGACGAGGCGGACCACGCCGCCGGTGCCACAGAAGGCCGAGAGCAGGGCGGAGGCCACGATGATCCCATCGAACTGACCGGGATCCAGCTTGTGGAAGATGATGTTGTCGGCGGACTCCAGCGCGGTGGGGGCATCCAGGGCCCCTCCGTAGATCAGAAGAAGGTTGATGCCGCTCTTGCGAGCCCGCGCACACAAGGCATCACGCAGCTGCCCCTCGTAGCCACGTCCGAAGAAATTCAGATGGTCCAGCAGAACGGCGACCTTGTACGGTCGCGGGTTGTGGTCCTGGCGTGACACGGGCTGGCTTGAGCCTCCGCTTGCGAATTCCGGAGATACCCCAATCCGATCGGCAGCCCGGGAGGCTATCTGAAGAAGCGCGAGGCCGTGCGGACCGAGACGCCGTCCTATCCCAAGCCCGCCCCGCTGCCTGGCATACAACCGGCGGTCTGGCAGCTGGAGCAAATGGGGCGGCTGCCCGTCTGATACCCGAACACCCAGCCGCGTCGCTGGTCGGGAAGGGACAGGTGTCGACGCGGAAACCTAGGGCGCGGGGATGGCCTCGGCCGAGTAGCTGAAGTTGCAATCGCCGTGCGGGCCTCCGGTGAGCATGCCGTTGGCGGAGATCACCACCTTGGGATCCCCCTGTCCGTTGGCGAAGACGTACGCGGACAGGGTCAGCGTGACCCCGCCGCTGCTGCAACTCGAATTCTGCACCGCCATCAGCATGCCGCTTTCGGGGGAATCCACCGCGTTGATCTTCAAAGCGCACGCGGCCGGGTATTCGCCGGGCATGGGGTTGGTGGTCGCGACCAGGTTCGCGTCGGATCCCCGTTCCACCGTCATGGCCTCGTCCTTGAACTGAATCGCCGATCCGGCGGTTCCGCACATGAGGCCCCCACCCAAAGCAGCGACCTTGTACTTGCCAATCAGTCTGGTGAAGTCCTTTGGCTTGGAGTCGGCGTCGACCGGACCGGCACCAGCGTCGACGGGAAGGCTGGTGCCTGTGACCGAGCCTCCCATGCCGGCACCACCCGTGGAGGAAGCCACCACTCCGCCCGCACCCGTGCCGCCGATTCCCCCGCCACCCTTGCCTCCGGTCGTGACGCTGTCACCGCCGCGCGAGCCCGTCAAGACGCCGGTGCTCCCCGCCGCGGGGGGGCCGCCCGAGCTGAACACCGACGTCGTACCGCCGGTAACCGCCACCGACGTCGTACCGCCGGTAACCGCCACCGACGTCGTACCGCCGCTCGCGCTTGCACCGCCGCCCGCCTCGACCTGCGTTTTCCCAGGGCCACCATCCAGGCCGCTTCCCGAACTGCAGCCGCCGAGCCACAAGCCCAGGGTCGCCGCCATCAGGCCCCAGCCACGGAAGAGTCGCACGGAAGCTCGCCCCACGCTGATTGTTGTCATGACGGCGTAGTATAGGGGAAAAGTGGAGCAAAGCTGCCCAGTCTGTTCGTGCTAGCTTTTCCGTCACCATGCGATCACCCGCTGCCGTGTTTCTCGTCATCGCGCTGATGGGGGCGCCGGGCTGGGCCAGCGCCGACAACGCGCAAAAAACGCAGACCGCTGTCGAGGCGCCGAGCGATGTGGCCGCGCCCCCCAAGCACGCCCGCAAGACGCGCTCGGGCTTGGCGTATGTCGCCTTGACCAAAGGCAAGGGCAAGCGGCACCCGCGCCCCAACGATCGCGTGCGCGTCCACTATTCAGGCTGGACCACCAACGGCAAGATGTTCGACAGCTCGGTGGCGCGGGGCGAGCCGGCGGAGTTTGCCGTGAACGGGGTCATCAAGGGATGGACCGAGGGTCTGCAGCGCATGGTGGTGGGCGACAAGATGCGCTTCTGGATTCCGGCCGGGCTGGCTTACGGCGAGACCCCGCGCCGGCCGGGCTTGCCCGCCGGGATGCTGGTCTTCGAGGTCGAGTTGCTCGACATCATCGCGGCGAGACAGCCCTGAGCATGACCAGGAAGCCCGATCTGTTGGTTCTGGGTCACGTCACCTGTGACGAGTTCGGCCACGAGCTGCGCCTGGGCGGCGCGGCCGGGTATGCGGCGCGCGCGGCGGCGTTGCTGGGCATCGATACCGCGCTGGTGACCATCGCCCCGCCCGATTCGCCCCTGCTGGCGCCGCTGGCGCAGACGCCCGGCTTGGCGCTGCACGTTTCGCCCAGCGAGGTGATGACCACCTTCGCGCTCGACTACCGAGGCCCACGCCGGCGCCTGCTGCTGCGGGCCTGCGCCCGTCCGCTCACGCTGGCCGATGTGCCGCCGGCATGGCGCTCACCGCGCGTGGTGTACGCCGGTGGAGTCTTCGGCGAGTGCGGTCGGGCCCTGCTGGACGGGTTCGCGGGCGCCCATGTGATCGCGGCCGTGCAGGGCTGGTTGCGCCGCCAGGCCGCCGACGGTGCCATCGAGCCCCACCTGAGCAGCGAGGCGCTCGATCCACCCGCGGCGCTCGCCAGCGCGGTGCTCTCCGAGGAGGATCATCCCGCGGCCGAGGAGATCGCGGCACGCTTCGCCGCCCGTGGGACCTTCGTGGCACTGACCCGGGCCGCCAAGGGCGCGACCATCCTTCACCGCGACGAGCGCATCGAGATTCCCGCCGCCCCTGCACAAGAGGTGGATCCCACCGGGGCCGGCGACGTGTTCGGCTTGGTCTTGGGGCTGGCGTTGGCCTCGGGTCATCCCATTGCCGAGGCCGGGCGCCGGGCTGCCCTCGCCGCGGCCCGCGTGGTGGAGGGACCAGGCCTGGGCCGCCTGGCGACGTGCAAAGGCCAGGTGTTCTAACCCGGCCGAGGGTCCCACTCCTCGCTTTTCCCGCCCCCGTCCGCACCTTCGAGGGCTATGCTGCGCCCCAGATCGGGCTCTCATGAAAGGAACACGCAAAATGAAAATGGTTGTCTCGCTCATCGCCGTCTTGATGCTGACCTGGGCCGCGCCGGCGAAGAAGGCGGAAGGACGCGAGAAGAAACCCGCTGCCCCTCGCACCATCAATACCTTCAGGACCGACAAGGGAACGAACATCTCATTCACCTGCAGCCCAGCCAATTGCCGGGAACAGCAGGATGGCAGCCTCTCGTTCAACTTGAGTTGCCAAACCAACAAGGACGGCGACAAGTTGGAGGTCTATGTGGGGGACACGAGCCAGACCATCCAGGCCTACGGGTTCGTCGACATTCCCTTCGAGCTGGTGGCGCCCAAGAAGGGCTCCGTGCCGATCAAGATCTTTGCCAGCGAGACCGAAGGCTCCCCCAAGACCATGTTCACGTTCAAGTACACCGTGGAGCAGGTGAAGCGGCCGACGTGTCACAAGTTTGGTGACGTCGAGCTGTAGCAGAGAAAACCGCATGAGATCACCCATTACCCTTTTCTGCGCCATCGCGTTTGCCGTCGCGCCAAGTTGGGCCAGCGCCAAGCGGGCGGACAAGAAGCCGAGCGCCAAGCCCCTGCCGTCCTACGAGGAAGTCGTGGCCGGCTATCCCGACGCCGTACCCATGTGCCCGACCGAGGCGGACATCGTGGGCGGAGACGATCAAGGACTGTCGCTGGAGGGCGGGTTCATCGCGGTCAACGAGAACGGTGTCCAGCGCTACCAGTGCTTCGGGACCAAGCTCACCGTGCGCAAGAAGGTCACGCTGAAGGGAAAGACCTACCGGCCGGGGGCCAAGCTGACCGTCGACAAGGATCTCTATTGGATCGAAGTCTCGGGTTGGCAGCCGTCCGAAGCCAAGACGGGAACCACGGTTTCGCCCAGCGGCGCCGACCCACAGAAGGCGCCCGCCGATGTGGCGGCCCCGCCCGAGGGCGCGGTCAAGGCGTCGTCCGGGCTGGCTTCGAAGGTGTTGCGCCCGGGGAGCGGCACCAGCCATCCGCACGCCTGGGACCAGGTCACCGTCCATTACACGGGATGGACGACCGACGGAAAGATGTTCGACACCTCGGCGGCGCGCGGCGAGCCCATGACCTTCGGCCTGGGCAAGGTCATCGCCGGCTGGACCGAGGGCCTGCAGCTCATGGTCGAAGGCGAGCGCCGTCGTTTCTGGATCCCCGCCCAACTGGCCTATGGTGAGACGCCCCGTCCGGGCCAGCCGGCCGGCATGCTGGTGTTCGACATCGAGCTGCTGAAGATCATCCCCGGCAAGAAGCCCATCGAGGTGCCGAGCGACGTGGCCGCCCCCCCTAAGCACGCCAGCAAGACCGGCTCGGGCCTGGCCTACGTGACCCTGAGCAAGGGCCAGGGCAAGCAGCACCCCCGCCCGAGGGATCGCGTGCGCGTCCACTACTCGGGCTGGACCACCGACGGCAAGATGTTCGACAGCTCGGTGGCGCGCGGCGAACCAACGGAGTTTCGTCTGAACGGTGTCATCAAGGGCTGGACCGAGGGCCTGCAGCTCATGGTGGTGGGCGACAAGACACGCTTCTGGATCCCCGGCGAGCTGGCCTACGGCAACACCCCGCGCCGCCCGGGCATGCCCTCCGGGATGCTGGTCTTCGACGTCGAGCTGCTCGACATCAGCACGGAAGAATAGCGGCGCCGGTCGCGCTCGAGGTGCGGGTTCCGCCTACCGGAACAGCGAGCGCGCCTCGGCCCGCGCCGCGCGCAGGTCGTCCCACAGGCTGGACAACGTGTCTTCGCGCAACCCGGCGTACGCGCCCTCCGGCGACAGGGAGAGGTCGCGCAGGATCGCGGGATCGGGATCACGAGGCTTCGCCATCATCCAGTCCACCTGGTCGGCCAGCCGGATCATGGCGATGGACATGGGGACGATGCCGGGCTTCATCTCGCCGGGCTTGGCGTGGTGATGGCAGGCCACGATCTGAGGCAGCGGTTCAGGCAGGTTCCAGCGGGCCAGGACGTAGCCGCCCAGCATCGCGTGGTCGAAGCCCAACATGCACCGCTCACGACGGTGGGCTCGGTCGGCCGAGAGATCCTCGGCCAGCATGGCGCTGTAGTCGCGATCGCCCGCCTGGATGAGCAGCAGCTTGCCCACGTCGTGCAGCAGCCCGGCCAGCAAGACCTTGGACGACACCACGTTGCGGCCCAGACGAAAGGCCAGCTCGCGTGCGACGGCGGCGGTGCCCGCGGAGTGGTCGCGAATCCTCACGCCTACCTCGTCCAGGTCCTTGAAGAACGTCAGGGCGGCCAAGGCCATGGCCAGATGGGCCAGGTTGGTGGCCCCGATGCGCATGATGGCCTTGGGGATGGACGTACATGATTCATAGGCCCGGTAGGCCACCGAGTTCGCCACGCGCATCAGGCGCGAGGCCAGGGCGGGATCCGACTCAATCATCTGGCGGACCCGATCGATCTCGAAATCCGGCTGGCTGATATAGGCCACCAGCTCTTGCACCACAGCGGGAAAGGGGCGTAGCCCCTCGAATTCCCCCATGCGCGCGGCCAGGCTACGCGCCGCCGCGCGATCGCCCTCGCTGGGAAGGTCGTCGTCGAGCCACAGCAGCTCCGGGTGCAGGTTGCGCTCACTGACCAGGGGCAACATCGAGCTTGGACATCGACACCCCTCGGCAAAAGTTGAGCCCCACCGCCGGGCTGTGCCCCCCGTTCAGCGGGCGTCGTACTTCTTGATCACCGGGTCCAGGCTTTCGCTGCTGGCCGGATCGAAGCCGGCGATGCCCACGCCCTGGCACACGCTCTTGCCTTTGGGGGTACCGCAGAGTTGCAGGACCGACTTCACGATCTTGTCCTGCACCGGCTTGGTGCGCGCGGTGGGGATGAACATCAGGCCGACGGTGGGAACCGGATCCGAGGAGTGGATGATGTCGAGCCCCTGGAAGAGGGGCAATTGCTTGAGCGCCTCGAGCTGCGCGCGGTTGAGCAACACGGCGTCGGCGCCTTCGCTCTCCAACTTGCGCACGGCCGAGAGCGGGCGCGGCGTGGGGTGAAGGTCGAACGCCTTGGCGGACTGCAGTTTGCCCCCAAAGGCGAAGCGATCGACGTAGCGGGCGTCGTCGTAGAGCACACTGCCCCACAGGGTCTTGCCGCGCAGCTCGTCGAGCGACTTGAAGCGCCCCTTCTTCACCACCACGGCGAAGTGCTCGTCGCTGCCGCCCTCGCCGCGCAAGCGAGCCAGCGGCTGAAGGCCCAAGGACTTGCGTTGCGGAAGGTAGAAGCCCAGGCCGCCCAGGACAAAGGCATCGCGGTGGGCTTTCAGGTGGGTCACGGCCTGCTGGTTGTCGTTGAAGTAGGCGCCGGCGAACTGCGCGGGATCCAGCCCGGTGACGCTCGCCAGGTGCTGCACCAACTGCTCGGCCAGGTTCTTGCCCTCGCCCCCCGCGTCGGGACCACCGGGATAGACGATGACGAACTCGACCGGGGGCTGCGGCTTGCCAGCCGCCAGGGCCAGGCAGGGCACGGCCAATCCCACGACAACCATCAGCGCCTTACGAAGCATCGCGCGTTCCTTTCCTTTGGTAGATGAGATCGATCACCAGCGGCAGAACCAGGGTGGCCAGGATCAGGCACAGGCTGATGCTGGCGAGCAGGATGAAGCCGAAGGTGGAGACCCCGCGGTGGCGCGCCACCACGATGCTGCCCAGGCCGGCCAGCGCGGTCACGGCCGACAGCACCACGCCCTTGCCCACCGTGGCGGCGGCCACGAAGGCGGTCTTGCTCGGATCCTCCAGCCAGCGTTGCACCATGTTCACACCAAAGGAAACCCCGTAACCCATCAACACGGGAAAGGCGGCGATGTTGGCGTAGTTGTATTGCACGCCGGCCAGCCACACCACGAGCTGCAAGAGCAGGAAGCCGAGCCCCAGGGGCAGAAGCGCGAGGACCACCGCGTTCACCCGGCGAAAATCCATGGCCAGCAAGACCACCACCGCCAGGAAGGCATACACCATGGCTTGGCGGAACCCGCTGACCACCACGCGCGAATACACCTGGTGGGTAACGGGGAAACCGGTCACACGCGGCGTGATCTGCTTCAGCTTGGCCATCATGCGATCCAGGAAGGCCACGTCCCACACCGAGCCGCTAGGCGTGACATAGGCCACGTAGCGCCCCTGCGGGCTCTTGAAACGCGCCAGCAGCTCGGGCGCCAGATCCTTCTCCTCGACCGGCCGAGCGTCGAGCCAGGTCTTCACCATGCGCGAGCCGGTCTGCGCCCCGGCGAACAGGGCGCGCTCGAAGGCCTGCGTGCGCGCCAGGGTGGCGGGCTCGCCCATGTGCTTCTGCAGCGCGGAGATGCCGGCCGTCACCTCTCCGATACGCTTGACCAGACGAGATTGTCCGCCGCCAAAGGCCTGCTCCTCGGCGTCGCCGAAGCGATCGGCCAGGGTCTGCAGGCGCGCGGGCATGGCCGCCATGGCCTGGGCATCGGGGGCAAAGGTCAGGTCCAGCTTGCCCAGCACCGGGCGCAGCGCCTGCACCTCCGCCAGCTTGGCCGCCTGCTCGCCCGGGATCACGTCGGCCAGCGATTCGACCTTCTGCACCTCGGGCAAGGCGCGCAGACGGGCGGTCAGATCGCGAATCTCGTCCAGGCTGTCGGCCGTCACCATCACGGTGGAGACCTGCAGGTCGCTCTCGCGCTGCATGCGCTGCTGGTAGGTGGTGGACTCGGTGTCGCGAGGCAAAAGCGCGAGGGCGTCGTAATCGAAGCCGATGCGCGGCCATGCCCAGGCCGAAAGCACGCACAAAGCGGCCACCGCGGCCGCCCCCGCCACCATCACCCGACGAGCCCAGGGCCGACGCATGCGCTCCTCGACGCGTTCCAGGCGCGGCTTCTGCGGCTCGATGCCGATGCGCAGGGCCAGCACGGGAAACAACAGGAAGACGTCCAGCAGACAGACGAAGATGCCGATGCCCGCCGTGATGCCCAGCTCGGCAAACCCGGCGAAGTCCGAGAGGGTGATGGCAAAGAAAGCCGCACAGGTGGTCAGGCCCCCGGTCATCACGCCCTTCCCGGTCTGCACCATGGCGGTGCGCACGGCCGAGACCAGGTCGGCGCCGCCCCCCATCTCTTCCTCGGCGCGACGAACCAGGTAGATGCCGAAGTCGATGCTCATGCCGAACATCACGGCCATGAAGGCCGCGCCGATCAGGTTCAGCTTTCCCAGCACCAGGATGACCAGCCCCAGGCCGGTCACCATCCCGCACAGCAGCGGGATGACCGCCAGGGCGGTCTTGCGCAGGGTGCGAAAGCCCACCAGCACCAACACGATGATGAGCACGATGGCCAGCAGCATGCCCTTGCCCACGTCGGAGAAGACCGTGTCGGTCTCGGTGAGCACATGGGCGGGCAAGCCGGTGAGCGCCAGCTTGACCTTGCCTTGCCACTCGGGGTGCTGGTCCAACACGCGTTGGCCGGTGTCGCGAACCGCCGTCGTGAGAGGACGCAGGAAGGTTTCATCGTCGCTGGCCGAGGCAGGCTGCACCAGCAGGAACAACAGGCTGCCATCGCGCGAGGTCAGGTAGCCGCCCGAGCGCACCACGGCGGGCATGTCCTGGCCCGACAGGGCGGCGGGCAGAGCCAGCTCGCGCCGGCTCGGATCTTCGACAAAGGCTTTCCACTCGGCAAACAGCCCGCCCACGCCCGACAGGATGGCGTCGACGGCCACCGGATCCAGGGCCAGCTCGCCGCGACCGAAGCCTTGGTCGATGGCGCCGAGCAGGTCGGGCAGGTTGCGAATGCCCGCCGCCTGCTGCAGCAGCGCCTGCTGTTGCACCAAGCGAGAGCGCGCCTCCTTGAGCTTGTCGAGCGGCAGGTAGAGAGGCGCCCGATCGCGCATGAGCGTCAGATCGATCTTGTAGAAGATGCTCTTGATCAGTTGGGTCTGCGGGCGTAGCTGCGCGGCCAGGGCGTCCGCCGCGGGTTTCAAAAGGTCGGGCTGTCCGTCCAGCACAACGATGAGACTGTCGGCGGCCCCGAATTCCTTCACGAAGGCCAGGTAGTCTTTCTGGACAGGGTGCTTGGCGGGCACGAGATCGCGCTGCGACGTCGAGATGCGCGTGCGCGTGGCCATGAACGCCCCGGCCAGGCTGGTCAGGATGACGAAGCCCAGCACCCAGCGCCCGCGCCGGTGGGCCAAATCGAAGATGAAACCGAGGAGTTTTCCTTGCATGTGTGCTGATGCCGCGGTGGTTCCGAAAGCAGGCGCCACAATCCCACGCAGGGGCGGACTTGGCTAGAGGTGGTCGCGCTTGACTCTCGTTCCTTCTTGCATCACCTTTTCCCCCTCATGTCCTTGAACCACCCGCTCCCCAGCCAGCGTTGGCGCGTAACCGGCGCCAAGTGGATTGCCACGGGGAGAGTGGAATGGACGACTGACCGCTGAGCAGTTACCCACCCTCTCCCGCCGAGCGGAGAGGGCCCAGCGGTCGAGCTCGCTCCTTTCGGCAGAACCGGAAGAATGAGCCATGGAAGCGAGCCAAGAAGAATGCAGTCTGGACGGCGGCATACGACTGTCGCCAGCAACCCGGGATGAACTCCTGGGCCTGAACGAGCCGGCCTCGATCGAGCGCAAGCGCTGGATCACGGGGCCCTTCGTTCGTTTGCTGGCGACGAACATGGCCCTGGGTTTCGGGTATTCGTGCTTCTATCTGCTGCCCAAGCACCTGACCGTGAACCACGCCGCCTCCGCCGGCACGGTGGGCACGGTGATGGGCATCTTCGGCTTGACCTGCGTCCTGGTCGTGCCCTTTCTCGATCGCATGGTGGGCGCGCTGGGCCTGGCGCGCACCTTGGTGTATTCGCAGGCGCTCCTGGCCGCGTGCTCGCTGGGCTTCGCCGTTCACAACGCACCCGGCGCTTGGATGCTGTGCTTGCGGGTGGTGCAGGGTCTGGCCACCGCCGCCATGATGACCGCGGGCACCGCCATGGTGTGCGAGCTGGCCCCTGCCGCGCGCCTGGGGCAGGCCATGGGCCTGGCCGGCGGGGCGAGCTTGCTCATGAACGCCCTGGCGCCGGCCATCGCGGAACCGGTGGCGGCCCGCCACGGATTCTCCGTGGTCTTTCTCATGTCGGCGGCCGCCTTGGTCATCGGCTGCGCCTTGGCGCGCAAGTTGCCGGTCCAGATCGCGCATGCCGCGCCAGCGGGAACGGACGCACCGCCCATGCCCAGACAGCGATCCATCTTGCTGGCCCTGGGCGCGGTCGGCGCGGGTTTCTACGTTACGGTCTCGTTCCTCGCCCCGCTGGCGCTGTCCCACGGCGTGCAGACGGTCAGCGGTTTCTTCATCGCCTACACCATCGCGGCGTTGGGCATCCGTCTGTTGGGCGGCGCGCTCGATCGCCTGGGGCTGGCCCGAGCCGCCGTGATGGCCATGCTGACCTACGGCGTGTCCATTGCCCTCCTCGCCGGGGTTGGCCCGCGCTCGCTGGCCCTGCTGGGCGTGGCGTTCGGGCTGGCGCACGGCGTGCTCTTCCCGGCCCTGCTGGCCCTGCTGTTCGACGGGGCCCCGCCCTCCACGCGCGCCAGGCTGTCCAACCTGGCCAACGGCGTGATGAACCTGGGCATGCTGAGCGTCTTCGTGTTCGGCCAAGCCGCCAACCACGTGGGCCTGCCCGCGGTCTTCATCGCCGCCGGGACGCTGATCCTCGCGTCCGCGCGTTTGCTTCGGATGAAGTCAGTCTGAGAGGCTCTTGCAAGCCCGGTGGTGGGTGCGTGAGGCGCGACGCCCGTCGGTCGAGGACCAGAATCGGCCGCGGGTCAGCGCCTCGCGCGCCGCCCACGACGCAAGACCAGGCCCAGAACGGCGCAGGCGAGCATCGCCGCCGGGAACCACGAAGGCCTGCCCGGGCTGGCCACCGAGCAGCTACACCCGGAGGCCGCGCCATCATCCGCGGTCTGCATGGAACCACCCGAGCCCGAGCTGCTGCTGGCGGCCAGAGAGCCACCGCTGGCCTGGCTTGCGGCCGAGCTGCCACCGCCGCTGCTGTTTTTCTTGGCGGAGCTGCCGCCACTGCTGCTGCCCCCCGCGACACCTCCTCCGCCCGTACTGGATCCTCCCTTGGCCGCGGAGCCGCCTTCTCCCCCACTGCCGCCAGCGCCGTCCCCGCCCGTGCTGCTCCCCATGCCCGTACTGCTGCCTCCGGCCCCCGTCGAGCGGCCGCCGCTGCCCGTGCCGCCATCCGGCCGCGCACCCCCGGTGCCTGAGGTGACCTCGATGCCACCGTCGCGCCCGCTGACTCCGCCGCCTCCGCTGGCCCCACCCGAACCACCCGCGCCCCCGCTGCCTCCGACGCCCCCGTCAGCGGCACAAGCCCCGTCTTCGGGATCGGTTTCGGCCGTCCCCTCGAGACCGAAGAATTTCAAAAGGGCATCTTCCTCATACGCCATGGAGTGCCCCTGGCCCGGGGCCACCCAGGACTCGAGAACCGTGAAGCCGCAGGCATTCTTCCAGAACTGGCGGTCGTAGGTGGCCGCCCGGCCCTTGTAGCCCGTGTCCTTCGATGTGGAGGTCTCGCTCAGCCCAAGGACGTTCGTCCATTCCTTGATGGACTCGGCCATGTTCTTGGAGCTGATGGTGGCATCGCTGCCCCCCTGCACGAGCTGAACGCGCGGACGGTGTCCGGAGTAGTCAGGAAAGTAGGAGCGCACCAGATCGCCCCACTGCTTGCCCGTCTTGCTGACGTTGCCCCCCGCGCAGGAGTTGCTCCACTGCCTGCCGAAGTCGTAGCCATCGGCCCAGCAGCCGGCAGGGACGCCCGCCCTGGCGTGGCCAGCCTTGAAGAGGTCCGGGTACACGGCGAGCATGGCTTGCGTCATCATGCCGCCCGACGAGCCACCGAAGATGTACACGCGAGCCGGGTCGCCGTTGTACTTGGTGAGCGCGTACTTCACCATCGTGGCGACCGCCTGCGTGTCGCCTCCGCCGTCGTGCTTGAGCGAGGTGGGGTTGCCCACGTCCCAGCAGTTCTGCCCCGGGTTGTCCGGAAGGATGAGGATGAAGCCGTTGGCGGTGGCGGCCGCCTTGGTCTTGGGGATGTTGCCCCACTGACCGTCCGCGCTCGATCCACAAGAGTGGGCGGAAACCACGATAGGGGGCTTGGCCGCCAGCTTGCTCGGGACATAGATGTACATCTTGACGTAGCTGGGAAGCGACACGCTGCCTGCCCAGGTGGCGCGCGCCACCTCGGTCAACGATTGCGCCTCGGCCGGCCCGGCCAGGAGCAAGCCCAGGGAGACCGAGCCGACAGTGACCAAGAGATGACGTCGTCGTTTCATGTCGCGTGATGTGTCCAACCAGTCAATCCTTTCCAGCTCAGAAGGGGCGTGGGCTAGTGTGAACGCCGTCGGCGCGCCATCAGGCCCGCCAAACCAACCAGCGCGAGCGCGAGGGGTACGAGTCCGCCGCTGTCGCCCGACGAGAAGCTGCATCCGCCACCGCCGGTGTGGGACGACGATGTCGCGGGCGCCCCGTCAACGCTGCCGGTGTTCCCCGCGGATCCCCGTGGCTCGCTGCTGCTCTGTCCATCGGCACCAGCACCCCCGGCCTGACCTCCACCCTGACCCCTGCTGCCGGAGTCAGCCGCACTGCTTGAGGAACCGCCCGCCGCCGAGCTGTCCGCCGCGCCGGAGGAGCCGCCCTGTTGACTGGAGCGGTTGGTCGCCGTGGTACCGCCCGTGCTGTTCCCCCTGGTGCTGGTCCGGCCCGCCGTCGCGCCACCCGGACGCGTGGAGCTGGAGGAGACCGCAGTGGCCCCCCCCGTCCCCGTGGAGCCGCCCGCGCCGGTCGAGCCGCCTCCCCCGGAGCCGCCCGTGGCGGGAATGTCAGAGCTGGTGCCGTGCAGGGTCGTGACGCTCGATCCGTCCAGCGCCAGGGTGAGCGAGCCGCCCGTGGCCGTGACCTTGCCGTCCTTGGCCAGGCTCTTGCTGCTCGAGGTGGTGTACTTGTCGAAGGACGAGATGCTCGATCCCTTGATGGAGACATCGATCGACGTGGCGCCACCGGTGTTGACCGCGACGATCACCACGTCCGTCTTGCCCTTGAAGGCGGAGAGCGACACGCCCGACTTGGGGCTCTTGGTGGCGTCCACCCGATAGAACCCGGGGCGCACGAACTTCGACCAATGGGCCATGCACCAGCCGCGCTTGGTGATGGCGCCGTTGTTGATGGGACCGTAGCTGCGCTTGATGTACCACCAGACATAGGCGTTGAACTGCGCCTCGACCAACGAGTTGTGATAGCTGGTGGCCACGTTGAGGGCGTTCGGCCACTGGTTCGCGTCGGTGTTGCTGTCGGTGTAGACCTCGGTCATCCAGCGCTCGATCCCGAGCGGGACGGCCTTCTGGTCGAAGAGCGGGTACGGGAAGTCCCTCACCTGGGTTCCGTACAGGTGGGCGCCCAGGACGCCGAGATTGGCCAGCGCCTTGGGATCGTTGAGCGTCGGATCGGTGAGGGCCTTGCGGTACTGGAACGATTCGCAGCTCATCATCTTGGTGCCCATCTTGTCGCCATAGTTGGCCACGAAGTCGCGGCACTGCTCGGGGGACCACTCTCGCCATTCTTGGCGTGCGTAATCAGGCTCGTTCTGCACGCTGATGGCGTACAGCTCCGCGCCCTGCCCCTTCATATAGGAGACGAAGCTGGCCAGGTGATCCGCGTAGGTGGCGAACTGCCCGGTGTCCATCTTGCCGGGGGCGTTCCAGGGCGACGCGAACACGATCCCTCCCGCCGCGATGGCGGCCTTGGCGGTGGCCACGTAGCTGTTGGTGCTGGTGTTGCCGTCGGGTACGGCGATGCGCAGGATGGTGAAGCCCAGTTGCCCCTCTTCATTGCCGAACGCCAGGGTTCGCTCGGCGGCGGACAGATCGCCGATCCAGGGAATGTGGACCATGCCGCCGAAGCCGCGGATGTGCTGTTTCTGGGTGTTGAGGTCGACCGTGGCCTGGCCCCAGGCCTGGCCGGCCGCGAGCGGAAGCAGGGAGACGGACAGCAAGAGCGCCAGTCGTCGGGAGATTCTGGTCATGGGCGGCTTTCCTTCACTTGAGGGGGTGACGTGTGATGTCCAATCCGGCTCATGCCGGATCGCTTCAAGCTACTAATGCGTCGCATACAAGATTCGGTAGAAGGCGACGAGACCTGATTCCCGCCCACCGCCGTCCTGATCATCCTGCAGCAACGGCCAAGGCGGACCAGCCAGGCGGCGGGGCCAGCACTCCCGTCGCCGACGTTCTCTCGCGACATCTTATAGAGTTGAGACCATGGGGAACCTGCTGGAATACATGCTGTTGGCCACGGGGGCGCTCTTCGTGATCGTCGACCCGCTGGCCACCGCGCCGGTGTTCCTGGCCATGACCGAGGGACATACGATCAAGCACCGCTTGCGCACGGCCCGCGTGGCCTGCGTCACCATGACCGTGATCCTGCTGGCCTTCTCGCTGGCCGGCACGCTGATCTTCAGGGTCTTTGGCATCACCCTGGCCGCCTTTCAGATCGCGGCCAGCATCATCTTGCTGATCATCGCGCTGGACATGCTGCGCGTGCAACGGTCGCGCGTGAAAGAGACCAGCGAGGAGACCCTGGCAGGCGCGGCCAAGGACGACATCGCCATCGCGCCCCTGGCCATCCCGATGCTGGCCGGGCCTGGCGCCATCTCCACGGTTCTGCTGCTGCACAACCAGGCCAAGTCGCTCGCCCAGCACGTGGCACTCTTGGGTTGCATCGTGGGCGTGGCCGCCATCACCTATGTGATCTTCCACCTGGCCGCGCGCGGAGCGCGTTGGCTGAG
Organism: uncultured Myxococcales bacterium; assembly: GCA_964535465.1. Lineage (GTDB taxonomy): Bacteria > Myxococcota_A > Polyangia > Fen-1088 > Fen-1088 > Fen-1137. The sequence continues at coordinate 22,412 of CAZHUY010000050.1, forward strand.
CCCCATCGCCATGAGCATCACGGTGCGCATCATGGGACTGCTGCTTTCGGCCATCGCCATTCAGTTCTTGCTCGACGGCATCAAGGCCTTTCGCGCCGATCTGGGATCGTGAGGTCGCAGGGCCGACGACTGTGAACGCGACAGATCCCGTCGGACCACTCATTCGGCCACGGGTGGGTCGCACCTGTTCAGGCCGGGGGTATGCTTTCTTCATGGCAAGGCGATCGAAAGGCGGTGGAAAGCGCGCGCGTCCAGCGGGGGTGGTCTTCGCCAGCCAGGTGCTCCGGCCACGCTCGGACGACGCGAACGCTTTCATTCGCGATCCGGATTCCGGTCCGACGACCACCTCTGACGATCTGGCGGACGCCTTGGGGCGTGACTTCGTGACCTCGGCCACCACGGGCGAAGACGCGGCCGATGAGGACTTGGACCAGGAGGTCCCCGAGGACATCGGAGGTCCGTTCCTGGAGACCGCTGCCTCACGTGAATACGACCCGCAACCGGATGCCTCCAATCCGCCCGATTCCACCAAGGAAGCGCTGCCTACCGCCATGGGTAGTGGCCCGCCGACCCCGGCCTATCTGGAGAACCTGGGGGAAAGGGAAGAACCTGAGCAGCCCACGATGTCGGCCCAGGAAGCCGCGAAGAAGTGACCGCGTGATCTGAGAAGTGACCGCGTGAGCGGTCGAACCTGTCCACCCCTGGCCAGGTTTGATCTGCAGGGCCGCTCCTTTCATGAGAGACCGCTGCTTTCGTGCCTGCGAGGCGGTGCGCCGTTTCTCCTGCGGTGATTTCTTGGACCAAATCGCACGGTCCGTGTCGCTGCTGCCTAGAAAAAGCAGAGCCGGCGCTCGGGACCGGACATCCATCCTCCCGTTGCCTCGGGCCTTCGGCCTTTGCCAAGGAGAACACCCGTGAGAACAGAACGCTTGTCGAAGATGATTGCGGTTGCTGGCGTTGTGGGCCTGGTGGCTGCCGGCTGCAGCAGCTACGACCCTGGCGACGCTGAGAACACAGGCGGTTCCGGTGGCCAGACCACGGGAGCCGAAGGCGGGGCCTCGAGCACGACGAGCAGCGCCTCGGGAGGATCGAGCGAGAGCGGCGGCACCACCTCGAAACCCAAAGTAGGCGGGTCGAGCGGGAGCAGCAGCGTCGAGAGCAGCGGCGGTGCGACGCAGACCAGCAGCCAGGAGGCCAGCACGGGCGGTCGTGGCGGCGGAACGGGAGGTCGCGCAGGCGGCTCCGGCGGTCGGCAAGGCGGGGCCGGCGGCGGAGGCCGCGTCGGGGGCACGACAAGCGAAGCCACCGGCGGTGGGCTGGGTGGCGGCGACGCCGGTGAAAAAGCCGGCGCGACCAGCACCGGGGCGGGCGGCAGCGCGGGGAAGAGCACCAGCACCGGTGGAAAGGCCGGTAACACCGGAAGCACGACCCCCGGGACCTGTACCGCATCGAAGGCCGCGAGCGCGAACGCCTCGGGATCCGGGCCGCACAAGGTGGTCATCGAGACGAACTCCGGCACGGGCATAAGCTGCGGCACCATCTACCGTCCCGCCGAGCTTGGCGGCGACCAGAAATTCCCCATCTTCGTGTGGGGCGAGGGTGGCTGCAGCCGGAATGGATTGTCGAACCAGGCCTCGATGGCCGAGATCGCCTCGCACGGCTACTTCGTCATCGCCGACGGTCCGGCGGGCGGCGGCGGCAGCAACTGCGGCAGCATCGGCATGTCGAACGACGTGGCGGGCATGGCCAAGGTCATGATCGGCTACATCGATTGGGCCATCGCCGAGAACGGCAAGTCTTGCAGCGCGTACTTCGACAGCCTCGACACGACCAAGATCGCGTCGGATGGCTTCTCGTGCGGTGGCTTGATGTCGATGGGCACGGCGGGCGATCCCCGCATGACCGCGGTCGGGCAAACCAGCAGCGGCCTGACCGCCTCGGTGGCCGCCTATTTCAAGACCATCCACACGCCCTTCAAGATCCTGCTCGGCGGCTCGGGCGACGTCGCCTACGCCAACGGCATGAGGGACTACGACGACATGGTCAAGGCCGGTGTCAAAGTCCTGCTGCTCAGCAAGAACAACGCGGGCCACGGCGGCGACTTGAACAACGGCAAGGGTGACTTCAACACCGTCAACCTGGCCTGGCTCAACTGGCAGCTCAAGGGAGACGAGGGAGCCACCGGCAAGGCCCTGCTCATCGGCGATAGCTGCAAGTACTGCAAGGCCAGCGGTTGGGAGTACAAGGCGAGCGGGTTCTAGTAGGCCGACAGGCCACACGGCCTCGACCCGGTCGGTCGTGCCCGAAACCATGCCACCCGGCGCGCGGGTGATCCTGCTTGCGCCCTTCGCTGTGGATGGCACCATGCCGTCCGTGAACTACTCATCGCTGCGCATCGATATCACTGATCACGTTGGCACCCTGATCCTGGCCAGGCCCCGGCAGCTCAACGCAATGGACCTGGCCTCGGCGCGCGAGCTGGCCCAGGCCACGCAAGAGCTGGCGCGAAATGACTCTGTGCGCGCCGTGGTCATCACGGGCGAGGGACGGGCCTTTTCGTCCGGCGGCGACGTGGCCGAGTTCCACGCCAACGTGGAGCGCGGCTCGGCCTTCCTGGCCGAGCTGGTGGGGCAGTTCCACCTCGCCATCCTGAACCTGCTGGAGATGCCCAAACCGGTGGTGGCCGGCGTCAACGGCGTGGTGGCCGGTGGGGCCATGGGCCTCTTCCTGGCCGCGGATCTGGCCATCGCCGCCGAGAGCGCGACCTTCGTGATGGCCTACACCGGCATCGGCGTCTGCCCTGACGGGGCCAGCACCTTCTTCGTGCCGCGCCTGATCGGGGCGCGCCGCGCCCTCGAGCTGATGCTCACCAACCGCCGCCTCGACAGCCGAGAGGCGCTAGCCTGGGGCCTGGTGAACCAAGTGGTCCCCGACGCCGACCTGGCCGCCAGCGTGCGAGCCCAGGCCGAGCGGTTGGCCTGCGGACCCACCCTGGCCTACGCCGAGGCCCGCGCTCTCGTGCGCCAGAGTTTCAGCAACACCGCCAGGACCCAGCTAGAGCAAGAGGCGCGCGGCCTGGCTGCCATGGGCGCCACGGCGGACTTCCGCGAGGGCGTGACCGCCTTCGTGCAAAAGCGCAAGCCTGTCTTCAACGGGCGGTAGCCGAGGATCAGGAATATCCCTCGTCCATCTTGGTTCTTCCTGACGTGAGACGAATTCAACGCAGGTCCACACCTCGATGAGGTCCTCACTCGTGCCGACCGCGCTGCGGGCTGCGGGACTGGCGAGCATGGGCATTCTGGTCGGCTTGGCCATCAACGCGGTCCGAGCCGAAAGCCTCCCTTTCGAACCCTACCAGCCCCCCACGACGTGCAGCGGTCCGCGCACGCCACGCGACATCGGGACCCTGCCGGCAGAGCAGGCAGCCCGCCTGTGCGGCGACAGTCGCGCCCTGGTGGCCGATGTGCGGGACAAGGCTGCCTTTGCCGAGGGGCACATCGCCGGAGATGTGCACATCCCCTGTTCGGGCTCACCCGGCGATGTGCTCCGGGTACGCAGCCAATTGGCCGACAAGACGGCCCTGATTGTCTACGGCGAGAGCGAGGAGCAGGCCCTGCAGGTGGCCCGGGATCTGGCGGGGCGGATCGAGCGACCCGATCTGACGGTCGCGGTGCTGGCCGGGGGCTGGCGGGCATGGCTCGAGGCCGGCCTGGCCTGCGCGTCCGGCCCCTGCGATGGCTGCGCGGAGCTGAGTCATGACAAGAGGTAGGGCGATGGGCCTCGCTTCTCTCGCGCTGCGGGCGGTGGTGGGCGCGAGCTTCGCCGTGGCCGCCGTCCTGAAACTCCGCGATCCCGCCGCGTTCGTCGAGCAGATCGCCAACTATCAACTCTTCCCGGAGCTGGCCAACGCCATTGCCATCGTGCTGCCCAGCATGGAGCTCGTCTGCGCCCTGGGGCTCGTGCTGAGCCCGCGCGCCTGGCACCGTGCCGCCGCCCTGCTGCTCGGGATTTTGCTCCTCGTCTTCACCACCGCGATCGCGCGTGCCTGGGCCGTCGGGCTCGACCTCGAATGCGGCTGCTTCGGCACCGGCAGCACCCGCGTGGGACCGTGGCCCATCTTGCGCAACCTGGGGTTGTTGACGGCCCTGGCCTTGGGTGTGGCGCTCGACCGGCGATCGAACGCCGAAGAAGGGTCCGCGCCCAAGTGACGCGGGCCCTTCCGCAATGATCAGAGGGACGAGCTACTTCGCTACCTTCAGCGGGGCCGTCACCCGCCCCATGTCGACGTAGGCTTGGTCACGCATGACCACGAACGGGCGCTCATCGAAGCGAAGCCCGCCCTTGCCGTCGTGCTCGACGACCTGCAACTTGCCCATGCCGTAGCCCATCGGACCCCGGCTGTAATAGTGAGCGCGCAGCTTGTAGGGATAGGCGCGCTTGGCCGCGGGCAGAGGAACGGTGAAGCACTCGGGGCCGTAGCCGGTGGTGACATCGGCGTACAGCTGGCCGCCCGAGGCCAACTGCCGGTTGCTGAAGTAGGCGTGGTCGCCACGCCCGTCGTGGATGTGGAAGTCGACGTCGTTGGCGTCGGTCTCCCAGATCAGAACGAAGCGCAAGGACGGCGCTCGTCGATGGTTTGACCGAAGCGCTCGCGCAGCCGCTGCTCGATGGACGCACGCTGGCCGGGCTGGGCGCGCACCCAGGCCGCCGCGACCAGGGACAGGTCCTCGGCCAGAATGCGACCGGCGCCCGCGAACCGGCCGTCGGGGTAGCGTTGTCCCAGGCCGCGCGCGATGGCGTCGAAGGCCTCCGAAGGGCGGCCCAGCTTGACCAGGGCCATGCCGAGCAGGCGGTGACCCGCTGGGTGATCGGGGCGCTGCTCGACGGCTTTGCCGAAGGTGTCGACCGCGAGGGCCAAGGCACGCCCGTCGCGCACCCGTTCGAGGCGCTGGCCCGCGTAGCGGCGCAGGTCGGCCCGGCCCGGGAAGAGGTCGATGAGCGAACCATAGGCCCGGCTCGCCAGGGTCGTGTCGTGGGAGGCTTCGGCGGCCTCGCCCAGGGCCAGCAGAGCGAGCACATCGCCGGGATCACGCGCCCGCCAGGCCCGCGCCTTGACCATAGCCGGCCAGATCTTCTTGTCAGCGAGGAGCGCCATGACCTCGGCCATCTCGCCTTCGTAGGGAGCGACAGACTCGGGCTCACGCTCCTCGCGCACCATGCTGGGTCGCGCAACCTCCTGAGACGGCGCCGAAAGCGGGCGACGGCTCCCTACCCTCTTTTGTGCGCTGACGCTGGAGACGAGCTTGGGTCGCGCCGCCCTGTCTGCAGCAGGAGCCGGCGTCACGGGAGACGACGGGGGCATGGCTTCCGATGGCTGGGGAGCCGAGTCGACCGCCAGATCCTTCACGGCCTCCATGGCATCGTCCTCCACGACAGGGGTGGCGGGGGCCACGTTCAGGGCGGGCGGGGACGCCGCCTCCGACCTTGCCGCCACATGCCGCCGCCTTCCTTCGCTCTCCCGCTTCAACGGGACGGCGCGGGGCTCGATGGGGGGCCTGGGCGCCGAAGCGATGGCCGGGCCGATGTTCCGGCGCGCGACGACGGAGATGCCGTTGCTGTCCACCGTCAGGATATCCGCCAGGGCCTTGCGCTCGATTCCGAAGCGCGCGTAGTCCGCCTCGGTCTCGAGCACCAAGAGCGCCGTGTAGGGCGACAGCACCCGGTACTTGGTCGACAGCTCGATCACCTGCTTGCGCAGGGCCTCGGCCAGATCCTCGTCGCTGGCTGCCAGGGTGTCGCGGCGGGCGAGGGCACGACGGATGCGGGCCTGAGCCGCCGCGCGTTCGACCAGCGGTCGCGCGCCCATGGGCAGGGCCTGGCGCGCGGCAAGCTCGACGCCGCCGACCTTGACACTGAAAGCCTTGCCACTGGGCAGGTCGGCGTAGATCAGGACCTCGTCGCCCGGCTGCGCGCCGTGGAGCACATCGGGCCACACCCAGGCAGCCCCGGGCACCTCGACCTTGAGCCCCGAGCGGGTCGGCGCGTGCAAGCGTCGCACCTGCTCGGCCAGGGGCGCATCGCCATCGATGACCACCCCGTCGGCGGGCAGGCCGGCCGTCACCAGGCTGGCGAGCAGGCTCTGCTCGCGAATGCCACCCACCGCCAGGGCGTCGAGGCGCTGGACGCCCGCCGCGCCCAGGGCCTTGACCTGCGCGCGCAGCTTGTCGGCGCCGACCGCGCCGGCGGTCGCGACACCATCGGTGACCAGCAGCACGCGGGCCCACTTCTCCCCCTGCTTCGCCCGTTCGGCGACATGACCGAGGGCGAGCTCGAGGTTGGAGGCGCCCAGCGCCGTCCGCTCGAGCAGCTTCTTGCTGACGCCATCGCCAAAGCCGCTCGCCTTGCCGGCGTAGATGGGCTCGGCGAACTGGTCGAAGGCGACCAGCGCCAGCGAGGCATCGCCCCGCTTGCCCAGCTCGCCACACAACGCGCGCACCTTGTCGAGCTGATCCTGGAACCCGAGCACGCGCGAGGCGCTGGTGTCGTACAAGACCAGCAGCGAGCCCAACCCCGGCAGCTTCTCGGGCGGGGGCAAGGGACCGAGCGGCGCGACCCGGGCCACCACCAGGTTGTCGCTGCGCAGCCCCAGCCTGCGCTGGCTCGGGGACACCTCGAAATCCCGGTCGGGCGCGAAGTCGTGCTTGTCGACCTCGATGACCTCGTGGCGCGCGAGGCGCCCGCCGAGCGACGAGGTGGCCGCGCCGAGCTCCGCCTTGCCGAGGAGCGCGCGGACGCGCAGCTTGCTCATCTTGGGCAGCCCGCGCAAGGGCAGACGATAGCCGGCATCGCTGCGCACCAGCTCCTGTGAATAGGAGACGATGAGCTCCTTGGTCGCGTTGGCCGGGATGGGGAAGACGCGGGCCGAGAACTCGTTGCCCGCCTCGCTCTCGAGCAGGGCCGGATCCTGGCGCCGGTGCAGGAAGTCCTCGTAGGCGCGGCGGGCCGCCTGCAGCTCGACCACCTCGCCTTCCTGCCAAGAATCCCCGATCAGCATGGCGAAGCGGCTGATGGCCGCACCCTCGGGCAAGGTGATGCGGAAACGGCCCTCGCGCACGCGCGACTCGGGGTTGGGGAAGACCAGGTGCAGCTCGGTGAACGCGAGCGGATCCTCGATGACGGCCTGGGCGGACAGCGACACCAGCTCGAGACCGGCGCCGTCCGAGGCGGTCAGCGACAGCGGGGCCGCCACGGGCGCCGGAACCTTCGCGATGACCTTGCCAGCGCCCTGCCCTCCCGCGGGACCGACCCAGCAAAACGTCGCCAGAAGCGCTGGCCCGGCCAACAGACAAGATGTGCGCAAAGTCCTCTTCATGATTGCCTCCATGGGGAATGCAACGCACCCGCTCGAAGAAGGATCTATGGAATCGCCTGCAACACGAACGCCACCAAGAAGGCCACGCTCACCGCGATCATCAACCCGCGCACCTGGCGAGCTTGCCCGCGCAGCACCTTGATCAAGGTGTGGCTGATGAAGCCCAGGCCGATGCCGTTGCTGATGCTGTAGGTGAGGGGAATGGTGACAATGGTCAAAAAGGCGGGGAAGGCCTCGCCCCAGTCGTTCCATTCGATGTGGCGTATGGCGTGCATCATCAGGAAGCCGACGAAGATGAGCGCGCCCGCGGTGATGGGGTAGACGAAGACATCGCCCGTGCCGGCGGGTGGGATCAGATCGGCTGGTGCGTGGAACCCGGCCTGGACGAAACGGTCATAGTGATGGGCGTAGGGAAGGCGATAACCGCCGCCCACCATGGCGATGAGGGGTGAGAAGAAAGCGGTGACGGCGAAGAGCAGTCCCGTGACCACGCTGGTCAAGCCCGTGCGTCCGCCCTCGGCCACGCCCGCGGCCGACTCCACATAGGTGGTGATCGAGCTGGCGCCGAAGAGCCCGCCCACGCCCGCGCCCAGCGAATCGACGAGCAGGATGCGCCGCAAACCGGTCACCCGACCTTGCTCGTCGACGAAGCCGGCCTGCTCTCCCACCGCGACCACCGTGCCCATGGTGTCGAAGAAATCGGTGAGCATGAGGGCGAACACCGCGATGAGCACCGCCGGCGACAACACCTGGGCCAGGGCGAGGGACCCGTTGACCGTGGCCAGGGGCGCGAAGAAAGTCGAGAAATCCAGGGGCGCGAGCACGACCGCGGGCATGTGGGTCACGCCCAGGAGCAAGGCCGCCAGCGTGGCCGCCAGCAGGCCCCAGAAGATGTCGGCACGCACGCGCAACGAGCGCAGCACCAGAATGACCACCAGGCCCGTCAGCGTGACCCAAACATAGCGTTGCGAGAAATCGCCGAGCGTCACCAGGGTGATGGGCGCCGGCCGAACCAGGCCGCCCTGGCTGAGCCCGATAAAGGTGATGAAGAGACCGATGCCCACGCCAATGGCGCGCTTCAGGCTGAGGGGAATGGCGTGCATCACCGACTCGCGCAGGCCGGTCAGCACCAGGGCCAGGATGGCCAGCCCCTCGACCAGGACCGCCGCCATCCCCACCTGCCAAGGCAGGTGAGCCTGTTGCGCACCCACGATGGAAAAGGAGACCACCGCGTTCAGCCCCATGCCCGACGCCAGAGCCAGAGGCCGGTTGGTGAACACACCCATGGCGATGCACATCAGCGCCGCACCCAAAGCCGTCGCCGTGGCCGCGCCCGCGAAGGGCACGCCCGCCGCCGCCAGGATGGCGGGGTTGACGAACACGATGTACGCCATGGTCATGAAGGTCGTGGTGCCGGCCAGCACCTCGGTGCGGACGCGGCTGCCGTGATCCTTCAGGCGAAAGAGGCGTTTGAGCATGCGGGCGAGTGTACCAGCACCAACTATCGCGCCGCCGCGGGGAGCGCCTTGCCCGCCAGGTTCTCGCGGAGCACCTGGACGATGTCGAGACCGGTGGCGGCCTTGATCTGCTCGCTCATGGCGATGAGCTTGCCCGAGACGTCCGCGCCGCCGGTCGCGCTTCCGATGCCGCCCAGCACGGTCAGGCGATCCACCTTCAGATCGCCCACGGTGCACATCACCAGGCGCATCAGCTCGTCCACCTTCTGCATGAGGAAGACCTGGCGCGCGTTGTCGCCCACGCGGCGCCAGCTGCCGGCGATCTCCTGCATGGCGGCCGCGGTGGCGCGCCCTTGCTCGACGATGCGGGCGGCGTCGCCCTTGGCTATGGCCTCGGCGGCGGGCCTAGGACGACTCCGCCAGCAGCCAGGCACACGAGATAAGCAGTCAGCACCGCACGATGAAACCACGAACCGGGCACGCCGGCTGGCCGGCGGGGTATGTGCTGTACTGGCAGTTGACCCAGCTCGGCGTGCATTGCGATGTGAT
>CAZHUY010000051.1:0-2132 GCA_964535465.1 uncultured Myxococcales bacterium
TACCCTCGACCACGCGCACCTTGATCCCGCATCCCGCCTCGCACAGCGTGCAGGTCGTCGGCACCCAACGCTGCTCGCCCGCGCGCCAGCCACGAACGTCGCGCAGGGGTGGCTTGCTGATGCGGGTCGCATCCGGCTTCTTCCTGCACCCAAGCAAGGCCGCCCCGGCCAGCGCCGCGCCCAAAACCTCGCGCCGCCCTGGGGCGAGGATGGGGTCGGGCTTTGCAGGACGCTTGCTCATCTTCACTTGTGGCAGGAAAGACAATCCAGGCTGGCCTGCTTCTGCCTATGACAGGCCACGCACGTCTTCATGGTCAACTGAACGTCGGGCGCTGCCAGGGCCTGGTCCACCGTGCGCATGTCGCGGTGGCATTCCTCGCAGTTCATGTTGGCCAGGGTCACGTGGGCCGCGTGCGAGAAGTACACGTGACCAGGTAGTCGGTTGAGGCGCGCCCAGGTGACCTCCTGATGGTTCTGCGCGAAGGTACGCACGCTCGGCTCGTGGGGAGCGTCACCCTGGGGCTTTTGGTGGCAGTCCATGCAATCGGCCAGCGTGGGAAACGAGGCCTGCGCCTCGCCCTCGACCCCTTGATGGCAAGCCCGGCACTTCATGTCCTTGGCCAGGTGGCGCTGATGGCTCATGGGCAGGGGCTGCTGCCCATCCATGGCAGGCGCCAGGCGTACCCAAAGCCCAACCGAGACCGCAGCGGCGGCCAGCGAGGTGATGAGCAGCTTTCCCCGGACGGACAACTTGCCTACTTTACAGCCGCTTGTCCGACGGGAGTTCGGGGAAAGCATGACCCAGGTACCCATGCGTCATGAATCTTCCTTCAATTTGTCAAATGATTGACATTGACGACCGAATCTCCATTCGACACATTGAATGGCGATTCGTCCGCTCAGCGAGGTTCACCATGAAAGCGCCACGACGAGAACGAGAGATAGCACGCACGCGTGAGGACATCATCGAGGCCGCGACCCGCGCCTTCGTTCGGGTCGGCGTGCACGAGGCGACCATGCAGGACATCGCGGCCGAGGCTGGCTACACGGCGGCGTCGCTCTACACCTACTTTCGCAGCAAGCATGAGATTGTGACCGCGGTGATGGAGCACATGACCGCCGAGTTCCTGCGCGTTCTCGACGAGCCCATGCCCAGCAACCTCAGCTTCCCGCAACGCATGGAGATGATGATGATGCGCCACGTGGAGCTGATCGAGAAGCGGCGGGCGCTGATGATCAGCTTTCACTCCACCCCCTCCGGTCTCCCCACGGACAGTGATCACAGCCTGTGTTTTCACCGGAATTTCGAACGCCGCATCCTGGGTCTGGCCGATTGGATCGGAAAGAACGCCAAGCCCGAGGAGATCGGCGGGCACGATCCCGAGCTGGCGGCCCGCTTCCTGGTGGGCATGGCCTTCGGATTCCTGCACGAATCGGTGGGGAAGTCCGAAGCCAGTCTGACCGAGTACGTCCCCCTACTGCACGATTTCTTCTTCCACGGGGTCTCGGGAGGCCCCAAGGCCGGAGCCAAGAAAAGAATGAGTACCACCTCCAGCAAGATCAAAATCGCCACCCTCGCCATCGCCCTTCTCGCCACGGGCAAGGCCGCGGCCGAGCCCATGAGTCTCGAGCAGTGCATCGAGGTCGCGCTCAAGAAGAACCCCGACATCGTCTCGGCCAGCAGCGAGACCGACGCCGCCGAGGCCGCGCGCAAGAGCGCCCGCGGCGGGTTCGGCCCGAGGCTGCGGGTCGAGGGCGGGATTCAGAGGTGGGATCGCGACATCAGCACCAACTTCATGGCCGGATTGGCAAGCATCCTCCCCCCGGGCGCGACCGTGCCCCCCGAGCTCATGAAGCCCATGGAGATCCGCCCGCAGACCACCTGGTCGGCGTCCGCCACGCTGGTGCAACCGCTGGCCGCGCTGTGGACAGTGAAGGAGGGCTATGACCTGCGTGCGCTGGGCGTGGACATCGCCGAGATCGGCGAGAAGTCGGCCCGCCGTGACGTGGCCTTTCAGGTGGCCGAGGCCTATTACCGCCTGATTCAAGCCACGCGCATCGCCGACGTGGCCCAGAAGTCCGTCGAGAACATCACCGCCCAGGTGAAACGCGCCCAGACCTTTTTCCAGGCG
>CAZHUY010000051.1:2142-31746 GCA_964535465.1 uncultured Myxococcales bacterium
GGCCGCGGCCAAGCAACGTCTCATCCAGGCCAACGGCGGGGTCGAGCTGGCGCGCGGTCGGCTGGCCACCTTGCTGGGGATGCCCCCGGAGACCGACATCTCGCCCACCCTCGCCATCAACGACGTGCAAACCAGCGCCCCCATGCGCGCCAACGATGCCGAGGATCGCGCCATCAAAGAGCGCATCGAGCTCAAGCAGCTCAACCTGAAGATCGAGCAGGCCAAGGGCGGTGAGCGCCTGTCCAAGTCCAAGATGATCCCTCAGCTCAACGCCCTGGCCGCCTTCAACCTGCAGCAGAAGACCGCCTTCAGCCCCCACGCTTACGCTTGGTTCGTGGGCGCCAACGCCTCGTGGGACATCTGGGAGGGCGGCAGCACCTACTACGGCATGGAGGAATCCAAGGCGCGCCTGGCCCAGGCCCTGGCCGCCAAGCGGAAGGTCGAGGACATGGTCCGCCTGGACGCACGCAGCGCCCAGGTGGGTCTGGTGACCGCCACCGAGGCCTTGCAGGTGGCGCGCGCCGCCGTCGAGCAGGCCGAGGAGAACTTCCGCATCGAACAGAAGCGCTACGAAAACGCCGACAACACATCCTTCGACGTCCTCGATGCCGAAAGCCAGCTCACCACCGCTCGCGGCCAACACCAGGCCGCCGTGTTCGACTACCTCATCGCCCAATCCAATCTGGCCCGCGCCACGGGCCAGATTCGTCCCTCGCAAAGTGGTGTTCTATGACCCGTACTAACCTGTTTCCCATGCCCGAAAGGTCCATCATGACGGCGCGTACACTCTCCCTGCTCACCCTGGTGTTCGGTCTTTCCGGCGTGTCTTGCCAGCGCGAATCCGGGGCAGCCAAGTTGCCCCCCAGCCCGCCCGCGTCGTCGCAACCCGCGGCCACGGCGGTCAAGCCCCCCGCGCCCGCGGCCGCTCCCACGGCCGAGGTCACGGCCGAGAGCGGCGCCAGCAAGAACAGCAGCCCCTTCCTCTCGGGCACCACCGAGGCCCACCGGCGCAGCACGCTCACGCCCAAAGTGTCGAGCACCGTCACCCGCGTGCACGTACGCGAGGGCGACGTGGTCAAGGAAGGTATGGCCTTGGTCACCATGGACACGCGCGATTTCAGCCTGCGCGCCCGCCAGGCGGAGGCCGCGCGCGACGGCGCCAAGGTCCAACTCGACGCCGCCAAGACCGACTGGACCCGCATCAAGGGCCTGTTGGCCGAGCAGGCCGTGCCCCAAGCCCAGTTCGACGCCATCGACGCCCGCTACAAGGGCGCCCTGGCCGGCTTGACCTCGGCCGAGACGGCGGTGGCCTTGGCCAAGAAAGCCGTGCGCGACTCGGTGGTGCGCGCTCCCTTCGACGGCATCATCGTCAAGCGCCAGGTCAACGAGGGCGAATACGCCTCCGTCATGCCCGCCACCCCCCTGGTGACCCTCGAAGAGATCAACCCCATCGACATCCGCATCCAGGTGCCGGCCACCGACATGGGCAAGGTCAAGGTGGGCACCCCCGTGCACGTGCGCCTGCCTGCCACCGGACAAGAACTGGACGTGCGCTTGACCCGGGTGGTGTCGGCCTCGGACCCCAAGACCCGCACCTTCGCGGCCATCGTGGAGATCCCCAACCTCGACCACACCGTGCGCTCCGGCCTGTATGCCGAGGTGACCATCAAGCCTGACGCCCCCGAGCCGGCCACCGCCGCCGCCCCCGTCAAGGCCAAGAAACGCGCCCGGGTCAACAAGGACTAACCCATGAAGCTCGCGGATGTCTCCATACGCCGTCCGGTCTTCGCGACCGTGATGGTCTCGGTCCTGGCCGTGTTCGGCATCTGGGCCTATCCCAACATCCCCCTCGATCTGATGCCTGAGGTCGAGTTCCCCGTGGCTACGGTGACCGCCGTCTATCCCGGCGCCAACCCCGAGACCATCGAATCGCGCGTGGTCGACAAGCTGGAGGAGGCGATCAGCACCATCAACGGCATCAAGGTCATGCGTTCGACCTCGATGGAGAACGTGGGTGTGGTGGCCATTCAGTTCGAGCTGGAGCGCAAGGCCGACGAAGCCGTGCAGGACGTACGCGACAAGGTCTCGGCCGCGGTCAAGGACCTGCCCAAGGATCTCGACCCGCCGCTGGTCGAACGCCTGGACATCAACGCCGCGCCCATCATGGCACTGGCGCTGGCGGGCCCCCTGCCCACGCGCGACCTGACCGCCTTGGCCACCGATGACATCAAGCAGAAACTGCAGTCCATCAACGGGGTGGGCGGCGTGGACATCATCGGCGGGCAAGAGCGCGAGTTCCACGTGTGGATCGATCCGCGCCGTCTGGAATCCTACGGGCTCGCGGTGGGCGACGTGGTGCAGATGCTGGCCGCGCAGAACGTCGAGATCCCGGGCGGGCGTTTGGATCTTGGCAAGACCGAGCTGTCGATCAAGACGCGCGGCCAGGTGTACTCGGCGCACGAGTTGGAGAACATCATCATCACGGCCGCCGGCGGCGCTCCGGTGCGCATCGGCGATGTGGCCCGTGTCGAGGACGGGGCCGAGGAGCGGCGCTCGTACTCCACCCTCAACGGCACATCCTCCATCACCATGCTGGTGCGCAAGCAGTCGGGCGCCAACACGGTGGATGTCGCTCACAAGATCAAGGACATGGTGAAGAAAATACGCGACGCCCTACCCCAGGGCGTGACCATCTCCATCCCCAACGACAACTCGACCTTCACCGAGAACATGATCCACGACGTCTCCTTCGACCTGGTCTACGGCGCCGTGCTGGCCATCTTGATCGTCCTCTTCTTCCTGCACGACTGGCGCGCCACCCTCATCAGCGCCATCGCGCTGCCCATCTCGGTCATCGCCACCTTCGCCTTCGTCAAGTTCATGGGCTTCACCCTGAACATGATGACCATGCTGGCCCTATCGCTCTCCATCGGCATCTTGATCGACGACGCCATCGTGGTCATCGAAAACATCCACCGCCACCTGGAGATGGGCAAGTCGCCCATGAAGGCCGCCGGCGAGGCCACGGCCGAGATCGGCCTGGCGGTCATGGCCACCACGGCGTCCATCCTGGCGGTGTTCGTGCCCGTGGCCACCATGAAGGGCTTCATTGGTCGCATCTTCTTGCAGTTCGGCCTGACCGTCGCGTTCGCCGTCAGCGTGTCGTTGTTCGTGGCCTTCACCTTGACCCCCATGCTCTCCTCGCGCTTTCTGCGCAGGCACACCGGCAAGGGCCCCATCGGCCGGGCCATCGAGCGCTTCCTGGACGTCATCGAGGCCGGCTACACCAAGGTTCTGGCCGGGGCGCTCAAACACAGGATCATCACCGTGCTCGCCGCCCTCGGCGTGTTCGCGGGCAGCGTCGCGCTGGCGGCCATCGTGCCCAAGGAGTTCATGAGCAGCGAGGATCGCAGCATGTTCATGGTCAAGATCGAGATGCCCACGGGCTCATCCTTGGCTGCCAACGAAACCTTCAGCGAGTCCATCGCCACGCACTTGCGCAAGATGCCCGGCGTGCAAGACACCCTGGTCACCATCGGCGGCACCTCGCAGTCGGAGATCAACCGTTCGGAGATCCAGGTCAACCTGGTGAAGCGCGACAAGCGCAGCTACACACAAACCGAGGCCATCGACTACGCGCGTAAGCAGTTCCCCATCTGGGCCAATCGCGAGGACATCGTGTACGCGGTCGAGCCCTTCAACTCGATTGGGGGTGGCAGCGCCGCCTTCCGTAGCGCCGCCGTACAGTTCAACGTGCGCGGCAACGACTTCGGCGAGCTCAGCAAAGCCACCGACGAGCTCATGACGTGGATGAAGTCGCAGCCCGGGTATGTGGACGTAGACGTCTCGTACCGCGGCGGCAAGCCCGAGGTGACCATCAACATCGATCGCGATCGCGCCGCCGACCTGGGCGTGCCCATCGCCTCGATCGCCAGCACCGTGCGCAGCATGATGGCCGGTGACAAGGTCAGCGAAATCACCACCGAGGGCAAGCGCTATGACGTTCGCCTGAAGCTCGACGAGGTCTTCCGGCAGAAGGCCGAGGATCTCCTGGCCTTCAAGATCCGTTCGAGCAATGGCCAGTTGGTAAACATGTCCAACGTGGTGTCCATCAGCCCCGGGACCGGTCCCGCCAAGATCGACCGGCAGAACCGGCAGCGCCAGATCACGATCTTCGCCAACCTGGCGGAAGGCAAGACATTGGGCACCGCCGTGGATGAGATCAACAAGGAAGCCACGACCAAGCTCCCCTCCAAACTGACGAGGGACTGGGCCGGCATAGGCGACATCATGAAGGAGTCCTTCGGCCACCTTCTGGGTGCGCTCCTGCTCGCGATCATCATCGTCTACCTGGTGCTGGCCGCGCAGTTCGAGAGCTTCCTGCACCCCTTCACCATCATGCTGTCGCTGCCGCTCTCCATGGTGGGGGCCTTCGGCGCCATCTACATCGCAAACAGCACCATCAGCATCATCACCTTGATAGGCGTGATCATGTTGATGGGCCTCGTCACCAAGAACGCCATTCTGTTGGTGGACTACGCCAACACGCTCCGCCGCGCCGGCCAAAATCGTCACGACGCCCTGATGGCCGCGGGCCCGGTGCGCTTGCGCCCCATCTTGATGACCACGGGCGCGATGATCTTCGGCATGATGCCGGTGGCCTTAGCCCTGTCCGAGGGCAGCGAGATGCGCGCCCCCATGGCCATCGCGGTCATCGGCGGCCTCATCACCTCGACCCTGCTGACGCTGGTGGTGGTCCCGGTCGCCTACGAAATCATCGACGCCATCGCCGAGCGCATCCTCGGCCACGCCACCGTCCTTCCCGAGGGCGAAGAGACCCCCCTGCAGGCGAAGGCGGAAGGGCACGCTTCGTAGTCAACTAAGCTCCCAGCGCCCGCCCGCCGATGGTATGACCATCGGCGATGCTGGATTGTCGACGGATACTCCTGCTCACCGTGGTGCTCCTGAGCACCACGGCGTTCAAGATCTCGACGCCGCCCCAAGCCCGCAGCGCCATCCTCATCTCCTGGGATGGGGCCTTGCGCGACCACGTGCAGGACCGGCTCGAGCGCAAGGAACTGCCTCGTTTGGCCCGGCTGATAGCCTCGGGCCGCATGGTCGACGTGGAGGTCACGGGACACGCCACCGACACCCGGTCCGGCCACGCCCAAATATTGACCGGCTGCGATCCACAGGTCACCGGGGTCTTCACCAATTCGCGTTTCCGTCCCATTCCGCCAGGCCTTTCGGTCTTCGAACGCCTGACCCAGGCCTTTGGCAAGGCGGGCATCGCCACCGCCATGCTCACGGGCAAAACCATGGGGCTCGGCCCTGCTGGCCCCAGCTTGCCACCCGCGGACCCTTCAGGCCCCTCTTCCCGCCGACAGGAGCGCATCCGTCTCGAGAACGCACAGAACCTGGCCGGGCAGCCTTTCCACCTGACCAAGAACGCGCTGACCCTCTGGGACGGCGACACCACGCGCGACGCCCTGCGGGTGGGCAACAAGGCCCTGCAGGTGATTGACAAGCTCGCCGGTGAGCGCTTCTTCCTGTTCATTCACTTTGGCGATGTCGACGTGGCGGGCCACACCTTCGGCGAGGGTTCGGCACAGTACGACCGGGCCTTGACGACGGTGGACGGGTGGCTGGGTCGCATCGTGGACAAGCTCGCATCCATTGGCGCCGCCGACCGCACAGCGGTGTACGTCACCTCCGACCACGGGTTCGATGTGGGGACCACCCGCCACAGTCAGGCCAGCCGCGTCTTCTTGGCTGGCGACGATCCCGGCCTGGTCCAGTACGGCGAACAACGAGACGTCACACCCACGGTGTTGCACGCCTTGGGCGTGAACCTCGACAAGGTCACCCCACGTCTCCCTGGCCGCTCCCTCCGCAAGGAGCCGAAGCACTGAGGCGAGGGCTACTGGCCGATCTAGCCGATCTACCCTTTCTCGCGCAGGAACTGCCCGATCGCCTCCTGGCGCAGGCGGCGCGAGGCGGAGAAGTGTTCCAAGTAGTAAAAGATCTCGCTGTCGCGCACGGACCACAGCCGCTCGGGAAATCGGTTGACGTCGGCTTCGCCGTTCTTGGCCGTTCCCCCGCGTGCCCAGAGTTCGCGCTGCGCCTCGTCCCGATCGGTGAAAATCCTCTTTCCCGCCGCGCTCTCGATGATGAACACCTTGCGATTGTTCCAGCCGACCACATCGTAGGCGAAGGCGCCCACCACCTGCACCAACACGGACCACGCCGCGCACACACCGAAGGCCACACGCAACCAACCATGCTGGCGCATCGACTCGGCAATGGGGATGGCCACGAACGCCAGCAGGGTCACCGAATCGACGATCAGGCGATACCCGTAACACCAGCCGCCCCACCAACCGTACCAGGATGCCGCCACCAGGATGTTGGCCAGCGCCGCCAGGCCCAGGGGTCGCAGGGTGGCGTGCTGGGCATCGCGCCAGGAGCGCCAAAGCCCCCAGAAGGCAAACAACACGATGGGCGAAAACACCAACAGACCGCGCGACGGACTGACCAGGCTGCCCGCCAAGCCTTGCAGGACATGCCGCCCGAAGAGCTGGGTCGCCGGCCTGTCGGCGGCCATGGCCATGTTGGGAATGGCCAGGATCGCGTGCGGGGCCTCCCCCAACTGCCCGAAGGCCAGCGGCCGACCGAAGGCGTACAGGTTGTACGCGACGAACAGCACGATGACGGGCACAGCCCCCACGGCAAAGCGCACGAATCCGCGCCGGTCGGTCTTGAGGTAGTACCCGGCGATGATGATGGCGATCACGGCGGCGGTGGGGCGACACAAGAAGGCCAGGGCAAAGCACAGCCCCACCCAGGTGGCCAGGGACGGGCGCTGCCGCCGCAACATCAGAAACGCCCCCAGGGCCAGGAAGAACTCCAGCGGGCCGTGCTGCCATAGGGTTTGGCTGCTCGTGCTCCACACGCTGGTGCCCAGGCCGTAGACCAGCGCCAAGCCCGCGGCCGTGCCAGGGCGCAGAACGGCCACGGCCGCCAAGAAGACAAAGACCGCGCTGGCCGCCACCGCAAAGGCCGTCGCTACCTTGCAGGAGTGCCACAGCAGTCCCGCCGACGACGCCTGATTCAAATCGGGAACAAAGGGATAGATGGCGGCGACAAAGGGCGCGGCGAAGAGGGCCGCGCCCAAACCATAACGGTTGGCGTACACGCCCGGGAAGCGCGTCTTCACCAGGAAGTAGTCGGGCTCGGGGTGGCTGATCACGCCCCGTTGGTAGGCCAAGCGGACCGGCTCGCCGTCCAGGGCCTGCTCCCAAGAACGGAAACGCGCGAAACGCTCGCCCTCGGACCGTTGCACGCGCCACTGGAAGAGGAAGGGATCCTCTTGCGGCGTGAACAACAACTTGCGCTGGCTGACCATCTTGGCGGCCAGGCGTACGTTGGCGGTGGCGTCGTTGCCCGGCAGGAAATCGCCGTTCGACAGGTACACCAAGAACAACAACAGGCCGAGGGAGACGGCCTGCACGCTGGTCCGGCCCCATAGCCGGCGCAGCGCCGATGGCTTTGCCACCGCGGGTGGCGTCCGCCTAGGGGATCGCTTGCCCACGCCTTTGTCCTCGTTTGCTTGACACCTTGTTCTCGGCCCAAAGGATGGCGAAAACCAGGCTGCTGTACAGCAGATAGTGGATGTGCAGTCCCGCCGCTTGCACCGCGAACAGCGGGCCGCCCCGTCGTAGGAAGAAAGCAAAGAGCCTGGCGTTCAGGCCCACCAACAAGGCCGCCGCCAACACACCCAGCATCCTCGGCGCCAAGCTCCACGCGGGCGCCAGCCAACGCAGGGTCAGGTCCGCTGGCACGGCCCCCACCAGTCCCCAGGCCAGCAGGGCGCTGACCCGACTTCGCCAGGTCAGGTTCATGTCCGCCGGCAGCTTGCGCTCGCGCAGGATGAGACGAGTCCACGGCACCGCCCGCGCGAAGATATCGGCGCGCAGCAGGCTGGCCATGGTCCAGCGCTTGAGGTGCGTGGCCTGGATGTCGGCGCACAGGAGGATGCGCTGGCCGGCTCGCCTCAGGCGCACGCCCAACTCGATGTCCTCGATGCTCGGTCGGCCGAAGCTCTCGTCGAATCCCCCCACCGCCACGTAGGCCGACCTGCGCAGGGCCCCGCACCCCGCCCAGAAGGTTCCCGCCTCGGGCCGGCTGTTTTGGTGGACGTGGTGGTGCAGCAGATTCTTGTAGAGGCTGACCGCCGTGCGCACCGGGGGATTGTCATCGTAGCTGCCAAACAGGGCTGCCACATCGGCATGATCCACGAACACCTTCTCCATGCGTGCCAGCGTGTCCTGGTGAACGACCACGTCGGCGTCGATGAAGATCAAGACGTCGCCGCTCGAAGCCTCGACGCCGCGGTTGCGCGCAAAGGCCGGCCCCCGAGGGCCTCCGCTGATGGAGATGATCCGCGCGCCCGCTGCCGCCGCGACGGCGGCCGTCGCATCGGTGGAACCGTCGTCGACCACGATAACCTCGTCGGCGGGACGCGACGAATGGGCCAGCCCCTGCAGGCAGCGCCGCAGATGCTCGCCGCCGTTGTGCACCGGAACGATGACCGAGAGGCGACGATGCGCGTTCTCCTGGACCCGCGTCATGCCACATCCTTGGCCACGGGCTGGCTGCGCACGCCGGTGATGGCTCTGCCCAGGGCCGCCAGTTCCTTGAACCTGACCAGGCCCAGGGCGAATACCAATCCGGCGTAGGCCACCAGGAAGCCCGCAAACAGCGCCATGTTGACCGCGGTCGATGAACGCAACAGCGCCAACGGCGTGAACAGCAACCCCAACCCGACCACGCGCAGCCAGGGCGCCACTGAATAGCCCACCGTTCGGCGCATGCGCCAGGTGAAGTACAGTGATTGCGCTGTGACCGCGCCCAACATGGCCAGGCACGCCCCCCAGCTACCCCATTGGCGTACCAGGGGCAACCCCGTGAGCCAGAAGGTCGCCAGCCGCATCCCGGCCGCGCCCAGGGCCACACCCGGTCGGTCGTGGGTCAACGCCGACAGGTTCGCCACACTGGTCAACGACAACGGCACGAAACACAGGGCCATGGGCACCAGGTTGGCCGCCACCGGCAAGTAGGCCCGGCCAAAAACCAGCGGCACCAGATCGCGCGCCAACAGCACGGTGGCCAGCACCACGACCACGCTGCCCAGGGCCAGTCCCTTGAGCAGCCGCTCGATCCACAGACGCACCGACGCCTCGTCGCCTTCGAAGCGCACCATGGTCAAAAGCGGCGCGAACGCCATGACGATCTGGGGCATGCCCACCGCGCCGGTCATGTACGCCGAATGGGCCACACCGAAGTAGCCGACCTCGGCGTAGTCGCCGCCGCCCAACCGCACCAGCGCCTCGCCGCTGCGTTCGAAGGCCACCAGGATCAGGTCACTGACATAAAAGACCAGACCGAAACGCAAGTAGGGCGCCAGGCTGGCGAGATCGAGACGCAAGCTGAAGCCCCTGGCGTAGGGTCGCACCCCGGCCAGCCCCACCACCAGGATCACCATCTCGCCGACCAGCACGCCCAAGGCCGCCCCGCGCAGGCCCCCCAAGAGATAACCGGGCAACGTCAGCCCCAGCGTCGCGGCCTGGCGCAACAGAT
Source organism: uncultured Myxococcales bacterium (assembly GCA_964535465.1). GTDB lineage: Bacteria > Myxococcota_A > Polyangia > Fen-1088 > Fen-1088 > Fen-1137. The sequence goes on from CAZHUY010000051.1 coordinate 11,782, forward strand.
CCGCCACGCCCCAGCGGGCCGCGCGATTCAGCCCCAGGTGCAGCGCATAGAACACCCCCGCCGGCGCGCGCACCCACACCGCCAGCGCCAGCAAAGCCTTGGCCCCGAGATCCAGATCGTGCAGCCAAATGGCAGTCACCCCCAGGTACAGCCCACCCGCAACGAATCCCGTGCCCACCCGAATGGCCATCAGCCGACCGAATAGGCTGGTCAGCCCCTTGTGGTCATCCCGCTGAACAAAGCTGGGGGCATGGCGACCCAGGACCTGGGTGAAGCCCAGGTTGGCCGCCAACGAGAACCAGAAGCTCAAGGCCACCAGCAACGCCATCTGCCCGTAACCCGTGGGCCCCATGAAACGTGGCACCACCGCCGCCACCACCACCCCACCCGCCACCAGCAGTCCGCGCATGATCAGCAGCAGGCTGACGTTACGAAGCGCGGTCTTCTCTCGCGCGATCATGGCCCTTGGCACAGTGACCGCGCCAGGGTGATGCCCTCTCGGATCACGGCATCCAGATTCAGATAGCGGAATGTGCCGGTGCGTCCCAGCAGGTGCAGATCGGGAAAGCGCCCCACCGCCGCCACCGCGTTCGACAGGTCCGCGCCGTAGCCCACGTGGTACACGGGATAGGCGTGCGACACGCGGGCCACCCACGCCTGGCGGACCCGCGAACGCGGCAAGAACCCGAGCCGGTCCAGATCGGCGACGGCTTTTTCGACCAGCTCGGCGTCGGGACGATTCCACACCTCGTCGCCTTGTGAGCAGAAGATCTCCACGCACAGCGAAGTCTTGCCCTCGGGAACCATGCGCGGACTCCAGTTGCCTGGCTCGTGGGTCCGCCCGATGAACAGTTCCTTGTCCGGGAAATAGGTCCAGGTGTCCTCGCTGACCTGTGGCCCGTCGATGGCCAGGAACACGCAGGCCAGACTGCGGTAAGGCAACCGCGCCGCCAAGGCACCAGCCTGCTGCGCGGGCAGGGGCAAGACACCCATCAGGAGTTCGAGCGGCATGGTGGAGACCAGCGCACGTCCCCTCACCTCGGCCTCACCCTTGGGGCCACGATAGGTCACACGCCACCCTTCGGCGGCGGGTTCGGCGTGCAGCACCGGACTGCCCACCAGGACGCTGGCCCTCCCGGTCTGGCAAGCCAAGTCCGCGATGCGCTGGGGAAGGGCGCCTATGCCGAGCGGCGGGTAGTAGAACTTCTTCACCAGGGTCGACGGCCCGGGCGGCCGCTGCCTGAGGCTGCCGGAAACGGCGGCGCGCAGGCTGGGCAAGCGAATGCGTTCGGCCGCCCAGTCCGCCGAGAGCTCCGAACAAGGAAAACCCCAGACCTTCTCGGTGTACGGTTTGAAGTACACATTGAACAGAGCGCGCCCGAAACGCTGCACGACCCAGTCTTCGAAAGAAACGTCGGGGCGCTTATGCAGACGCTGGACGGCCGCCACGCCATAGCTGGCCAGCACCTGGGCCACCATCATGGGTAAAAAGGCGCTCAAGGCATTGGGGAAAGTCAGCGGATAATCGACGAAGCGCCCATTCAGGTTGATGCGGCTGCGCCGGCCAACCTCCAGCGTGTCGCCTTCCAGGACGTCGAGGAACCAACGGGCAATCTCGGGCCAGCGGCTGTGAAAGCGGTGCCCACCAAGATCGAAGCGAAAGTCGCCGTAACGCATGGTGCGCGCCAGGCCGCCCACCTGGTCTTCCTTCTCCACCACCACGACCTGACGACCGGCGCGACTGGCCTCGAGAGCGAAGGTAACCCCTGCCAGTCCTCCGCCGAGGACGACGAAATCGCAATGGCTAGTCGATGACAAAGTCTAGGATCCTTGGTGCCTGCGCCGCTGGCAGCGGCGGCCCAACTTCACTTTTCGCCGCGTCCGCGTCAAGCCCCTGCGTTGCCAATCAGGACGGGGCAACATATCCTCGTTCCGCATTCCTTTCACCCAATCCAAGGAGATTCCCGTGCCCACCACCATCGAGAACCTCAAGACCGCCTTTGCTGGCGAAAGCCAAGCCAACCGCAAGTACCTCGCCTTCGCGCGCAAGGCCGAAAAGGACGGCTACCCGGTCATCGCCAAGCTCTTCCGCGCCGCCGCCGAGGCCGAGACCATCCACGCCCTCGCCCACCTGCAGAACATGGGCGGCATCGGCACCACCGCCGAGAACCTGAAAGAAGCCATCGCGGGCGAAACCTACGAGTACAAAGACATGTACCCGCCCATGGCCGAGCAGGCCAAGAACGAGGGCCACAAGGCCAAGACCATGCTGGAGTACGCCATCAAGGCCGAGAAGGTCCACGCGGAGCTCTACAAGCAGGCCCTGGACGCCCTGCAGTCGGGCAAGGATCTGAGCGAGATGGACGTCTATCTCTGCCCGGTGTGCGGCCACCTGGAATTCGGTAAGCCCCCGGAGAAGTGCCCCATCTGCGGGGCGCCGGCGGCCAAGTACCAGAAGATGGCGTAGTCCGCGCAGGCAAGCGGGCCGCGCCCAAGGCCGGCCCGCGCCCCCTACAGGTTGACCGTCAGGTACACGCGCGGGGTCAGGCGGCCGGCATCAGTGCAGGTGGCCTCGCCGGTCTTCGGCTGGGACAGACAGCTGGTGCCATCGTAGCGGATGGCGCCGTCCAGATAGATCTTGTCGCCCAACCTCCAAATGGTGCCAGCCTCCACGAAGAAGCTGAGGGCATCCATCGCGCCTTCACCGTTGCCGAACAGGCGGTACAGGCCATCGCGCTGGAAGATGTACAGGGCCGCGACCTCCTGCAGGGGGAAGAAGCGGAACTCGATGTCGGGGCCTGCCTGGTACTGGGTGCCGTCGAAGAAGGACACGGCGCCGGTGGTGGCGTCCTTGTAGAGGTCGTTCGAGTTGACGGTGGTGACGAAGTTGGCGCGCGAGCGGGTGGTGAGCACGCGATTCCAGCGCATCATCCACTCCAAGACGCCCTCGTAGTTCGCCCGGTCGAAGCGCGAATTCGCCGGTGCCCCCTTCTCGGGATCGTTCAGCCCCTTGGTATCCAGGTAGTTGAGTCGCAGGGTGATGGGGGATTCAGGCACCGGCCGATACACCAGACGGTTGCGCAGCTGCGTGATGCGGTCGGTTTCGTGGCGATCGTCCTGGGCCACCGTGGTCTGTCGCAGTTGATACAGCTCCACGTCCCATTTGCCCTGGCCGATCCAGACCGCGCGGTTCTCGTAGCGGTAGACGCGCGAGAAGATGGTCTTGGTCTGGTTCTCGGTCGTCTCCGAGTTGCCAATCGAGATCTGCGGTTCCAAGGCGGCGGGTGCCAAGACTTTCCACCACTGTCCGGGGTAGATGCCCAAGCCGGCGCCCACGCTGGTCCTGGCCGTGCGGGTGGGCGGCACGATGGTCATGACGCCGGGACCGGGCGGAATGATCGACGTCGTGCTCGAGGTGAGCCCGGTTGTGTCCATGACCGGCCCCGTGCCGGTGGTGCCCATGCCTCCCGTGGCGCTGCTGGGACTGGCGCTGGTGGTGGCCACGCGGTTGTCGTCGAAGGTGATGTTGTAGCTCACCTTGGGCACCAACCCCGGGATGATCGTGCTCTGCGCCCCGGACAGCAGCTCCCAGTGCATCAAGGTGCGCTCGAATTCCCCGCCCTCCATCGATTGGCGATTCACGTTGCGCGAACGGAACAGGGCATAGGCTGATTCCGTAGCCGTAGGCGAGAACTTGCCCTCCAGGCGCGTGAGCTGGACCCGGTCGGCGTAAGCGAAGATGTCGCGTTTCTCTGTCTCGGCCTCGGAGATGCTGTAAAGCGCACGCAGACTCAGACGCTTGATGCGGGTGAAGCTGAGGATCTCGGCCAGGTCGTAGTCGGTCTGACCAACCGCCTGCAGCCGGCTGGTGCGGAAGTTCTGATTGTCCAAGATGGTGCTGCCCACCTGCAAGCTGGTCATGGGCAGACCCTTCTTGTTCAACTGGATGCGCGCCAGGGCGTGCTGAATGCTCCCGGTGTCATCCGTGATGGTGCCGGTTCCATCATCGATCCACGAGCGCTGCCGGGTGAAGAACACGGTCGTCGGCAGCCAGTCCACCGGGTACCCGGTGGCGGATAGGCGCATCTCGTCCTGTAGTTTGCCGAAACGGGTGCTGTCGCTGCCCAGGGGCGTGAAGCCCTGCGATTCCTTACGCCCGGAGAACGAGCCCTCCAACATAGGGTGGGACAAGCGCAAGAATCCCATGCCGGCCCAGCCGTCCGTCCCCCCTCCGTTGTGCTGTTTCGATCCGGCGAATTCCCCATAACCCGTGAACAGACCGCCCTGCCCCACCGCCTTCTGGTAGCGTGCGTCCGCCACGCCGGTGGTGAGCTGCAGGGGCGGCCGCGCCCGTTGCATGGGCACCGTCTCATCGGAGAACGGTCGACCCAGTCGGGGATCAGCCACCGCCTGCTTGCTGCCCGGAAACAAGACGGGATTGATCCTGTCGTCTGTGTCCTGCAACTCCACCACGCGCGCACCGAGCGTCAGCCCATTGGCCGGGTTGACCGCGACCCGCGAGGCCACCAACCACTGCTTGAATTGGTCGCCGGCATTGCCTCCCGCCTGGTTTTTGCGATCGAGGATCTGGTTGGCGAAGATCTGGATCGAGGTCAGCGAGGTGTCGGACTTCTCGTCGATGTTCAGCTCGATGTAGAAGTTGTTGAGGAAGGCATAGGCGGCGTAGGTACCCGAGAGATTCAGGTCAACCACCGCATTCTCCCGAGGCTTTCCCTTCGGATCGTTGATGGTCTGCCGCGCGGCGGGCAGATAGGTTTTGTAGATGGTCTCCGCCCCCACGTCGGTCCCCATGTCATGGATGGCGACCTGAATGCTGCGCGCCCCTTGCCGGAATTCCACATAGACGCTGCTCACCCAACCGCGCTCGATGTACTTGGGGGCCCCGCCGTCGATGCGGTTGTACAGGCCAGCCTCGTCGGTGATCATCTGGGCCTCGCCCGCGCGCGCCCAGGTCCCCACCTCGTTATCGGAAGGCAGCATGGTCAATAGCGAGAGGGCGCCCAGCTCCTTCTTGGGCATCAGGTCGGCCTCGTATTCCACCCAGACCACGCTCAGATCGTCGATGCGCTCCTGATTGAGGAAGACCAACTGCCCCGCGCTGGACACCAAGGTGTAGTCGGTGCCGCTGGTGAGCTGCTCGCCATCCACGTACACGCGCTCCGAGCCCGGCACGATGTTCTTCTTGGATAGCGTGTAGACGGGTTGGCGCGGCCCGGTGATGAAATCGCGTTGAATGACGCCACGGCGGAAACCCGCGTTGGCGGTCACGCTGACCTTGGGCTCCGCGCCCGGGCTGGCCACCTGCACGTAAGCGCCCTGCAACAGCAAGGGCCGCTCCAGGCCCTCCTCCACCGTCTCGTACTTCAGCTTGTCCTCCACCCGCACGTTGCGCAGCAGATCCTTCTGTCCCCCCATGTACTCGACCTTGTACTGCAGATCGCGTATTCCGCTGTCTTTCAGGTTCCCGTAGTCGAGGCGCACGGAACCACTCAGGTTGCGCTCGGGCGAGAAGCTGTGCCCGAACGACAGATTGGCGTCGGCGTCTTGGTAGCGCTGGGGATCGTACTGATGAGTCTTGAGATCGTAGGGCGTCTTCAAATTCAAGCGCCCGAACAAGTGCGCCGTGGTCTTGCTCTCGTTGCTCTCGGTCTGCGCCAGCATGCGCTCGGTGAACTGGTCGTTGCCGACGTTGTACACCATGGCTCCGTCGGGGAACACCACCGTCCACAACTCGCCGTTCAGCACGGTCCCGATGTTTCCTTCTTTGCGTGTCAGCCCCTCGACCGGGGTAAAGCGACGAATGAAAGTGGTCAACCGGCTCCACTGGACCACCTCGCGCTCGGTGGTGATGTAGACGTAGTCGGGTGTTTTCTCGATGCCGGTGATGGTGCGGCTCTCCAGGGCATCCTGCTGGGGGAACTGCAGCAACGAATCGTCAGCCGTGTTGAGGCGAAAGAGCCCGTTGTCGGTGCCCAGCCAGATGACACCACCGTCCACGGTGAACACGCGGATCTGCTGGGCCTTCATCTGTTCCAGGCTGAAATTGGTGAACACGCGCTGCTGGATGCGAAAACGCGACACCCCGGCCTCGGTCCGGCACCACACGTCCTCCGAAACTTGAAACAGCTCGGCCACGTCGCCGGTGGCCAGCCCGTCTTTCTCACCGAAGCTGCGCAGGCCATCCACGTCGGGGCTGAAGTACGCGATGCCCTCACGCGTGGCGAACCATACCTGGCGTCCCACGGTCAGGGCATCGTTGACCGCCTTGGACGGAAGGCCATCCTCTTCCGTGTACACGCGGATGGTGCGATCCAACTTGCGGTAGCGGGCCAGACCCTTGTTGGTGGCGAACCACACGTAGAGCTCGTCCACCGCCACGGCCGCGACCACCTGGCTGGGCAAGCCGTCATCCATGGTGATGCGCGTGGAACGCCGGCTGCCGGTATCGAAGCGAATCACGCCGTCATCGGTGGCCACCCACACGATCTTCCCATCGGCCGCGATCTTGTTCACGTTGGCGCCAGCGGGGAAGACGCTCCAGCGATCCTTGGTTTGCCAAACGAACACCTCGCCGGCCCCAATCCACACGCCCTCGCGCGCATCGTTGACCATCGGAGGAATACGCGCCCACGCCGGCGCGGCATAGCCCAAGGTCACGAGGGCCGCCCAGGCGGCCGCTGATCTGACCAGCCGCACGAGGCGGCGAAAACGCGAGCAGCCCGAGCGAGAGAGAGTGTTCGACATTGGTTGACCCAGCAGCGAAGGGACGCGAACTCAACGAACGATAGGCCGGGACACTATCAGGAATTCGGATGAATCGGATCCCGTGCGCGAGCAGAAACGGGCCCCCGCCTCCGCCTCTCTACGCCGAGACCTTCTTGATCTTCAGCTTCGCGATGTCGACCTCGCCCAGCCCCGCCTTGCCCGCCAGCTCGATATGCTTCACGTCCGCCGGAGTCATGGCCTTGTTGTTGAATTTGGCCAGCGTCAGGCCGTACGCATCAACCGAAGCGATCTTCCGCCCCGCCACCATGCGCCCCGGGGTGGTGGTCTCGCCGGGACCCGACGGCCCGTTGGTCAGCAGCGCGCGCGTTCCGTCAATGATGGTCAGATTGGGCGTGACGATGCGCCCCAGATCCGCGATGGCCTGATGGATGTCCAACCCGGTGTGAAAGATCTGGCGGTCGAAGATCAGGCCCATGTTGTTCTTCAGCCCCAACGAAACCGCCGTCTGGTTGTGGGACTTGGCCGCCGCCACGTTGAAGAAGACGTCCGCCGACAGGAGGGCCTTGGCCACCTCGGTGCTCTTGAGCGACACCCCACCCTTCACGGTCATCTTCTGGAAATCGCCGGCACCCGAGAGCAGCTTGATCTTGGCCGCTGGCACCGCGCTCATGGCCTCCGTCAAACCACAGCGCTTGAGGCAGACCTCGCCCTTCGCCTGTGGGAACTCGAGGATCATCACGCCCTTGGCCTTTGCGTCCAGGCAGGCCTTGGCCAAGGCCACCACGGTCTGCGGGTGCGTGGTGGTCCCCCATTCCGCGGGATTGGCAAAAGCCGCGTTGGGCTTGATGACCACGAAATCGCCCTTCTTGACGAACTTGCCGATACCCCCAAGGGTGGCAAGGAGCGCCGCGATCATCTTGTGAGGATCGCTGCCGGACACGTCGACGATGTCGGGATCGCCCGGGCCGGCAAAAGCGCGCCGGTAACGAAGAGCTGCGACTGCCGCCAAGGAGCCGCCTACGAAGGTACGTCGGGAAATGGCTGTCATGGGGTTTACCTCTGAGCTATGACCGCGCCGCGCGGCCGATGTCCTCGCCGCCCGCGCCTACCGGGGCGTGATTCTATCAGAACCCTCGTTTCGACCATGGTATTCTTCCCGAGTTTCTGACTAAAAGGAGTCCCATGTCAGGCACTCGAGGCCGAACCCGCCGGGAAATCCTGGCCGATGCCGCGAAGGCCGCGGCCGCGGCGTCCGTCGCAGGTTTGGCAGGATGCTTTCCCAGCGTCGGCGGCAAGTGGCCGGATGCCGGGGGGCAGAACGCCTGCAAGAATGGTCCCGACGGCGGTTCCGATCCGGCTTCGAGGGGCAACAAGCCTCCCTTTCATCCCGCCACCAACGCCGTGGTCGAGGTCTTCGACGAAGCCAGCGTGATCAAGAAGGGCGCGAAGGACGTCATCCAGCCCGAGGTGGTCGTGGCCATGCTCGCCACGGGACTGAAGGCGCTGGCCAGCCAAATCCAAGGTGGCCACGAGGGAGCGTCCGATGGTGGAACAGCCGACGCGTCCACCTCCGGGGTGGACGCCAGCGTGTCCCCGCCGGACGACGATCGGGCCGACGCAGGTTCGGAAAACGACGATGCCGGCGTCGAGGTCAATCCCTGGAAGGTCTTGCTGCCGGGATACCGGCCCGGTCAAACCATCGGCCTCAAGGTCAATTGCCTCAACGGCAGCGTGCCCACCTCGGGCGCGATCGTGCGCGCCATCGTGAGCAGCCTGCGCGATGGACTCAACATCGATCCATCCAAGATCATCGTTTGGGACCGCGTGCTCGAGGAACTGAATATCAAGGGCAAGTACAGCGCGAACGACCTAGCCGGGGCCCGGCTTCTGGGGACCGTCGCGACGACATCGAAGGCGACCGAGGGAGAGCCCGGTTACGGCGACATCATCTGTCCCGCCATCGAGGGAGAGAATCCGCGGCTCTCGCGCATCATGACCGACTTGACCGATTTGACCATCAACGTTCCGGTGCTCAAGACGCACAACGTCTCCGGGGTCACCGCGGCGATGAAGAACATCTACGGCATCATCGATATCCCGGGCAGATACCACAAACCCAAACTGCAGAAGGCGCTTCCCGCCCTCTACGCCCTACCGGCTGTCCGCAATTCCCTGGTGCTCACCATCACCGACGCGCTCATCGGCATCGTGACCGGTGATACCGACTCCGGCACGGACATATCTCCCCGACGCATCCTGCTCGCGCAGGATCCCGTGGCCATGGACAACTACGCCCTCGCCCTGGTGAATCAGCTTCGTGCAGGCATGACGCCATCCAAGGGTCCGGTGGACACCTCGGTGCTTGGCTGGATCGATCTGGCCCACCAGATGGGCCTCGGCACCAAGAACTACGCGCTCGTCAAAGCCCGATAGAAACAAAAAACGCGTGCCCCCCCGGTGGGAAGGCACGCGCAAGATCGCAGGCGGGACTATGGGCAAGGATTCGTGGCGTCGGCGCTCACGCATTCCTGCCAGGGGTTGTTGTCCGGGCTGTAGAGACTGTTGGCGAGCAGATCGGTGAACAATGCCTTCGCATCGGCGGCCGAGGCCATCTCCCAGACCTTGATATCCAGCTTGTGGATCGGATCCTCGGTGGTGGTCTCGATGTAGGTCGCCCAAGCAAAGGCGGCGGCCTTGTAGCTCTTGGTCGCATCGAAGAAGGGATCAGCGCCGCCGTCGATGTACTCGACGATCTTGTCGAAGTTGTTGGCAAAGACCGGCCCCTGCGCGGTGTAGCCCTCGTCAGGATTGTTGCCCCAGGGTCCACCGGGGATCTCGCTCAGAGCAGGAACCAAGGCTTGAGCAGTTGCACCGCTCTTGTCGGCGATTAGCTTGGTGATGCTGACCGCGTTGCCTCGTCCCACGAGGTCCTCCTTATAGGAGTTCTTCAAATCGACCGAGATGAAGAACTTCCCTTTCACCGCGTTCATCCACCAACCCGTGCCGGGATTGGCGATTCGGGCCATCTCCCAGGGCGCCGCGCTCGTGCCTCCACTGCCCCCCGCGCCACTGTTACTGTTGCTGCTCCCACAGCCCAAGGCCAAGAGCGAAAGAGCCAGACCAGCGCAAATACCAATCGAGCCAGAACGAAGCATGGGGTCCTCCTGTGAACAGGCCGAGTCGCACGGCCAAGACGAGGGACAGTCGTGCTGAGAATTCTTATCGTGAGTGCTCTGGCAGGCAAGCGCTAAGTGAGCGAATAAAGGTGAGTCTCGACGCGCCGACAGGCTTGATCACGCGGGCGGATCGGCCGTAGGCTTGCGCCCCCGTGCGTATCGCCATCCTTGCTGTGCTGGCCCTCATCCCGCCGGCGTTCATCGGTCTCCAGGTCTGGCATGGCCATCGCGCCCCTGCCACCGCGGCCCCCGTTGCCCAAAAGGCCCCGCTCTCGCAGGCCGCGGCTGACGAAGCCTTGCTCGCCCTCTTCCAGGGCGATCTGGGCGGCGCCAAGGTCAAGGACAAGGTTGCCCTCTACGACGAGAAGGGCCTGTTCGACTACATCGATGGCGCGGCCCCCGTCTTCATTCAACGCCACTACCGCAAGCTGGCGGCCTCCGAGATGGTCTCGGCCGACGGCAGCGATCTGGTGTGCGACGTGTACGACATGGCCGAGCCCGCCAACGCCCTGTCCATCTTCAATTTGGAGAAGTCGCCCAACGCCAAGCTGGTGGCCGACATCCCCAACGCCATCAGCGGCCCCATGTCGCTGGTCTTCCACGCGGGTCGCTACTACATCAAGCTGACCGCCTTCGACGCCAAGGCCGAGGCCGCCCTACCCGCTCTGGCCAAAGCCCTCAGGGGGAAGATCAAATGAGTAAGGACTCCGACTCCGAAGGACTGGCACCCGAAAAACACGCGGAGACCCCCGCGACCGCATCCGCCTCCGAAATGGACCGGCGCGCGGCGCTGCGTGTGGGTCTGACCACCGCCATGGCAGTGGGCTCGGTGGCCGTGGGGTTGGGCCTGGCCTCGCGGGGGGCGAGCGCCAAGGAGCGCGCCCTGCCCACCATCAAAGATCACCGGATGGCCAAGCCGGATGGCGCGAACGATATGGCCATCGTGCGCGGCCCCGATCCTGCGGCCAACGTGCGCCGGGCGGTCGAGGCCCTAGGCGGCATGAGTCGCTTCGTGAAGAAGGGCGAGAAGGTGGTCATCAAGCCCAACATCGGCTGGAACCGCCTGCCCGAGCAAGCCGCCAACACCCACCCCGAAGTGGTGGCCGAGGTGGTGCGCCTGGTGATCGCCGCCGGGGCCGGCACGGTTTGGCTCACCGACGTCTCGGTCAACACGCCCGAACAATGCTTCACCCGCTCGGGAATCGAGAAGGCCGCCAAGCAGGCCGGAGCCAAGGTGGTGCGCCCGGATGGCCCCGCCTTCCGCGAGGTGAAGGTCTCGGGGCGACTGCTGCAGACGGCCGAGGTCCTCTTCCCCTTCGTGGAAGCGGACCGAGTGATCAATGTCCCCATCGTCAAGCAGCACAGCCTGTCGAGCGCGACCATGTCCCTCAAGAACTGGTACGGCATTCTGGGCGGACAACGGGTCAAGCTGCACCAGAACATCCACACCTCCATCGTCGATCTGGCGGCCATGATCAAACCCACTCTGACCATCATGGATGCCACGCGCATCCTCGTCGCCAACGGCCCCACCGGGGGCAGCCTGGCGGACGTCAAGCAAATGGACACCGTGGCGGCCGGCACCGACGAGGTGGCGCTGGATGCCTTCGGCGCCACCCTGCTGGGCCTCGACCCCAACACCGTGGGTTTCATCATCGAAGGCATGAAGGCCGGCCTGGGCACTCCGCGCTGGCAGAGCCTCAAGACCGTGGAGGTCGGCGGTTAACATGTTTCGCTGGTTGCGCCGCTCTTGGCAGATCGTCTTCCTGGGATTCTTTCTCTTCTGCGTGGTGGTTACCACCGCGGGTCTGATTCGCGGCTACGACGTCGAGTGGCTGCTCGAGTTCGACCCGCTGGTGGCGGTCAGCACCGCCCTGGCCTCGCACGAGCTGCACCACGCGCTCCTGTGGTCCCTGGTCATCATCGTGCCCACGCTGGTCCTGGGGCGCTTCTTCTGCTCGTGGATGTGCCCGATGGGCGTCCTGCACCACGCGCTCGGGTTCCTGGGACGCAAGCGCAAGTTGAAGGACCGGGTCAAGGAGAACGCGCCGCGGGCTTCCCACAAGACCAAGTACATCATCCTGGCGGTCATGCTGGGCATGGCGGCGGCGGGCAGCGTGCAAATTGGCCTGCTCGATCCCATCGCCTCGACCTGGCGCGGGCTGGCCACCTCGGTGATGCCGGCGCTCGGCAACGTGAGCTACGGCGTGTACCAAGGCGAACGGCACTTCCAGTGGGGCACGATCATCACGCTGGTGTTCTTCGGAGCGCTGGCCCTCAACTTCGTATACCCGCGCTTCTACTGCCGCGTGCTCTGTCCCTTGGGCGCCTTGCTCGGCCTGCTCTCCAAGTTCTCGCTCTTCCGCATCGCCAAGCGTCCCGACGTGTGCAACGACTGCGGCGCGTGCGGCGCTGAATGCCAGGGTGCGGCCGATCCCCAAGGCACGGTCAAGGCCACCGAGTGCATGGTGTGTCTAAACTGCGTGGAGAGCTGCCCGCGCGGCGCGATCACCTATCGCTTCTTGCCACCGGTTCAGCTCTCCACCACCAAGACCGACATGACCCGGCGCAAGTGGCTGGGGGCGGCCGTGGCCGGCGTGGTGGCCGTGCCCTTTGCCCGTGCCTCCGACGGCGTCGACCCGCGCCCCAACCCGGCGCGCATCCGCCCGCCGGGCGCGCTGGCGGAAGACGGCTTCCTGGAGAAGTGCCTGAAGTGCGGCGCCTGCATGAAGGTGTGCCCGACCGGCGGCTTGCAGCCGGCCCTGCACGAGGCCGGGTTGGAAGGGTTCTGGACGCCTATCCTCATCCCGCGCATCGGCTACTGCGAGTCGAGCTGTACCCTGTGCGGCCAGGTCTGCCCCACCGGCGCCATCGAAGAGCTGACCGTGGATCAGAAAGTGGGCGACATGCCCAACCGTCCGCCCGTGCGCATCGGCTCGGCCTTCTTCGACAAGGGGCGCTGCCTGCCCTGGGGCTACCAAACCCAGTGCATCGTGTGCGAGGAGGTCTGCCCCACCTCGCCCAAGGCCATCTACTTCAAGATGGAAACGGTCACCGCCCGGGACGGATCGCAGAAGACCCTGAAGATGCCGTACGTGGATCTCGACCACTGCGTGGGCTGCGGCACCTGCGAGGCCCGTTGCCCGGTGGTCGACCGCGCCGGTATCCGCGTCAGCGCCGCCAACGAAAGCCGCACCCCCAAGAGCAGCATGAGCCTGACCGGCGGGAAGATCTGATTTTCGACGCCGGTGTCCTAGGGAGGCACGCCGGCCCGTTGAGCTGTTGGGGAGGCCTTTACGGAATGATCTTCCCCTCGCAGCCGAACAGGACCTTGACCGTCTTGAAGGTCCCGTTGCTCAAACGCTCGCACCACGATCCATAGAGCTGGATGCTGGTGTCAGAGGTGTAAGCCCATCCGTCGGTCTTGCTCTGCGGGGCACGCAGGCTCTTGTTGTCATCGAATTGGACCGCGATGTTGTTGGGAACAGGGGGCTTGCTGCCCAGACTGAGGTTGCAGCTAGCCACCGCACTGACGATGCTGTTGAGGTTCTTCGACAGCTCCTCGGCGGAGACGGCCGCGTAGTAGTCCTTGCCAGGACCACCGATATCCTTCACGGCGGTACCGCCCTTGTCGGCAAAACCGTTGAGCGTGTCGGTGAACGAATCCGGGCCGATGCCGAGAACGTAGACCTTGAAGCCTGCATCGAAGGCGGCCTTGACGGCCGCAGTGGCCGCGACAACGTCGTTGGTGATATTGGAGGAGGTACCCTTGCAGTTGGGTTGCCCGTCTGTCGCCAGTAGAATCGATTTGCCCCCTGGGGCGTTCAGTTTCTGCAGGTACTCGACACCCATCGCAACGGCTTTTCGCGTCGGGGTGTTCCCGCCAGGGGTCGTCTGGTTGATCTTGTCATTGATGCTCTTCGTGCTACCGGGCGCGATGGGAACATCGGCACCGCTGCTCACGGTACAGTCGCCTTGGCCGGGAGTGGAATACAGCTTCAGCCCCCAGCTCACCGAATCGGCAGAAGAGTCGAAGACCGTGCTCAGAACGGTCTTCACGGTGGGCCAACGACAGTCCCCGTCCGTGCAGTTCTGGTCCCTGGCCATGGCCTTCTTCATCGATTCGGAGCGATCGAGGATCAGCAAGAGATTGGCTGGTTGCCTGGTCGTGTCGTGGGTGGTGACCCCGCAGTTCTCCTGGTCGGTGATCTCGGTGTCGGTAGAGGTGCTGATGCTGGTCGCGCCGGGATTCAAGATGACGCCACTGCCCCCCGCTCCGCTGCCAGAGCCTGAACCCGATCCGCTTCCGTTGTCGCTTCCACCAGGTGAGTTCGTGCCCACGGGCACCGGTCCGCTGCACGAGGCGAGCGCGACCGAGAGAGAGAGCACGGGGCCGAAAAGGAAGGCCTGACACAGGCTCTTGCTGGACATTTTTTCTCCTATCGAAGGCGCGGCTTCAGCATTTTGGAGAATCGGTGGGGGAGGAACGACAGGGAGCCATGGGCCAACCCCACCGCTACAGGGTAGCGCGGTTACAGCGGAGGCCAAAAGACAGAATCTCTCTTTTGCACCTGAATCGTCAATTGGCGCGGGGGCCCCACCGCTTTCACCGGGGATTTTCGCAGACCGACGATCCCATAGAGGCCACGGCGCCAGGCCTTTGGGCAGACAGGCAGGCCTGATAAAGAAAACGGGCCGGAGCACCTGGCTGGCACACCGGCCCGTCGCTGCGCTTGATGGGTCTTACGGGATGGGTTGGTCCTTGCAGCCGATGAGCACCTTGGCCGTCTTGTAGGTCCCGTTCATCAGGCCGTCACACCACTCCCCGTAGATCTGGATCTCGGTGTGGTCGTCGGTTGTGAAGTCCCATCCGTTCTTTCGCTCGGTGTCGCGTGTGGCGCGCTTGTTCCTGTCCCCGTCGAACTCGACCACCACGTTGGAGAGGTCGGCGCTCTTGGGTGGGGAGAGCTTGAACGTGCAGCTCGCCACGGAGCTGACGATGCTCTCGAAATGCTTTGTGAGTTCGTCGGCAGAGAGGGCGGCGAAGTAGTCCTTGCCGGCACCGCCCACGTCCTTGATCGCGGTTCCACCCGCTGCGGCGAAGTCATTGAGCACCGTCGAGTTGGTCTCGGGGCCGATGCCGAGGATGTAGACCTTGTAACCGGCGTCGGCCGCGGCCTTGATGGCCTCCTTGGTCGGCTCCACGTCATCACCTCCGACCCCTCCGCCTCCGCCACCTTCGATATCACCACCGCAGTTGGGCTGGCCGTCGGTGGCCAAGAGAATCACTTTGCTCTCCGAGCCCTGCAACGTCTGCAGGTACTTCACACCCGCGTTCATCGCCAGGCGCGTGGGGGTGCTGGTTTCGGTACCAGCCTTGCTGATCTCGCCGAGAATCGTGTCTGCGTTTCCGGAGCCAACCTCCACCTGCACCTTGTCGCCCACCTGGCAGCTGCCTTGGCCGGGGGTAGAGAACATCAGCAGGCCCCAATTCATGCTGCCCGCCGAGCCGTCGAGCACCTGCTTGAGGGTGTCCTGCACCGCAGTCCAGCGGGTCGTGCAAGTCGTCGTCGGCGCGCTTGCATCGCGCCTGCGGCCGCCGCCTCCCATGCCCGTATCGCATCGGCCGTCGGTATCCATCGCGTTTTGCATCGACGACGATCGATCGAGGACCAGCAAGATGTCGGCCTGCATGGTGGCATCGTTCCGCGAAACCGCGCAGGCCTGCTTCTCAGTGACATCGGTGCCGGTGGACGTCCTGGTGCTGGTCCCGCTGGGAACCGAGATGATGCCGGTGCCCGTACCCGTTCCGTCGCCAGTACCCTCACCCGTTCCTTCGCCGCTTCCGCTCCCACTTCCACTTCCGCTTCCACCGCCACCGGTTTGAGTGTTGCTCATGGGCACCGGTCCGGTGTTGCAGGTGACGAGCGTGACCGACAAAGAGAGCACGGGTCCGAACAACCAGGCCCGGCGCATGCTCTTGCTATTCATGATCCCCTCCTATCAAAGGCGCGCGGCATTCCGCATTTCGGAAACCGACTGAGCACAACGTACAGGAATCTAAGAGAGACGACTCGTCCCGACCGCTACAGAGTAGCGCATGCTCCTTCATGGAGCAGGCGGCAAGACCCAGAATCGCTCTTTGCATATTCCTGGTCAATTGGTGCCAAGAACAATCGACCTTCGTCACAGAGAGTTTACGCGGACAGACGATTGAGCCCAAGCACGCAGCGGCCGCGCCCGCCTCCAGGAGACGATGCGTTGTCAGGCTGGGCTCGGCCGGCTACAGATCCAGATCCGCCTGAGCCGCGTGTTCCATGATGAACTTGAAGCGGGCTTCGACATCCTTGCCCATCAGCTCGGTCAGGACGCGGTCGGTTTCGGCGGCATCGCTCACGGCCACGCGCAGGAGGCGACGGGTGGCGGGGTTCAGGGTGGTGCGGCTGAGCTCCTCGGGCTGCATTTCGCCCAAGCCCTTGAAACGCATGATCTCGGGTCGAGCGTTCTTGGGCAGGCCGGCGACGATGCGGTCGCGGTCGAGCTCGTCCAGGGCCCAGTGGGTCTCCTTGCCGTGGTCGATACGGAACAACGGCGGCTGGGCAAGGTAGACGAAGCTGCCCTCGATGAGTGGGCGCAAGTGCCGGTAAAAGAAGGTCAAAAGCAGGGTGGCGATGTGATGGCCGTCCGAGTCGGCGTCCATCATGAAGATGACTTTGTGATAACGCAGGCGATCAATATTGAACTGCTCGCCCACGCCGCAGCCCAGGGCCGACACGACGTCCTGTAGTTCCTTGTTGGACAGAACCTTCTGCAGGGTGGCTTGCTCGGCGTTCAGGACCTTGCCACGCAGGGCCAGAATAGCCTGGTACTTGCGCTCGCGGCCCTGCTTGGCCGAGCCGCCGGCCGAGTCGCCTTCCACGATGAACAGCTCGCTCTTGGCGGGGTCGGTGGACGAGCAATCGGCCAGCTTGCCCGGCAGATTGAGCCGGTGCGAAATCGCAGTCTTGCGCGAGACCGCCTGAGCTGCGGCGCGCGATGCTTCGCGGGCCTTGGCCGCCAGCGAGATGCGCTCCACGATGCTGGCGCCTGCCGTTCGGTTGTGGTGCAGGAAGGTCTCCAGCGCCGGACGGATCGCGTTATCGACCTGGGCCTGAACCTCGGGGTTGCCCAGCCGCTCCTTGGTCTGCCCCTGGAACTGCGGATCGTGCAGGTAGATGGAGAGCACCCCGACCACGCCCTCGCGGATGTCCTCCGCGGTCAGGTTCAGGTTCTTGGGCGCCAGCCCCGAATCGTCGAGGAACGAGCGCATGGCCTTGACGATGGCGCCGCGAAAGCCTTGCTCGTGCGTCCCGCCCTGGGTGGTGGGGATGCCGTTCACATAGCTGCGCAGGGTCTCGTCGTGGGCCTCGGTCCACTGCAGGGCGCACTCGATGCGCATGCCGTCGTCGCGCTGAAAGTAGAAGGTCTGGGGTACGGTGGGCGCCTTGCCTCGGTCCGTGACGATCTTGGTGAGGAAGTCGGCGATGCCGCCCTCGTGCTGCAGGACCTCGCTGGTGCCCGCGGCCTCGTCACGATAGGTGATCTTGAGGCCCTTGTGCAGGAAGGTCTTGGCCTCCAGGCGGAAGCGGATGGTGTCCGACGAAAAGTCCTGCTTGCCGAAGATCTGCGGATCGGGGCGAAAGAAGATGGTCGTCCCCGTGCCGCGCGCCGGGCCGCGCTTGCCGAGCTTGCTGGTGGCCTCGCCGCGCGCGTAGCGCTGCTCCCACTCGAAGCCGTCGCGCTTGACCCGCGCCACCATCTCTTCCGACAGCGCGTTGACCACTGACGAGCCCACCCCGTGCAGACCGCCCGAGTACTGGTACTGCCCGCCCGAGAACTTGCCACCCGCGTGCAGAGTGGTCAGCACCAGCTCCAAGGCCGACTTCTTGAACTCCTTCTTGATGTCGATGGGGATGCCGCGGCCGTTGTCCACCACGGTGGCGGACTTGTGATCCTTGTGCAGGATCACCTCGATGTGGGTGGCGTAACCGTTGATGACCTCGTCGACCGAGTTGTCGACGATCTCCCATAACAGGTGATGGTAGCCCTTGCTGTCGGTACCCCCGATGTACATACCGGGCCGCCGGCGCACCGGCTCCAGGCCCTGCAGGACCGTGATGTGTTCTGATGTGTAGGAGGAGGAGGACATGGCTAGTTCACCAACTTCGGCTGTTCAGGGGCCGGCGGCTCGGGGAAGAGCACGCGCACCACGGTGCACTTGCGGGCCAGGGTGTGACCCCTGCCCCCGCGCGCGGTGACGTGGTAGCGGCCCGGCCCCACTGGCAACTTCTTGCCAGCGTCGGTCTCGGCGATGATCACGGTGTCTTCCTTGGGCACGCCCAGGCCGAAGCCCAGGACCGCGTCGTCGTCGTCCAGCTTGATGATGGTCACGCCGCGGCCCGGACCGGCCAGCTCGACCGCCTCGTCGGCCGGGCAAACCAGCGCGCGCGCCGAGGCCGAGACCACGCACAACACATCCTTGGGCCGCACCGGCAGCACGCCCACCACCTCGTCGCCCTCGGCCACCTTGGCATAGCGGCGACCCGAACGCGTGGAGAGCTCGCGGTGCGGGTCGAGGCTGAAGCGGAAGCCGTAGCCCCGCTTGGTCACGGCCAGGGCCAGCGTGTCGGCCGGGATGGCCGAGGGCCCGCTGCCCGTCACCACCAGGGCCGCCACCACGTGCTCGCCGTCGCGGAAGTTGTACAGCTTCTGCACCGGCTCGCCATAGCCGGTGGAGGCCGGCACGTCGTGGATGCGGCTGACATAGCAGCTGCCCAGGTTGGACAAAATGGCCACGAAGTCCTTGGTGGATCCGCGTAGGGCGGCCAGCATGGCGTCGCCCTCGCGCATACGGGTGTTCGACAGATCCTTCACCTCGCGTGCGCGCTTGAGCCAGCCGTCGCGCGACAGGATGACCGTGGCCTCCTCGTCGATGATGAAGTCCTCGGCCTGGAACTCCACCTCCTCGCCCCCTGCCCCGCCGATCTTGGTGCGCCGCTTTTCGGCAAAACGCTGGCCGATGTCTGCGATCTCGGCGCGGATGACCTTCCACAGCTTGCGCTTGTCGCCCAGGATGGCCTCGATCTCCTTGGCGCGCGCTCGCTTGGCCGCCAGCTCTTCGCGAATGGCGTCGATCTCCAGCCGCGCCAGCTTGTACAGCTTCAACTCCAGGATGGCGTCGGTCTGCTCGGCGTCCAGAGCAAAGCGCTTCTGCAACTTGACCGCGGCGTCGGCCTTGCCGTCCGACTTGCGGATGATGCGGATGGCCTCGTCGAGCGCATCGAAGATGATGGCGAAGCCCTGCAAGATGTGGATGCGCCGGCGCAGCTCGGCCAGCTCGAACTCGAAGCGGCGGGTGACCACCTCCTCGCGGAAATCCAGGAACTCGCTCAGCAGGGCCTGCAGGTTCAGGCGCATGGGCCCGGCCACCTCGCGGTTCTCGGTGGGCACCAGGCACGTCATGTTGACGTGGAAAGAGAGCTCGAGCGGCGTGTGCTTGTACAGGTACGCCATGACCAGCGCGGGATCGCTGCCGGACTTCACCTCGAGCACCACGCGCACGTCGTCGGTGGATTCGTCGCGTACGTCGACGAGCATGGGCAGCTTCTTGCTCAGGATGACCTGGGCGATGGCCTCGACCAGCGTGGCCTTGGACACGTTGTAGGGGATCGAGTGGATGACGATCTGCTGACCGCGCTTGCTCTCCTCCAGCCTCCATTCGCCGCGCACCCGCACCGGGCCCTGGCCGGTCTCGTAGATCTCGCGCAGCTCCTTGCGCGCGTTGGTGATCTGCCCGCCCGTGGGGAAATCCGGGCCCTTGATGTACTTGAGCAGATCCTTGGTCTCCAGCTTGCGATCATCGATGAGCGCGACCGCGGCCTCGCACACCTCGCCCAGGTGGTGGGGGGGAATGTTGGTGGCCATGCCCACCGCGATGCCGGCGCAGCCGTTGGCCAGCAGGTGGGGGATGCGCGCGGGCAACACGATGGGCTCCTGCGCGGTG